>PMZA01000288.1 GCA_003170595.1 Armatimonadota bacterium
CTCAACTTCCTCGGCATAAACCCCATGCGGGCGCTATACTATGCCGCCGTGCTCAACGGGGTCATCGCTCCTCCCTTGATGATCATGATCATGCATATCGGCGGCAGTGCGAAGATCATGAAGGACCGCACGAACAAGGGCTGGACCAAGGCCGTGGGCTGGGCCGCCACGGGGATCATGACCGTCGCCGCTCTTGCCCTGGCCTTCCAGTTGTTGATGGGCCACGGTGGGCATTAGCGGGTCAGGGGTCTCCTGTGCCTTCGATGGCGAGACGCCAGGCTCCATATGCCAGAAGCCCTTCCCCCTCTCAGCAGAAGGACCTGTTTGCAGCGTATGGCGTGGGTGACGGGACGTGAGCCCACGGCCTGCGGTCTGGCAAGCCGCACACTAAGCAGGGCTCAACCTGCAGAGGCCCACGGGACACGTCCTGCAGGCCGAAATGAAGCCGTCCGTGTTGGCCTCCAGTGCTTCGGTGACCTTGCCCCCAAGAACAGATCCACGTTGAATGTCAGAATAGACCCTACTGCTCCGGCCCAGAGTTTGATCCACCTGCAGGCGCAATCTTTCATCCAGACGTGGGGTGTCCTTCACGCCAAGGCCAAGCCGCCCGGTCAGGCCGAAGCGTCTGCAAAACCAGCTAGGTGCGCCGTTGCGGTTCCCAGACAGAGCCACCGCATCGCCTTCCGGGACCACCTCGACACGTCATGACTTCTGTTAGGACACGCAGCATCTGTGCGCAGTCAGGCTTGGATATGACGCGGCCTGGACTATCGGCTCCGGCGTATGTCCCCTCTTGGACATGCTCCAAGCCCCCTTTGGTCTGGGCCCGGGGCGGGTCTATACTGACCTTCGACCTCGCCTTGTTTTTCGGGGCAAGATCACTTCGTTCGAGATATGGCGTCGGTGTTCTGTGTGCCTGCGTGTCTCCTGGCGGTCGCGGAAGGAAGGAGATGGCCCATTCTGCAGAGCGAGCTTCGCAGCACGGTATGGTCGAAGCCGTTTGGGAATCCATGGGAGGGAGAACATGGCACAGCAATTCGAAGAGCTCATGCAGGAAGGTCAGCGGTATATGGCAGCCCAAGAGCATTCGCTCGCTTACCTCGAGTTCAAAAAGGCCGCCAAACAACAACCTCAGTCCGCCGAAGCCCACTACTTCGCAGGGCTGGCTCTCTACCAATGGTGCTGCCAGCAGTTCGAGAGCAAGGTGCTCGAGGACGAGACCGAGCTCGCGGGTCTCCTCCCTTCAGAGGTGCGAGGGCCGAAGGCCGTGACGGCTGCGGCCCTTCATGTGGTCCTGACTGTTGCTCGGTCGTGGCACCATAAGAACCATCTCCGAAAGTATGAGAAGGCCCGTCAACGGGCCTTGGCACTGCTGGCGTCGGATGCAGCTCCCTTGGTGGATCAGGCACTCCGGCTCAGGCCGGACTACTCTGACGCAGCCGACCTTCGATCAGAGATCGATGAGATCCTGGCGAAGCCAGAGACCAAAGCTCCCGGATGCTGCTACATAGCCACAGCCTGCTATGGCAGCTACGACCATCCGGACGTGGTGGTCCTGCGTCGCTTCCGTGACGAGCGTCTGTTGCCGTCTCCTCTGGGGGCCGCCTTCGTTCGCCTCTACTACCGCGTCTCCCCGGGACTTGCACGACGCCTTGAGCGAGTCGACTGGCTGTCGTCGGCGATCCGCGAGCACATTCTCAGACGGATAGTTCGCCGACTCGATGACCAAGACTCGACCACGGAGGATTGCGGGAAGGGCCAAGAAACGCACTGACGTGAGAGTCCAGTCCACCGGCCTCGCGGGGGCCTTCGGCAGCGGTGGGCAATACCTGGCGGAAGCCTTCGATGGGCGGGGCAGCAAGTTTGGGTACGCCTATGGTGGCACGGAAAACGAGGCAAGACGCCGATGTGCGGAGAAGGTCAGGGCACGCTACGAGTCTGACTCGGAGATACTTTACTGAGCCGTATGTCCATAGGGCCGCGACGGAACCCAACTTGTGTTTTGCACTGCAAAGGTGCCCTTGCTGCGCGCTATGCCCAGAAAGCGGATGGTTATAGGGACGGGGTCCGCTCCAAGTAAGGTCCATACTGACATCTAACCTGAATCTCTTTTCGGGGGCAAGGTCAGGGGCATACGCACCCCAGGCGTTCCGAGCGGCCGCACACGCCATCGCCCGTGCCGATGCAGCAGCATCGTCGGCATCCTCGCGACTCGGCGCGTAGGACCAGGAGGCCTCTGCACAGCTGTCCGAGCAAGCGTACGTCGCGATGGCGTGGGGCATCGCCCGAGGAGGACAGGCGCCGTCACTCTGGTACCTGCTTGCCGATGTTGGCCGAAGGGTCGTGTGCCCGCCGGGCTCGGCACCAGCTCCCAGGCGCGAGAGGCTGCGGAGGGTTGTGGGGCTCGCCTTGAGCGGGTGGCTTCTTGGCAACCGGTTTCTTAGCCGCAGGCTTCGCAGCGGGCTTCGCCGTTGCCTTGCTCGCCGCCGTCTTGGGAGCCGCCTTCCTGGCAGGCTTGTCGCCGCGGAGCTTGAAGATCTCCGCGCGGACCGCGTCGATGGCCGTCTTGATCTCCTCCGCGCGCTTGTGCACGATTGCCAGGTCGTTGTCAAGGATCTGCCGGGCGCTCTCGAGGCCGGCGAGATGGACTTATTCGTGGGACGGCGGGTGCGAACCTGATCATGACCGGGCGCTTGCCAACGGCGATGCCCGTCGCGGTCACGCTTCCGTCGGCGGCACGTGCCGCGTTGGGGGTTGGCTGCTCGAGGCCGGTCGCAGGGTCGACCGTTACCGGCCTGGCATAGGCGGGCCCGGCCACGGTTACCGCGAGTGTGTCCTGGGCGTCGTTGGACTTCCAGGCGCCCACCACGAGGCTCCCGTCCGCCAGGTTGAAGGCGTGCGCCTCCAGCGTTGCCGGGGTCGAGCAGGTGAAGGTGGCGGCGGTCGCGTTCGGGGAGACGGCCTGCCCGAAGACGGACTCTAACGTCCTGAAGTAGTTGAAAGCGGGCTTTGGCGAATAATCGTGGGTGGCGAGGCCGTAGTCGTCCCACTTGTTGAGTTGCTCGTCGTACAGGCTGTAGTAGAAGACGCGGTCGACCTCGGTGCCGCCGTAGTTGATAAGGGTGCGCAGCATGTAGGAGGCCTGGGTGTCCATGCTCACGCCCGGCGGGGACTCGGCGCAGGTGTTCCAGCCCACCTCGGTGATCCAGATCCTCAGGGGTCTCGTGGTGTGCGTCGAGATGAGCCAGCGCACGAAGGCGACGATGTTGCGGCAGCGCGATTCCTGGGGGGTGTAGTCGTCCTTGTAGAGTGTCTCGGGATAGGGATGGTATGCGATGGCGTCGATGAGATCGGCCGCGCTGGCGTTGAGGCAGGCGTCCAGGTAGTCCGAGCCGAGTCCCGCCACGCCGCCCATCACTATCGTGGCCCCGGGGTCGGCCGTCCTTATCAACGGCGAGGTCTGAGAGAGGAGCGCGACATAGGCCGCCGCGTCGGGCGCCGGCTGCCAGAACTGGTGGATGTTCTCCTCGTTCCAGACCTCCCAGGCAGCGACCTTGCCGGCGTAGCGCGTGCAGACCGTGGTCACGTAGTTGCGCCAGGCGGCGATATTGGTCGGCGGGTAGTTGAAGCCGTTTCCCCCGTTGGCCCACGACGGCGTGAAGCCCAGAATGACCACCACTCCAACCCCGTGCGCGCTCGCCTTCTTCATCACCAGGTCGGTCCCTGCGAAGTTCCAGGCGCCCGGGCTCGGCTCCATGTCCGGCCAGGCGAACACACAGCGCACAGAGGAGATGCCGGCCGCGTTCATGCGCGAGAACTTCAACTCCATGGTGGAATTGTTGTCGAGCGGCAGGTGGGAGTCGCACACCCCGTAACGGTTGGAGAGGGCGCGGGTCCCCGAGACCTGGCGCGCTTCCTCGAGAGCCTTGGCGGAGCCGGGGAACAGCAGGGCGACGGGAATCGCGGTGATTGCGGTCACGACCAGCAACCGAAGGAGTGTGAAGCCCCTACGCAGGTCCTTCACCTCCCTGGAGTTGTGGTGTCTAGCTGCAAAGAAGCCCGACTGACTCCGATGCTTGCGGGTTCCTTACTCTCTGGCAGGCGACTACGAGATATGCACAGCTTCGCGCAGACGATTAGCTGGACGCGCGGTGGGTATCACCTCCCAGAAAGGGTTCTCCCGTATACTCTTCACGTCGTGTGAGAGAGTTCCTCTTCTCTTCGATGGCAGACTTTTCCCGTCACAAAACTCCGGCAGGGTAAGCATGCGCGGTAGGTGGACGGGGGCCTTCGTAGTGGTCATCATAAGGGAGGTTGGGCGACGTCACGTCCGGGCTCAACCCACGCTCCCGTTGGCGCAGATTTTGCGTAGTCGGCGCCGACGGACAAGATCTCTTGGCAGTGCCTCTCGCCCATTTGGGTTGGGCCCAGGGCGGGGCTATACTGCCCCTCAATCTGTGCAAACGGGGCGAGGTCAGGGCCTCGGGGCAGGCAACCAGCACGGCCTTCGACCTGACGCAGTGACGGGGCCGCCTCAGAGACTTCTATTGCTACCGGTGCTCGTGCAATCAGTGACTCGGGCCGGTAGCCTCCTTGACTGGCCGCGACCACCAGCGCGAAGACACTGACAGCGCCTTCTCTGAGCCCACTTGAACAAAGGCCGGTGATGGTCGTATGATGCTCAAAGCTACAACCTAGGAGGTGGAGTAGTTGAAGAATAGAGCTTCGAAGGCACTGGTATGGACGGTGGTGGTCGTGGTGGTGCTGGCTCTGGTGACTACGGCGGTATTCGCGGCCGGGTCGAAGGCGAAGCCGGAGACGGCCAAGACGGCCATGGCCGCTGGCAGCCACGGCGGGCACGGTGGCCTAACGAACAGCAGGCTTGGTGCCGGCATGCTTCACCATCGACACCACAAGGCTCGTCGGCACCATCATCACGCCTCATCGACGAAGACAGTCCACCACGGCTAGACAGGGAATTGATAGGCACTCACGCTGGCGCAGCCTCCCGGTCTCGGAAGCGCCGCGACCATCTCTCGCTCGCAGCGCGCCCGGCTTTGTCCGGGCGCGCTGCGAGTTCGAGGGCACCAGCGCTGCCCCTGCCCGCGTGGACGTGCTCTTCCACGATTGGCGTCTCAGTGTCGGCCGCGCCCTCCGCGCCGGCCTTCGTCCGTCCGTGGTCGCCCTGTCGATGTGCCGCGGCGTGTCGAAGGACACGGCCCAGCCCCTTCTTGCCACGCCCGCGAGCGTGCGGACGCCGAGCCCAACCCGAAGGCACGTGCCGAGGCCCTCTTGACCTCGCCCCAGGAAGCGGTTCCAGGTCGAGTGTTAGTATGTGCCCGCCTTGGGCCTATGAAGACATAATGCTTATTAGACGATATCATCTCCGGACTGGTTCAACCCTCTCCTTGGCGTGGCTCTTGGGTAATCGGCGCCGGCGGACAAGCCCTCTTGGCAGTGCCTCTCGCCCCCTTTGGATTGGCCCCCGGTCGGGTCTATAATGACATTCACCGTGGACGTGTTCTTGGGGGGCAAGGTCACGATTCGTAGCGAACGCGGCCCCGACTGGCGCGTTATATGTTGTAGCAGCAGGAGGTGCGCAGCGTGAAGGCCAGATTGATCGGTGCAGCAGTAGTGCTGGCAGTTCTGGCGCTCGGCCTGGGCGTGGTGATGCCTCCCGGCGCGCTGGCCCATGGCGGAGGGGTCGGCCTGGTCGGCGGCCTGCTCCTCGGCAGCGGCCCGGTCTACGCTTACCCGGCCTACCCCTACTACGTATACCCTCCGTATCCCTGCTATCCGACGATCGTTTACCCTTACCCTCGCGTCGTCTACGCCTACCCATATCCCTACCCGGCCCACCCACACTCTGCTACGGGTGGCTACGGCTACGACGGCCGGCGCGACTGGGGTCGCGGGAGCTGGGGGCGTGCGGGTGCGGATCGCCGATAGATCAGTGCACGGGTGAGCCCGGCCGGAGGCCACTAGGCCGACCGTAAGGCGTTGCTTCGCCGCTCGCGCGCTTTGGAGTGAGAGTCATCTTTGAGCTATCGAACCCATCAGGACGGCGGGCTGCAGGCGTCCGCTTCAGGCGCAGGTGCCGCACTGCCACGATCGCCGGGCTTGCGCTCCTAGCAAGTATGGCCTGGGCGCGGTCTAGTAATGCTCCGCCGCCGCCGATCCCCTGGGACTCGTGGGGCGGCGGGCCGTGGAAGGCGAGTGGTTGCCAGGTCACGGCCACTCCCGCCCTGCTGACCATCTCCTACGTCATGGGCGAGACGCCGGATGCCTGGCCCGACGCTGAGCTTGTTTTTTCGCCGGCGCTGGATGTTAGCGGCTACGCGAGGATCGAGTTCGATGTGAGGATGACTTCAGCCCGGGGCCTGGTGCCGCAGTTGGGTCTCAGCTTGCTTCTCGGCACACCCCAGGGCGCCATCTGGCAGCAAGACAGCCTGAACCCGCGCCTGGTGCCGGGCAAATGGGTGCACGAAACGGTGGACCTCAGCGACCTGCCGGAGCAGGTCTGCGCCAACCTCGGCCGGTTTCAGTTCTTCGTGTGGAACCGCGATTTCCAGAAGGCCGGATACCGGCCCGGTGACTGGGTGATCTTCGAATTCCGCAACGGCGTCCTCAGTGGCAGGCGGCCGCCCACCCCCGCGTCCTTGTTCCACGCCCAGCCGCTGCAGTGCGTCCTGAAGGTGAGCAAGGCGACCTCCGTCTGGACCGAGCCGGCGGATGTGAAGGTCCTGCCCGAGCGCGACCTGCCCACGCGAGTGGCCCGCGAGAAGGGAGTGGTCCGCCTCGAAGGGGCAGGCAACGAGTACCTGGATTTCCAGGTCGCCATCCGCGCGGAGAGGGCTTTGCAGGGCGTGCAGGTGTCGGTTCAGGTGCCGAAGCTGGAGGCGATGCCGTACTCGCCCCAGCCGCCCCTGCCGACGGAAAGGGTGCTCATACGACCGGAGGGACTCGTGACGACCAGGGCGGCCGGCAGCTACGGCGCCCGGGCGGGGCCGTGGCCTGATCCGCTGCTCATGCCCGGTCCGATCGACATCGCCGCGGGTGAGACGCGGGCCTTCTGGGTGAGGCTCTACGTGCCGGCCAGGACGCCCGAGGGCGTCTATGAGGGCAAGCTCGGCGTCGTTTCGGCGGACGGCAAGCTCGCCGACGCGAAGGTCGTCCTGGAGGTCTTCGACTTTGACCTTCCTGCCGAAACGCACTTGCCGACCGCCTTCAACTTCAGCTTCGGCGGCGAGGGCTCGCACTTCCTCGACTACTATCCCCAGGCCGGCTCCACGGTGTTCAAGCGCTTCTGGCTGAGCCTGGCCCAGCACCGCCTCGCGCCGATGCTGGTCGGCCCGAGCGGCCCGCCGCGGTCGGCGAGCGAGGCGGACCTCGCCGACCTCGAGGGCTATGCCGACCTCGCCGAGGATCTGAAGTTCAGCCACTATCTCTCCTTCGACTGGGGCACGCCTGTCGAGACCGAGGACGATCGCCGGTGGGTGCGCCGGATCACGGACTGGTGGGCGAGCAGGGGGGCCCTCGACAAAACCTTCGTCTACCTGCGCCAGTTCGACGATGCCGGGCCCGATCGATGGCCCGATCTGGTGAAATGCGCGAAAGCTCTCAAGGCCGCCGACCCGCGCCTTCAGCGGATGGTGACCATCGCGCCCAAGCCGGAGCTGTACGGCGCCGTGGATGTCTGGTGTCCCGGGACGCCGTATTACAATGCCCAGATCGCCGAGGAGCGCCGCAAGGAGGGCGAGAAGGTCTGGTGGTATACGTCCGGCAGATGGGCACCGGGCCTGCTCATCGATTCGCCGGGGGTGTCGCCGCGGGCGCTGGTATGGCTGACGTGGACGCAGAAGGTGGACGGCCTGCTCTACTCGGACGTCGATCTGTGGACAAAGAACCCTTGGGACGATCCGCAGATGGGCGCCGGCACCTCCGGCAATGGCGACGGCTTCCTCTACTATCCCCGCCGCCCCGACGATCCGCCCGATCGGATCTATGAGAGCATCCGCCTGGAGACCCTGCGCGACGGCATGCAGGACTACGAGTATTCCTGGATGCTCCGCTCACGGCTTGCGGCGGCGAGCCGGAATGCCCGGGCGAAGCCGGAAGCCATCGCTCGGGCCAGGCATGTGCTGGGCATGATCGGGCAGGTCGCCTCGGTGTTGGGCTCTGACAGCACGGCGCCCTGGAATATCCTGCACGAGGTCTGCAAGTGTTACGATTACCTGTCCCTCGTGCGCTCGTACCTCGGGCTGTCCGGACCTGGCGGGAGCGGCAATTCCGGGGCTCTCAAGGGCGCGCGGGTCGCCTCGGGCATGATCGAGCAGGTAGCTCCGGGCGTCAACCGATACAGCACTGCGCCCGAGGATTATGCCTACGTCCGCCACGAGGTCGCCCGGTCGATCGAAAGCCTGCCGCCGGCGCGATGAGGGCACCGTCATCCTGCGTCCTACATGTTTTCGGCATGTTGCGAGTGGGGTCCGATGCGCTGTAGTGCTCCAAAGGCGGAGCATATGCTCTGTTTTCGGAGCAGTTCACTTCGGTGGTCAGCCCGGGAGGGCGGGCGACCTTGCCCCCGAAGACGGGCCCAAGCTGAAGGTCATTGTAGGCCCGCCTTGCTCCTGCCCCCTCCTTGGTCCATCCGCAGTGGCAGCTCCCGCCCCCCTCTGGAAATACCTCCACCCTTGCCCCACCCGCAGGCTACCTCGCGCTGGGTGGGCGTTGTGGGTCAGTGGCACGAACGGATCGACCGCGCAGTTCTGAACCGTCGCTCAATGCGCCTTATGTGTATGCCCCTCCAAAGGAACCTGTTCCCGAGCAGTTTCGGCGTGGCCAACTGCGGACGCTCAGGAGCGCTCAACCAAGTAAGATGTTCTTTGTCCGGCACACAATGATACCACTTGTGGGAATGTGGTATCATTTCATCTGGAGGCACCAACGTGTCGGGTCCAAACGGTTCTCTAGACCAAGCGGTAGCGGTGTTCCGCGAGAACGGTGGCGTCATGAGAGCAGCTCAGGCGCTGCAGGCAGGCGTGAGCAGCCATGCTCTCTACACCATGCTCGATAGGGGAGTTCTGGAGCGACTAAGCCGAGGCGTCTATCGACTCACGGACATGCCGCCGCTGGGCAACCCCGATCTCGTGACGGCCGCCATGAAGATCCCCCACGCCGTCGTCTGTCTCATCTCGGCACTCTCCTTTCACGGCATCACCACCCAGATACCCCATGAGGTGATGATGGCCGTGGCCCGGAACATGCCCAGGCGCCAACCGAAGATCACCTACCCACCGATACATCTCTTCCCTTTCAGCGAGAAGGCCTTCAGGGCCGGCGTTGAGACCCATGAGATGGACGGGGTGCCCGTGAAGATATACAGCGCGGAGAAGACCATCGCTGACTGCTTCAAGTACCGCAACAAGATCGGTTTCGACGTGGCCCTTGAGGCGCTACGCCTCTACTGCGAGGGCGGGGCCACCAGGGCGGACGCACTGATGGAGTTTGCTCGCATCTGTCGGGTGCAGCACGTGATCCGACCTTACCTGGAGAGCCTGCTTTGATGGACCGTCCGAAGCGGAATCTGCCGCGGCCGTGACGCATACCTTCGAGAACCGAGGCTCCCAGTTCCGGGCCGAGGCGGCGTGCTTCACGATCTCCTTCGGGCAGGCATCTCAACAGCAGACGCGGTGGCGTGCCTTCATACGGAAGCAAAGACTGGAGGATGTCCCCCCATCTGTTCGGGGAAGTGGTGGCCGCCATTGCCACATTTGCGGGGCCCGTTCTGACGGCCTTGCGGAACGGCGAGGCCCTCGAGATGGTGTGGCCGCCTGGCGGCCCTTGGTCGAGGTAGAACCTGGTCGCAAAGCAGACAGCTATCGGCCACTATCGTAGCTCGGCGGACCGAGCGGATAAGCAAGCCGGGGCGACGGCGTCTGCCCGAGCCCTAGCCCGGATAATGCATGAA
>PMZA01000022.1 GCA_003170595.1 Armatimonadota bacterium
AGCACCTACCTCAATGGTGCCCGTGCGCTGGGGTTCGACGTCGCCGGATGCCTCTACGACGTGGTGAGCAAGCCCGCGCTGCGACCGCTCAAGGCCACGCCGCCCGAGGCGCGGAAGTACAAGAAGGACGGCACGCTGTACGCGGCGCAGCGCGACGCCGACGAGACGCCCGACGCCTACCGCGCTCGCCTGCTTGAAGCCCTGGCCGTAGACCCCGCGCGCTACTACAGCCGCGGCGAGGTCGTGCGCCTCGACGCCGACATGGCCGAGCACGCCGCCGACGTGTGGCAGCTCGGCCAGACGATCCGCGACGGGCTGCGCCTCGGGGTGTTCCCGCGCAATCCGGACGGGTGCATTGCATGGGGCCGGACGTGCGAGTATTTCGACGTGTGCAGCGGTGTCGCGTCGCTTGATGATGCGACGCGGTTCAAGCGCGTCGAGCGAGTCCACAGTGAACTGTCGGCCACCGCGCCGACTCCGTAACCTGCCCGTCTTTTACCCTTGACATACCCGCGCAGGCGGGGTAAGGTGCGTGCATGGCCCCAAAGCAGAAGATCAAGCCCGCCATGATTCACCTCGACATCCAGGTCACGCCGACGGACCACAAGACGCTGAAAGCCGCCGCGACTGCGGCCCACATGCCGTTGGCCACCTGGCTCCGCAAACTCGGCCTTGACGAAGCGGCGCGGGGACGCTGATGCCGCGCAATCCCCCCGAAACGTCAGAAGAATGGCGGGCGAGAGGAAGGGCCTACTATCACAAACACAAGGAAGAAATCCTAGCCACTCGGCGTGCTCGGGTTGCTGCTGACCCCTCGAAGAGAAGGGAGTACGACAGCTGCTATTACAGCAAGAAAATCAAGCCACTCCTGAGACGCTACAAGTACGGGATTGAGCCGGAAGTGTTTGCGGCAAGACTGGCTGCGCAGAGTGGAATTTGCGTACTGTGTGGAACTGACAAGCCAGGCGGAAAAGGTGACTGGGTTCTTGACCATTCTCACGAGTTCAGCCAGCGCGATCCGGCTGGGCACAGGGGGATCCTCTGCGTTCGGTGCAACGTCATGCTAGGCATGGCACGAGACAACCCCGCTACGCTTCGCACAGCGGCAGACTACATTGCGTCGTGGACTCGACGCCAGAAAGAGCAACCAACATGACCACCACGACCACGGCAACGCGCGGAAACGGGTCGCAGATCAAGACCCCTGCCCCGACGCGCCAACCACGCATGACGCTGGCGAGCATCTGCAAGACTCCGCGCAGCGATCCGATGCGAGTCCTCCTCTACAGCGTCGAGAAATGCGGCAAGACCACGTTCGCCGCTCATGCGCCGTCCCCGATCTTCATCTGCCCCGAGGATGGCATCCCGCCGGGACTCGGCGCCGTGTCGCACTTCCCGGCCCCGGCGGACGGCTGGACCTGGCAGGATGCCCGCGACGCAGTACGCGCGTTGACCACCGGCGAGCACGCCTACAAGACGCTTGTGGTTGACACGGTGGACTGGCTGGAGCCGCTGCTCTGGAGGGACATCTGCGAGAAGGCCAACGTCGCGACGCTGGAGGAGGTCGGAGGCGGCTACGGCAAGGGCTTTACCGCCGCTGTCGACGGGTGGCGCTGCTTCCTGTCCGACCTGGAACAGTTGCGGAAGGCGCGCGGGATGCACGTCATCCTCTTGGCGCACTCCTGGATCAAGAACTTCAAGGACCCCGAGTCGGAAGGGTGGGACCGCTACATCCTCAAGACCAACGAGAAGGCGGCTGGCGTGCTCAAAGAGTGGGTTGACGCCGTGCTGTTCGCCAAGTTCGAGGAGTTCGCCAACAAGGACGCGCGCACCAAGCGCGTGCGCGGCATCTCTTCGGGAGAGCGGGTCATCTACACCACGCGGTCGGCTGCCTATGACGCTGGCAACCGATACAGCCTGCCCGACAGGATCCCGCTCGACTGGGATGCGTTCGAAGAGGCGGTGAAGGCTGGGCGCCCGGCGGACCCTGCCGCGCTGCGGGCTGCCATCTCGGAAGCGATCGCCGACATCGCGCTCACCCCCAACGTGGATGTCGCAGACATCGCGTTGAAGGTCAACGCCGCAGTCATTGCCGCCGGCGACAACTCCGCCGAGTTGGCACGAATCCACAACAAACTGGCCGCGATGGTCAGTCAGAAGGAGGAGGTGTCCAATGTTGGCTGACGGGACGTATCGCGCGCGGGCTATCGAGGGTGCNNGGCTACTTCACCGAGAAGACGACCGACCGGACCATGGAGGCGCTGCGCCTCTGCGGCTGGCTTGGCGATGACATCTCCGACCTGTCGAGCATCAACGGCGCGTGCGAGGTGACGATTGTTGTCGAGGCCGAGGAGTACGAGGGGAAGTGGAGCGCGAAGGTGAAGTGGATCAACCGCCTCGGCGGAGGCGGGATCGCGCTCAACTCGCCGATGGGCGGGGACAAGGCCAGGTCGTTTGCAGCGACGATGCGGGCTAAGGCGGCTGCGTCGCGGATCGCGCTGGCCGCCAAGGGCGAGAAGATTGCGCGGGCTGAGAAGCCGGCCAGCGCGCCGCAGGACAGCGAGAACCCTGCGCCAGTGGACGCGAACGGTCACCCGCTTCCGTTCTAGCAGCACATCCCCGCAGACCTTGACCGGCCGGCGGGGCACCAAGACACGAGACGCCACCACGCGACACGAGGAGACGCCATGCAGCGCTACGAAGTGACCCTGACGAGCGAGGATGGAATCGAACTACCTCTGGAGATCGAGACGCGCGAGCGCGTCAACGCGCTGCGCGAGTTCCTGCGGTTCGGGATCGGCGTCGCGGCCGTGCAGGTCGACGAGCCGATCTCGTACACGGTGGATGCTCCGCCGAAGCCCGCGGGCAAGAAGCGGGGCAGGAAGCCCAGGGCCGCGCCAGCGACGCCGCCGGCCGCTACCACATCGACGCCAGCCACCGATGCGCCCAAAGGCAAGCGGAAGGC
>PMZA01000441.1 GCA_003170595.1 Armatimonadota bacterium
GGGTTCACGCCGCTCGAGGGGCTGCTGATGGGCACGCGTTGCGGAGACCTCGACCCGGCGATCGTGCGGTTCCTGATCGATACGCTGGGCATGACCGCCGATAAGGTGGACACGTACCTGAACAAGCAGTGCGGGCTCCTCGGCGTGTCGGGCGTGAGCAGCGACATGCGCGATGTGAAGGCCGCGGCGGCTGACGGCAATGCGCGGGCCCAGCTTTCGCTGGACATCTTTTCGTACCGCGTGCGCAAGTATGTGGGCGCGTATGCGGCGGCGATGGGCGGGCTGGATGCGGTCGTGTTCACGGCGGGAGTCGGCGAGAATGAGCCCATGGTGCGGCGCGTGACGATGCACGGGATGGAGTTCATGGGCATCGAGCTTGACGACGCGAAGAATGAGGACTCGTCGCTGCGCGGCAAGCCGGTGGATGTGAGCCTGCCGACGTCGCGGGTGCGGGTTTACGTCATCCCGACGGATGAGGAACTGCTGATCGCGCGGGACACGGACAGGGTCGTGGCGGAATTGACGGCGGCGAAGTGATGGGAAGGCGAGTGCCAATCGAAGACTAGATCCTTCGGTCGGCCGAGAACGCCTCCCTCAGGATGACAACCTAGAGAAGAAGACCAGGAAGGCTGGGTAGAGGCGGGAGGCGTTGAGAGTGGAAGGGCCGAGAATTGCACTGATTCAGTTCCCCGGATCGAACTGTGAGGCCGAGACCAAACGCGCCGCTGAGGCCGCGGGCATGGTGTGCGACATGTTCCGCTGGAACCGTCAGCCGGCGCTGCTGGCCGACTACGACGGCTACATCATCGGCGGCGGGTTCTCGTACCAGGACCGCGTGCGCGCGGGTGTCATCGCGACGAAGGAACCGGTCGTGGATGCGCTCTTCGCTGAGGTCGTGGAGAAGGGCAAGCCGGTGCTCGGGATATGCAACGGGGCGCAGGTCCTCGTCGAGGCCGGGCTGGTGCCTGGTCTGCATCCCGGTGAGGTAGAGATGGCCCTCGCGCCCAACCGGCCGCAGCCGACGTCGCGCATATCTGGCTTCGCGTGCAAGTGGGTCTATATCAAGCACACGGCTCCGGCGGGCTGCTGCGGGATGACGACGAACATCCCCGAGGGGACAGTCATTCCCATTCCCATCGCGCACGGCGAGGGGCGGTACACAAGCATCCTGCCCGGGCTGTTCGAGAAGCTGAGGGACGCCGGGCAGATCGTGTTCCAGTACTGCACGGCCGAGGGCGACGTGGTGGACGATCCGAGGGTGAACCCCAACGGCGCGACCATGAGCATGGCCGGCTTGTGCAACCCCGAGGGGAACGTGCTGGCGATGATGCCGCATCCCGAGCGGGCGAGCTTCCTGCGGCAGATGCCGGCCGAACTGGCGGGCGAATGGGGACGGAAGAAGGTCGCGGCGATCGGTGACATGGCGGCGAATGATGGCGAGGGCCCTGGGCTGGCGGTGTTCACGTCGCTCCGAGACATGCTCATGAGCCGGCTGGCTGTGAAGGCCGGGGCGTAGAAGGGCGGAGGCGCAAATGTACCAAGTTGAGCTGCTCGTGCGGCTGAAGATACCCGATGTGACCGCGCTGACGGCGTCGAATTCGCTGCGGCGACGGATGGGCTACGCGAAGGTCCTGACCGAACTCAAGCGGGCGGACTACTACCTCTTCGAGGTCGAGGCGGAGACGGCCGAGGCCGCCGAGCAGATCGTATACGAGATCGCTGAGCAGACCAGCCTCTTCGTCAACCCCAACAAGCATGCCTTCGAGGTGCGCGAGAAGGGGCAGGCGTCGGATGAGAAGCCGGAGCCGGGCGTGTTCGAGGTCAGCGTGCTCGTGCGCGACGTCGAGGGCGACAAGGGGCCGGGGCTGCGCGATACGCTGGTAAGGCTGGGGTACGCGGCTGTGGAGTCGGTCCAGGCGCAGACGATGTGGATCCTGAAGATACGCGCCGGCGACGCCGAGGGTGCGAAGAAGGTTGCCGAGGAAATCGCGGTGACCACCAGCCGGAGCAAGGGGCTCCTCGTCAACCCGCACTACCAGCAGTACACGGTGACGGTGTAGGGGAAGGGTTTGAGCGGGGATCCTGGCGATGCGGAGCATCGCTTAGCGACACAAATCGTCGCTCTCAGGATGACACCGAAAGGCAGAAGGCAAAGAGGACCGGAATCAGGAGAGGACACGCGAGGGCGTGTCCTCTTTTCGTTCGGTAGATCACAACGCGGCGGGCATAAATGCCCGCCCTACAGAGCAAGCGGAAAGGCAAAGGCGGCGCTACTGCGACGCGGTGATGCGGCCCTGGCCGGTGTAGTTTACGTGGCCGCGGGCTTTCGCATAGACGAAGATCGCATCCGCTACCGGCGTGTTCCCCTGCCGCACGATCGCCGACGCATCGAAAATCTGGAAGTACCCCGCGCCACCCTTCGCCAGCGACATCGGCATCGCTACCTCGTAGTTCGCCGTCTCACTCAGCGGGGCGCCATTCACCAGGATGCTCTTGATGCGCAGATCACGCGTGCCGGCCGGGTCGTAGTTCACCCGCAGGCCCGAGACCTGGAGGAAGCCGCCGTTGGGCAGAGGCGCGCGTGAGACGCTGCGCTCGAGCGCGGCGCGAAGCTGGCGCCCGGTGAGCGAGGAGACCGCCCACGGCTCGTCCGGCTGCTGCAATAGCGCGGCCAGGCCCGCCCGGTCGAAGGGGCCGGCGTTGATCGTCCCGTCCTTGAAGGAGACCGCAGGGATCAGGGCGATCGGTGCGCTGCCAACATTGCACAAAGCATCCGCCGCGAGGTCGCCGAAGCTGACCTCACCGGACTTGGCATCCACAGTCGTAAGCGGCAAATCAGCCACAGGCCCTTGCGCCCAAGCCGCGGCCACCAACAGCAGAGCCGTCAGGGAAAGTGCCGCCCAATTTCTCCCAGTTGTGGTCATCTTTCTCACCTCTCAGCTTGCTGAGGGCCACTGCCGATCTGCTGAGCCTTCTCCGCCGACTGCTGCTGCAGCCAGGCGAGGATGAAGGTGTCGATCTCGCCGTCGAGCACCGATTGAACATCCCCGGTCTGCACCTGCGTGCGATGATCCTTGACCATTGTATACGGATGCAGAACGTAGGACCTTATCTGATTCGCGAAACTGATTTCGCCGCGGTCGCTGCGGAGTTTGTCCATCTCCACCTGCTTATTGCGGCGCTGAAGGTCGTAAAGTCGGGCCCTCAGAATCTGCATCGCCGTCCGCTTGTTCGAATGCTGCGACCGCTCATTCTGACATTGTACCACTATACCAGTTGGCAAATGAGTTATGCGTACAGCGGAATCTGTTTTGTTGACATGCTGACCGCCCGCGCCGCCGGAGCGGAAGGTGTCGATGCGGAGCTCGTCGTCCTTGATCTCGATACCGACATCCTCGCCGACCTCGGGCAGGACCTCGATGGAAGCGAAGCTCGTGTGGCGGCGGTGAGCGGCGTCGAAAGGCGAGAGACGGACGAGGCGGTGGACACCGCTCTCGGCGGTAAGATACCCGTAGGCGTTCGGGCCCTCGATGCGCACGGTCGCGTTGCGCAGGCCGGCGCCCTCACCCTCGAGGTAGCTG
>PMZA01000486.1 GCA_003170595.1 Armatimonadota bacterium
AGGAACATCCCCTGCTCCGGCGTCATCGGCTTATCGCACACGCAGTCGATCCAGAAGGTGAACACCGGCTGCTGGATGAGGTAGTCCCGCGGCCCCACCCACGTCGGCTCCATCGACGCCAGCGCCTGCGGCTTCAGCTTCGGCCACAGCTCATCCAGCGCCCACCAGTACGCCTCCATCCCCGTCTTCCATCGCCCGCGCAGGTCCTCCACGGTCGCCAGCTTCAGCTTCGCCGCAAGCTCCGGCGTGGCCACGACCGCATGATCGAGGCCCGCCATCATCGTCGCGATGTTCACCGTATCGGGCACGGCCGGATCGGTGAGGATCGCCCCCGTGATCTCCGTCCGATACTTGTCGAGGAGCGCCGCCAGCGTCTCGACCTCCTCGCCCGCATACCCCTGCCCCTTCAGCACCGTCAGCCAGTTCTCATCCTGAAACTCGCCGATGAGGTACACGCGCGGCTGCTTGCGGTTGATGACGCCCTGCAGGCTCAGCGCGCAGATCTTCTCATCGACCTCCATCCCCGTCGCATCGAGGACGGTCAGCCTCTTCGCCGTCGCGGGCGCACGGAGGATGAAGGGCCCGCTCGTCGACGGCAGTGCGGTCACTGGCGCGACGTACCGCTTCTTCGCCGCCGCGAGGGTGGTCAGCCTCTCCGCATCCGTGATTGCCCCCGACGCCTGGAGGAGGTAGGCGCACGAGGCGACGAGCACCTGCTCGGCCTCCTGCCGGGTGAAGGTGTACTCGACACTTCCGCCCGCCCAGATGTCGACGGCGCCGGGGAAGTCCTTGCAGTTATGGTGGAGGATGGCCACCGGCGCGCCCACGATCTTCCCGCCCTTCATCGCCACGACCGACGGCGTGACCACATCCTCCGCCGGCAGGCGCGGATCATCGGCCGCCCGAGGCATGGCTTCCTCCTCGGGGGTCAGGGGCGGCATGAGGAATTGCGTGATCCCACCCGGCGCGGGCGGGAGGGGCAGCCATCCGAGGCCGAGCGGATCGCCGTCGGCGTGGGCGAGGGAGTCGACGTCCTTGGCATCGCCCCAGAGGCCGGTGCCGATCTTCTGATGGCTGACGAAGTTCCACCCGAGGCTATCGATCTTATCGACCCACTTGCCGTTCTCGAGGGCTTGGGGGTGGCAGAAGGGCACGCCGCCCATGGCGAGGATGCACCCGCCGGCGGCATGAAACGCGCGGAGGTTATCGGCGGCGAGGAGGGGGAAGGAGTTGCCGTAGGAATGGACGAGGACGCGGTACCTGCGGGCGTTGAAGACGGCGGGATCGGCAAGCTGGGCGGCCGTGACGGTATCGCACGCAATGCCGGAGGCCTTGAGGCAGTAGGTACAGAACTCCGGGCCGTAATCGGAGGAAGCGATGTAGAAGGGGAAGCTCGGCTCCTCAAACACCGCCACAATCGCCGCCTTTGCATTTCCCATCACTATCATCAACGCAATCCCTATCGCAGCAACCTTCATCTCTCAACTCCTCCGTCTTTCATCTTTGCGCGCCTCGCCTCGCCTTCCGCCGAGAGCGCACGCCGTCATTCGCTCGTCGTTGGCTCAAGGTCCCACACCCTCAGCGTCCAGTTCACATGCGCCGTCACCACGCGCCGCCCGTCCCGAGTCACGGCGAGCCGAGTAATGCCAACGCCATCGGCATCTACGGACCGCAGGCACTCACCGGTCTCAAGGTCCCACACCTGTAGTTTGCCAAGACAGGTTCCCGACACCGCCTCCCTGCCGTCGGGCGTCACCGACAGTCCGCTGATCAGCTCGGATGGATCCGCTATCGTCCTGAGGCATTTGCCGGTCTTGATGTCCCAGATCCTCAGGGTGCCGTCGAACGCCCCCGATACGACCTGACTTCCGTCCGGCGTGATCGCGACGGCGCCGACGTACCCGCTATGCCCGATGAGGGTGCGCAGGCATCGGCCGGTCTTGATATCCCAGACCCGGAGAGTCTTATCATCCGAACCCGCCGAGACCACCCGCATGCCGTCTGGGGCAATGGCCACCCCCATCACGTAGCCGGTGTGGCCTTCCAGGGTGCGCAAGCACCTCCCCGTCTCCAGGTCCCAGACCTTCAGTGTCATGTCGGCTGAACCCGAAACGGCCTGCCGCCCGTCCGGAGTGACCGCTACTGCTTCGACCACGCTTGTGTGCCCGGTGAGGACTCGCAGACACCTGCCCCCACGCAGGTCCCACACGCGGACCGTCCCGTCCAGAGATGCCGAGGCCGCCAGCCGCCCGTCGGGGCTCACGGCCACCGCCTGAACTCCGTCGGTGTGTCCGATGAGAACGCGCAGGCACCGCCCGGAGTCCAGGCCCCATACCCTCAGGGTCCTGTCAAAGGACGCCGACACCGCTCGCCGGCTGTCAGCAGTGACGGCCACCCCGAAGACGGCCTCCCCGTGACCCGCCAGTCTATGCAGTAGTCGAAGCGAGGGGACGCCAAGCTTTCGTCCGACCCGGGGCTGACCAACCTCGTTGCCGCCAGCAGCGGGCCGCCCGCAACCCATCGCCAGGGCCAGGAGGACCACTACGGCAACCAGCATCGCTCTTTGCGCTCGTCCCATCCTTCTCCCTCCCTATTTCGTCCTCCGCCACTACCGCTGTTTGTCGCCCTCCGGTGCCGCACCTGCATCGGGCGACCAAACCCGCCGGGCGTCGCCCCCGTTCAGCGACACACTCCATATCTCCCTCATGTCCCGCCGGAAGATCACCCGTCCCGCCGCCGCCGACCACAATGGTCGGTCGTCGCGGGTCGGCCCCTCCGTAAGCTTCCGGACCACCTGCAGCTTCGGGTCCAGCAAGCACAGGTTCACCGCAGGCTGCTCCCCACCGGGCGCGCTGACCTTCACCCCCGGCACGAACATCGCGAAGACGAATCCCTTACCCTGCGGGAGGACCGCGCCGGGTGCCAGCCCTGCCACCACCGCACCCAAGTCCTCGGCGACTGGCTTTCCGTCCACCGTCAACGCGAACAGCTCGCACCCGCCATGCTCGATCTCGACGTCCACCGCGAGTAGCCATCGGTCTCCGGAGGCCATACGTACAAGAGGGCTCCAGTAGGGGTACCCGAGCTTCCCGCCCCATCGCGCTCTGGACGCGGCGAAAGCCGACGTCTGGTCGTCGAAGACTTTGATCACCAGGCCGTGGTCCAAGTCGACAACGTAGATACCGTCCCCACTGCCGTTTCCGCTCTCGTCGCGACCAACAACCAGCACTCGGTGCCCACCCGGGATTGCCACCATGTGCGACGGTGCGTGAGGCGACAGGCCGGCTGGGAGGCGCACCGTTCGTGTGACGCGCGCCGGTGAGCCGCCATCTCCTAGCGACACGTCGCGGTACGTGGTCTGCCAGGGGGCTTCCTTCGTGTCACCTATTTTGTGGGTGCCCAGTGCAATCGTGCGTGGCCCGGTGAAGCAGACATTGCACCACCCCCCCTTCAACTCGGGAACGGCGTCCGCGTCGAGCACTTGCACCGGATTGCCCCCCGGCACCGAGGAGTAGGAGACCGCGCCCCCCTCGTCGGTAGCGTAGCCGAACAGGTCCCACCAGCAGAGGGCGTCTGACGCGGGAGACCAGCTCGCCTCATACGGACGGTTGTCGGCGAACGGCGAACGCCAGACCTGGGCGCCTGTAGACACGTCGATCGCGACCGCTCCGATGGGCGGCAGTTCCATGAACAGAAACCGCCCGTTGGGCGAAAGCCATTCCGGCCTGTAGATGATCTCCTGTTGCCCCTGGGCTGCCGTAGGCTCCGAAGGGCGGCACCCGCCGCAACCCACCGCGGCGGCCAGGAGGACCGCTACGGCAACCAGCATGGCTCTTTGCGCCCGTCCCATCCCTCTCCCTCCTCAGCGGACGGTCCTCACCTCGCGGTCGGCGGGGGAACCGTAACCGCCTCGATCGTGTCGCCCAGGATGAATGCCAGGCGATGCCCGTCCGGGGACCACGCCAGGCCGATCACCTCACCCAGAGTCGAACTGAGCAACTGAACCACCCGGTGATCTCTCGTGCTGGCCAGGAAAACGGAGGTCACGTCCTCCTCCGATGACTGGCTCGTTGCCGCAAAGGCAACCCAGCGGTCATCCGGCGACCACGGGCAGCCCGCGGCGGAGTTCATCTCCCCCTCCACATACGCCAGCAGCGCCTCCGAATGGGCCTTCAGGCTAAGGGCGCGGATCTGGGTTTCCCTGTATCCCGACCACCCCGCCACCCACGTGCCGTCCGGTGATACGCCTTTGCCGTCGGGCGACAGACCCGCGGGCAGGGCTCGCACGCGCGTGAGTGCCCAGGATGGCGGCTTCGCGGCATAGAGGCCATCCCAGTCCTCGACCTTCGCTCCGACGTAGGGGGCATCCCTGTACCAGAGCAGCCGTCCGTCCGGCAACCACCTTATCAGCTCGTCGGGATGCTCGCGGCCGCTGCCCAGCTTGGCCGTGTGGTCCCGTCGAAGGTCGTGCAGGACGAGCGCGCTGCTGCGGTCATCCCCGGTGCCACTGACGAGCTCCGACGCCACGAGTGTGCCGTCAGGGGATAGCGCGGTCTGGTGGATGCTCGTTCCCCCTTGCCCCCGGAACAGAACCCGTGAGCGGCCGGTCGTGATGTCCCGTGCGACCACCGCGTTCGGCAGCTCCGTCGGCCGCAGCACGACCTCGCGGCTATCCGAAGTGAACTCGGGCGCGACCAACATGCTCTGCGCGGAGCCTAGAGATCTCTCCGTCAGGTGATCCACGCCAAGCGCATGCACGATCCCGGCATCGGGCCTGCGGTACTCCCCCGGCACCGGCATGTAGGTGGTGTATAGGAGGTATCGGCCGTCTGGGCTCCAGGCCAGTCCTGGCAAGAAGTCATGGGTGGCACCGAGATGCACTAGGACGTCCGGGCGCACCGGAACGCTGGGCCGCTCCACCGGCACCCTACCGCAACCCATCGCGAGTGCCAGGAGGACCGCTACGGTAACCAGCATCGCTCTTTGCGCCCGTCCCATCCTTCTCCCTCCTTATTTCGTCCTCCGCCACTACCGCTGTTTGTCGCCCTCCGGTGCCGCACCTGCATCGGGCGACCAAACCCGCCGCGCGGCGCGCCACGGGCGGCTTGGGAGCACGCGCTAGAGCCGTGGGAGCCAATGCCTGAAGGCGTCCGGCGAGCACTTGCTCCAGATGAGTACGCCGACGAAGATCCACACGGGTATGGCGCTCAAGACGAGTAGGCCGAGCGTCCACCGCGGGCCCCGGTGCCGCACGGCATCAAGAAACAACAGCACCAACGTTACCCCCGCCCAAAGAGAGAATGCCTCCCAGTCGAGCATCGACCCGTTCATCCCGCTCCAGTGCAGATACTCGAGGTTAGACGCAATCGCGATCGCCCAAGCCAGTTCGTACCCCCAGAACACCGGCGCGATTACGTGCGCCTGCCTGCCCGGGACCGTCGCAGCCAGCCGCCGCAGCCAGCCGCGCACCCTTCGGCAGGACGGGAAATAGCGGTCGACCCAGTAGGCGAAGGCCCCCTCTGCCCATCGGGGCTCCATCCGGTCCAGGTACCGAAAGACCAGCACATACGCGGCGCAGCACGCCCCGAACATCACTAGATAGAGGGCGTAGGTGGCCGGCGCTGCACGATCGTCGCCCCCATTCACCGGAATCGGATAGATGCGGTCCGCTGCACCCTCCGGCAGGAGCGGGAGTAACAGGCGGCTGTAGGCCACGTAGCCCAACCAGGACCAGAAGGCAAACCTGACTACCTTCCACCACAGGCCCGTGGAACGTGCATCAGGGGCCGGCTCGGTGGTCGCCATTACCGTCACCTCCCATCGCGAGGGCCAGGAGGATCGCCACCATAACCAGCATCGCTCTTTGCGCC
>PMZA01000078.1 GCA_003170595.1 Armatimonadota bacterium
GCCCGCCCCATAAGCCCCCGCACCCCGTCGTGGCCGCCTTCCATGTTGGCCATCCCGTGGTGAATGATGGGCTTTAGCCCCGCCTCAACCATCGCCCGCACGTACCCGTGCTCGCGGCCCCAGAGCCGCACCTCCATCTGCCAGAGGCAGAGGAAGCCGATCTTCCGGTGACCCTCGGCGAGCAGGTGCCGGGTCATCAGGTAGCCGCCCTCTTCCTCGTCCACGGTTACGACCGGGACATCCACGTCGGGCGAGCAGCCGATCGCCACCATCGGCGGGCTGCCCTCGCGCCGGGCCTGCGAGTATTCCAGAACCGTCTCGGCATCGGCGCATACCAGCAGGCCGTCCACATGCCGATCCTCAAGGTCGATCAAAGCGCCGACGTAGCTTTCCAGGGTCGGGCGCGCGGGGAGGCCGATGAGCAGCTCGAACCCCAACTCGTTGGCGTACTGGGCCAGATGCTCGGCCATGGCGCCGTAGAAGGGATTCGACATCGCGGAGGGGACAAGCAGTCCGAGGGCGTTGGTCTTGCCGCCGGCGAGGGCGCTGGCGACGCGGTTGGGGCGGTAGCCAAGCTCTTTAGCCGCGGCGATGACCCTGTCGCGGACCTCGGGTCGCACGTAAGCGTGACCGCGGAAGGCCCGGGAAACTGTGGCCACCGACACTGCAGCCTGCTTGGCTACATCGTATATGGTGGGCATTTCGCTTCGGCATGAAACCGCTTACACATGCCAAAGCTTAGCACAAGTGCTTATCGCGTGCAATACCCTTTCCGGGGAAGTTTCCTGGCCTTTCCAGGTGGCCAGGATTCATGTGTGAACCTCCAAACCGGCCTGCAAGACCCTTCGCCTCGCGACTCTCTGCAACCGCTTTCATACCAGTGGCCGCCGCAGCGAAGGACTTTCCGTCGCCGATTCCCTCCACAACACCCTCTCTTTGGCGCCCCGGAACGACCGAGTAAGCGCTTTCTATCGCCGTCTGCCTACTCTCGCGCCCGGTAACACCCGGGCCAGATCGCCGGATTACTGCCCGCCACGTTGAAGCTCATCGCGATCTCGTTGCCGGTGACGAGGTCGCGCACCTTCACCGTCCACTTTCCACCCGCCGGACGCAGGCCCAGCACGAGAGGCACCTCTATCGCGTTCTTGACCACGACGTTCCGCCGCGCCCAGAGCTGTTCGGCGCCGGATGGGTCATAGAGACGCACCGCCGCGCCGTATAGCCCGTCCGGATTGCCCTCGCCCTTCCTCACCGTGACAAGGACGCTCTCCCCGCGCTTGAGCGACGCGGTCACCGGCTTCAGCGGCGTCGGCGACAGAATCATGAACCGCGTCCTCACCGCGGCCAGATCGGCCTTGTCGTGCTTGCCGAGGTACTTCCCGTCGCGCAGGTCGTAGATATGCATCGGCTCGGCGAGGGCCAAAGTGTAGCGTCCGGGGTGTTCGTAGCTGACCGTCTGCGCCGCGTAGAGGATCATCTTCCCCGTCCGCCACGAGCCGCTGTGGAGGAGAACCTTCGGGTCGTCGCACACCAACCGCGCCGCCGGCCTGACGCCCAGAGACGAGTAGAGCGCGGCGATCCAATTCCGCGCATCAAGCCCGCTCCTCTCCGACGGCGCCGCGTTCATGTCGGCGACCGAGAAGTTGAGCAAGATCGCCTTCCCTGCCCCGACCGTATGCACGCGCATGTCCGGCGTCTTCGACACCGTTGGTTGGGCCGCCGTGTCGCCGAACAGGTCCGCCAGCACCGGTGCCGCTCGCTTCGCCAGATGCTCGGTGAAAGCACCCGGTCGCAGGTCGGCCACCACCGCTCCGCCGGCCTCGACGAACTTGCGGATGGCATCGGCGGCCTTGTCCGATATTGCCCGCGTTGCAGGCAGGACGAGCACTTTGTACTTCGCCAGCGCCCCCGCCTCTATGTCCCTCTCGCTGACGTAGCGGAACCCATACCCCGTCGCCCGCGTGAGATTCGCCCAGGCCTCATGCGCCCTCTGAACGCCGCCGAGATTCTGCCCCGGCAGCTTATCCACCTGCGCCGCCGCCACCGAATAGAAGAACGCGATCCCGTCGTCGATCTTGTCCGCGTGCATCATCAGATCGCCCAGCCCCTCCCGCACGACCTCGCTGTCGCGCGTGAGGTCCTCGGTCGCCGCGTAGGGCTCGAAGTCGGGCGCGAGGTAGCCGTGGAAGATGCCCATGCCATCCCATCGCCAGAAGAACGCCGCCGTCGATCCGTTGACGATCATCCGCCAGTACCAGTAGTTCAACGGGGCGGCCGCACGCTGGTAGCCCATCCAGTTCGCGCGCAGATACCCGTTCGGCGCCATCGAGTTGACCAGTTCATCCGCCAGGCTCGGGTAGGGATTCCAGAACCCGTTCGTCGTGACGATTCCCTGCACGTCGTCGCCGAACCCGCCCGCCCCCTCGAAGCCGGTCAGCGCCTTCGGGTCAAGCTGGCGATAGCGCTCACCGAAGCGCGCGTTGAGGACGAGGTAGTTGTATTGAGCGAAGGCCTCTCGGTCGAACCATCGCGCGTAGTTCCCGGTGCGCAGCGCCTCGGCCTCGTAGTTGTCCTTCGGGCTCGACAGCTGCACATCGTCGAACGAGGTGTAGGTCGAGCCCCACGACTTGTTGAGCGCTCCGATGTCGCCGTACTGCGCCTGCAGGTACTTGCGGTACGCGGCCATGCCTTGCGGGCTCAGGTCCACGCCCTGCGTCGTCGTCTCATCGCCGAGACTGTAGACGAAGGCCCCATGCTTGCGCTGCACGTCCATCGGCTTGGCGGTGTCGTCCATCCACTTCTTCACCGCGTCGATGTCGTTCCAGCAGCACGGCTGCATGATCCCATTCGGGTCGAGGCTTTCCATGATCCGCGTCGTGTACGGGATGAGCGGCATGTCGGCCATCGCGACCGACGAACTTGTGCCCCAGCGCAGGTCGACATCGAAGCCGCACTCCCGCAGCTTCAGCATCGCCCAGTAGCCGACCGCCGTGTCCGCCGCGTCCCACATGACCTGGTGGAAGATGCCGCGCCGCCGCTGGGTCACGCGGAAGTCGATGACCTTCGGCGCGGTCAGTTGGCGCCCGCCCTTCCACAGCGACGCCTCGACGCGCATGTAGATCGAGCAGTCCTCGGTGGTCGGCAGCGTCAAGTCGGCCTCTCTCTTCTCGGACCCCAGCGGCTGGTCTGAGCGGGCCAGGATGCGCCCCCACGAGTCGCGCGTCTCGACCCTCAGCGAGCACCCGGTATAGTCGGCGGAGGCGAACTGGACATTCACGCCGAGCCAGTCGCCCGGCTCGCAGAAGTCGGTGCGGAGATTGATGGCAGTCACCTGCGGGCCGTCCCCCTTCACCTCAACCGGACGGGCTCCGAAGTTGAAGACCTTCCCGCCCACGGACTGCGTCATCTCCTCCCAATACTCTCCGGCCGGCGGAGGCAAGGGGAAGTTCGGACCCTTCGGTGCCCCCTTGACTTCCATCCACGACGAAGCCCACCCATCCAGTCGCGCCCATCTCACCCGAAGCAGGTACGGCTTGCCCTTCATCGTGGACGGGTCCATCGACAGCGTGTCTCGTCCGGCCGCCCAAAGCCCAACCTCGCCCACCAGCGCATACCAGTACTCCAACTCGTTGATGTTTTCAGGTGTGGCGGGCGTATTCGGCGTCAGCATCGGCGGGTTAGGGATAGCCAGGTAAACGCCGCGCCCCTTCCCAAGCTGATACGTCTGAACGAGCCGCTGCTGCAATTCGCCGGGCAGTTCGCCGGCCTTCCCGCCGATCCACGCCTGCACCGAGGGCAGCCGCCAGAACTCAACATGCAGCGGGGCCAGCCCTCGCGGCCTGGCTATGGCCTGCTTATCCAGCATCACCTTCGTCGGCTTCTCGCCGATGCACAGCAGCCCGGCCCCCTCCGCCACTTGCTTGTAGATGTAGTACTGCATCTCCGCCGGCAGCACATCCGGGTTGATGCCGCCGAAGATGAAGAGGTCCCACTTCTGCCCGAGCAGCCGCCGCAGTCGCTGCACGCCATCGCTGTCGGGCGGGTTGTCGGCGACCTCGACATCCACGTTGGTGTTCGAGAAATGGAGGACCTTCCGGTTCGACCGCATCCACACGGGCGTGATCTGCCAGTCGAAGCGCTCCATCATCTCGACGGCGTCGCGAGGGGCCCCACCATACGCGCCGACGCCAAACAGCAGCACCTTCATCGGCCCGGCGAACCACGGCTTGCCCCAGTTGACGTGCGGCGTCACGTAGTCCGTCCGCAGCTGGTGCTCTTCCTCAAGCTGGGGCAGAGGCGCCGCCATGGTGACGATGGGCAGCGCAAGCAGTAGGACGAGAGCACGGGTCATGCAAGTCCCTCCAGGTGGGCCGGCGTGCAGAAGGTTTCGCAGCCCACCCGCCGTCACCTCCGGCGGTGGGACCCTTGTCCGCAGCCTTTGTGGTGGGCCTTGTCCTTCGAGGGCCCTGCGTAAACAGGACGGAGGGGACCGAACCGGCCGGCCCCCGGCTCAAGCCCCCTCTCCGTCCCTAGGCCAACGGCTCGTGGAACCCCACCGCCAAACCCTCGCGCCACCTCCGGCCGCTTCATCTACTCCGCGACCTAACCCCAGATATTATGGGTCGGACATTA
>PMZA01000519.1 GCA_003170595.1 Armatimonadota bacterium
GGCGGCCGGGCGCTCCCCTACGGCGCCACCGTGGCCCAGGCCTTGAACCGCTACCTCCGCAAGCGGGCGGCGCACCCGGCGGCGCGCACCGAATGGCTCTGGCTCGGCAAGCGGGGCCGCCTCGAGCCGCGCGGCATCGTGCAGGCGCTCCAGCGCCGGGCGGCTGTCGCCGGGATCGAAGGCTTTCACGTCCACATGCTGCGCCACACGTTCGCCCACCAATGGCTCGCCGATGGCGGGCAGGAAGGCGACCTCATGCGGCTGGCTGGCTGGCGGAGCCGGACGATGCTGTCCCGCTACGCGGCCTCCGCCGCCGACGAGAGGGCCCGGGCGGCCCACCGCCTGCGCAGCCCGGCGGACCGACTATGACGCCGGCGGAGAGGAACATCCGTGCAATCGAGCGGATGATTCAGGTGCGCCGGACGTCGCTCGGCCCGTGGGCGGATCGGCTTGGCTTTCAGGCCAATGACGCCGACCGTCTCTATGAGGAGGCGTTCGCCCAGCCCCGCCGCCGACATCGCAGCCTTGGCGACCAGGACCACGACGCGAGGGAGATCGTGCGGTTGATCCTTGACGCTGCGGTCGAGAACGCTCAAACGAACCTGCGCTACCGCGACCACGACAGCCCCACCGCGCTCCTCAGTTCGGTGTCGTTGGCGGGTCTCAATCACGCCCGTTCCCTGTATGACGACAACGACGACCTCGGCTCCCTCGCGGACCAGGCCGCCTACGTCGACGACGAAACCCGGTGGCAGATCTACTCTCGGGATCTCGTGGAACTGACGGCCGTGCACGGTGCCCTCACCCCTAGCGGTCGCGCCGAGTTCAGGCGCCGACTGCCGGCCGCCCTCGCCGACGAGTTCGGGCGGTTGCCGCGCCCGACTGCCTCTCACGAAAACGAGAGAGGACTTCGGGTGCAGCTCACGCTCGCCCGGAGTCTCTCGGAGACGGCCACCGAGATCGAGCGCGGGGCGCGCCTGTTCGAGTTCCTGCCCGCCCTCGAGGCCGAACTCTCGCCGGACGAACTCCTGACGCTCGAGCACCGCGAGCAATACAGCCTGGAAGCGTTGGCGGCACTGAGCGGTGTGACGCGGGCCGCGATCAGCAAGCGCGAGAAGAAGGTCGTGAGCAAGCACGACGCCATCTGGCACCGCCTCTTCGGTCCCATACCGTCGCCGTTGGGACGCCGCCAGCGGCACGACGGTTGAATAACTCCGGGCCCCCCTACTAAGCAGAAGCCCCAACAACTAAGGCCCCCGTCCAGACCGGCGGGGGCCTTTCGATTNNGCCACGAGGCCCGCCCGACACGGCGGGCCTTCTGATTCCCGGCCCCTCACTCCCGCGGAGCGGTCCCTGCGAGCTCGAATCGCGGCACACGCCCTGCACGCCAAGGGCGGCACGTCGACTGCGGCGGGGACCGCCGCCTTCCTGGGCGGGTTCGACCGGCAGGTCGACCCCGATGGGATCCTCCCACCCGACGAGCGCGCCCGGCGCGCCGCCCACGCGCGCAAGGCTCACATGAGCGCGCTCAGCCTGAAAGCGAGCCGCGCTCGGACGGCGACGGTATGAGCACCTCCGACGTCCCGGAGATCGAGCCATGACCCGCGACGATGGCTTCCCGCACGCCGACATCGCCGTCGGTTTCCTGCGCGACGTGAAGATCCGCCGATTGCGCCAGTACGGGGACGAGCAAGCCACGACCCTGCTCTACCTCGCGGTTGTCCTGTCTTCCTGGGAGATGGGATACCGCCTCACGGTCGACGAGGCCGACACGTCCGTCCCGGTGACGCCAGAGCGCACCACGGCACTCCAAGCCGTCGGGCTACTCGACGCCAAGGGCAAGGTGCCCGCCCGCGTCTGGGAAGCCTGGTTCCGCCCCGCGTGGGACCGGCGCGAGAAACGGCGAACCGGCGGCATCGAGGGAGCGCGCCGACGCTGGCACCCCGACCGTGAGCCTGACTCCGAATGGGTTACCCAATGGGACTCCCAATCGGCCCCCGAATACCAGTCAAGCAAGCAATCAAACAAACCGTCAGTCACTCCGCGCGCAAGCGATTTCCCGGACAAGTCCCGGACGGACGACGCACGGACGACGTGCCCGACCTGTGGCGATCTCCTGACCGACAAGGACCTCGGCGTCGTCGTCCTGGACCAAGGACGGCAGCTCGCCCATCGGGTTTGTCCCCCGGGGAGGGTGGCATGAGCAGTCGGAGTGCACCCCAGACCGGCCGCCGCCGGCCCTTCCCCGGACCCTGCCAGGCGTGCTTTTCCAACACACGATCGTCAGTTAGGGGATCAATCGACCATGTACGGGGCACGATCCTGAGCGTGGAACCCCTTTGGGAAGGGACCTCCGCGCGTCCAGTTAGGGGATCTATGAGGACCGAAGCAATGACGAAGACCACGAAACCACCCACCGCACCGCTCCGTTCCCGGCTCGCCGGCGTCGACGCCGAACCCTGTCGGTGCCCCTACTGCCGGATCCTGTCAGGGCGCATCGACCAGTCAGTCGTCGCAGGGATGCGTGTCCGGGCTGCTGCGATCCGCGTCGACCTGGCCCATGGGTTGGCCCCCGGCGACGACCAATGACTGACCCGAACCCCGCCTCCGTGCTCGCCTTATCCCGCACCGATCCCGCCTCCGCGACCTTCAAAAGGCGCTCCGTGGCTTCCTCGCGCCAGCGACGTCGATCGGAGGCGCTGAAAGGCAACGCGCGGGCGTTCAGTCACGGGATCATGGCAGTGGTGGCGAACCAGCCGGACACGGCAACCGAGTGCGCGCTCACCTACGCCTCCCATCCTGACCTCGATCCGATCGCCGACCTGCGACTCGTGGAGTCGTATGTGTTGCCGGCCACGCTGTTCGG
>PMZA01000493.1 GCA_003170595.1 Armatimonadota bacterium
CCTCTCCGGCGATCCTTTCATCCCTGCTCATGCATAATCCAGACTAGGGGTTGAGGGCGACAGCATGGCCGGACACTTCCCCTACGGAAGCTGCCTCATCGTAGCTCCCATGCCTGTGCGCGATGGGGACTTCGTCGTGGCCTGGGCTTGCGACTACTGCGCCCCGGACAACCCTAGCAACCGCGGTCCAGCGATGGTCGTGAAGCAGTTGGCGGGCGACAGACTCGTATCCACCGATACCCCCGGCTGCCTGGACAAGTTCGAGGTGCGCGGCAAGGTTCTGTGCTGCCTGCAGGTGCAGAAGCTGCTGCGCTGGCGGGCTGCCAATAGTAACGCGACGGCGGCGTTCACTCTCACTCCGGAGTGTCGCGAGCGGTACAGGAAGAGAATGGCACGCGCGGCGACGCTGCTGATCACGCGCGAGAACGTGCTGTCGCGAGTAGCGCGTCCGGTTGAGCCGAGGGCTACGAACCTGTCCGGGTTCAAGTACGACCGGAACCTCGGGCTCATCTGCCTCTCCGGCGGCGGACGGGCGACCTTCCCGCTGTCCGACAAGCCGGTCAAGGTCTATGCGGTGTCCTATCGTGGTACCTGCGTGACGGGCTCCACCTGGATAGGACTGGGGACGAAGAGGGTGCAGATCGTACCAGTGACCGACCCTGTCCCGATGTTTGTCAGGATCAGCCCCGCGGCCGAGTGTACGAAGGCGGAGATGACGAAGGCGCAGGGCTCCCCGCTGTCCAACGGCGGGACTTGCTCGATCAGCATGGTCCGGTTCTGGATCGACAAGTAGAACCTGCGGCGCCAAAGGAAACAGCCCCCGCGTTCGGCTCGCGGGGGTTGTTGGTTGGATGGATAGCGTGGGAAAGCGGTGGGGCTACTCGAGGTCGATGCCCAGATGGGCGAGCAGAGAACCGCTCCAGGCCTGGCCTGCGGCGTCTCGAGGGGCTGCGGCAGGTCGCCCCACATGGGGTCGGCCATGCGGAACTCGTACCCGCGGGCGACGTAGCGGCTGAGGCCGTTCTCGGACGTGAGCACGATCTGGATAGTTGAGCGATGCTTGCTGATCGCCCAGAGCGTGGGTTTGGGCCAGTCCTTGAACGCGCCGCCGCGAGTGTGGAAAATATCCATGACACCGAGGTCGAGGACGGGGTCGTGGTCGCCCATCTTCACCGAGGCTCGGACTACGAACTTGCCATAGCGAGCGATCTTGCTGGCGGCAGCCTCATTCTCCTGCGCCGTCAGTTGCTCGAAGGCGAGCTTGCACGGCGGCCAGAGATTGGGCTTGCCGAGTAACTTGCTAAGAATTGGCAGTAGATTCACCTCCTTGCTTGCGGCCCTGTACACCGCACGAAAAGGCGGCAGGCGAAAGATCACGGCATTCGCAAACGAAGGTCAACCGGAAGGTCTGGTGCGCTAGGGGTTGACGAAGTCGTCGAGAATCAGGACCCCCAGGCCGACTGACTGGACAGTCGCCAAGCGGCGGTCGTTAGTCAGGAACACGGTCCCGCCGCGCTCGATGGCCGTCGCGATGTGGATAGCGTCGGGTGTGCGCAGTCCTCTCTCGGCCCGCAGGCCGGCGACTCGGAGGGCGATCGGTGCGTCTGGAGCCACAAGTTCGAAATGCGGAAAGGACGTGAGTAGGAAGTACATGTCCCTGGCTGCGAGGTCGGCGCCAGCCCGCAAGGGATGAACGAGAAGCTCGGTAAGCAGGAGGGTCGACGCCACACCCTCTAACTGGAAGGCTTCTATCGCACCGAGGAGCGCCTGAGTTAGTGGTGCGTAGCGAGGGTCGTCCTGGAAGTGGTAGATAAAGAGCATCGTGTCAAGGCCGACAGGGCCACCTCCCGCGCAGGCCTCGATCAGCCGTTCTCCCCCGTCTCCCATTGCGAGCGCTCCTCCTCAAGAAAGCGCTCCACATCCAGACCATGCCATAGGTGCCCGTGCAGGCCCCGCAGAGCCGCCGCATAGCTCTCGGGCCGGCGTCGGAGGACCACTGCATCGCCGACGACCTCGAAGATGACTTCGTCACCCGAGTGGAGCCCGAGTATGTCTCGGAGACGCTTCGGTATGACAAGCTGGCCTTTCGAACCCACTCTTGACGCGGCAGGCATAACAATCACCACAGGAAGTATACCCGTTGGATTAGAGACTGTAAAGCGGCAGAGGCCCGAAAAGGGCGCGGCCCTTGCGATGGATCGCAAGGGCCGCTAAAGGCTGTGGAGGGGCAAAAAGAGACCGGGCGCTGACCTACTCTCCCACGTCCTCGCAGACGCAGTACCATCGGCCCTGGCGGGCTTAACGACCGTGTTCGGAATGGGAACGGGTGTGGCCCCGCCGGTAAAAGCACCCGGAAAAGGTTAGCCGGACGAGCCGGCATGTATTCAGTTGACAGGCGCAGGAAGTGCCCTGACAAATGCATAGCGCTGAATCAAAGTTTTGGATGTTCGGATGGCAAAGCGCTCGGCCTATTAGTACCACTCAGCTCAAGACGTTACCGTCCTTGCACTTGTGGCCTATTGCCTGGTGGTCTTCCAGGGGCCTTGCAGGTCAAACCTCGAGGAGGCCTCATCTTGAGGTGGGCTTCCCGCTTAGATGCTTTCAGCGGTTATCCCGTCCGGACATAGCTACCCTGCGTATCCCATGGGCATGAGAACAGGTACACTAGAGGTCCGTCCACCCCGGTCCTCTCGTACTAGGGGCAGCACCTCTCAAGCCTCCAACGCCCGCGGCAGATAGGGACCGAACTGTCTCACGACGTTCTG
>PMZA01000463.1 GCA_003170595.1 Armatimonadota bacterium
TTGGGATCTCATCGCAGGCCTCCATAGGTGGTGAAGGTGAGGTGGTGCTCCTGCCAGTCGGGGCCGGCCTCGAGACGGGCTGCGGGCCCCGCGCCGAGGGGCGTGAAGGGCGGGTCATCGTGGATCGCCGCCGCCTCGAGGGTCAGCGGCTGTGAAGCTCTGATCCATAGCGAGATGCCGTAGACCCCACCTCTGCCGAGGCTCTGGTGGGCGAGAGGGTTGAGCTGGATGTCTGCCACGCTGGCGTGAGGATTCCTCGTGATGTGAACGCTGCAGACGCCAAGCCCGCCGGGGAAGGTCGCGGCCGGGTCGGCTTGTGCTTCGGCCTCGATGTCGGGCGTGTCGCGATGCCAGAAGAAGACCGACGCGGGAAGGCTCTTGCTGGTGATGGGCCACTCCTGGAGTAGCTGCGGGGAGTCGGCGGCAGCGAAAGCCGAGCAGCAGATGATGACCAGCAGGACCATCGTGAGGGCAAGTCCGGGCCCTCGATCTGGTTCGGGAGAGGCGCACATTGTCGGTTGCCTCATTCCTCCGGGACTACCCACACCAAATGGGTCTCGTTGCTTCGTGGGCTGAACACCAGGCAGGCTGACCTGTGGGTTCGCCGTTGGAGCCACGGGCACCTCGTTCTTCGGTCGGGACGCTCTGACCAACCCGGGCGGCCCGCTCCCCCACCTTCACTAGTGGCTGGCCCTTCCGGGCCGGATTGCCCCAGGCCCTTCAAGACATAGGTCGGGTTAGGCGGCGTTCACCGCAACCACCAAGCTGGGATCGGTATCAATACTCCCGTGATCACGGCTGCGCCAAGATCGGGATCTCGATCATCGGGCGCAGTTCCTCGAGTTGAGTCGTGTATCGCTGCATGATCCTATTGTAGAGGTCGGGAGTCCTGCGCGAGGTGATCGTGACGACCAGCGCATAGGGGATCTGGGCAGCCTGCCGGTCGGGGGCGCCGCCCAAGCGTGCCCCGTAGTGGATGTCGAAGACCGGGTCTTGGAGACTGGCCCCGCGGAAGGAGTGTTCGGCGTGGAGCGCGGTCTCCCATTTGTGCGCATCCTGACGAAGCTCCTGTTCCGTGGAGTAGTCGTGTCTTTGGAAGAATGGCCTCGACTGAGCTAGATCGCCCGAAAGTCTTTCACTGTGCGGGCGGAAGACCACATCCAACCCGCTCCGCGTGTAGTTGCCTGGGTCCTGGGGATCGACCCGTGTGGCATAGCAGAATGTGGCGCGGATCGTGACGTTCCCCTCCAGAACATCGGCCGGCAGCGGAACTGGAGCGCGCACGTACCTGGCGGGGTCAAACATCCCCTGATAAACGATGCGGGCAGTACCGGGCGCACAGGTGACTATCTCGGCGATGCCCGAAGGCACTCGCCCCCACCCGACAAAGCGTCTCTCGTCGTCAGCTCGGCCCGACACGGCATTGATGATGAGTGCCTTCAGTGACAGCGGGCGCAGAAGAGTCCCGAAGTGCGCGCGCATTCCCGCCGCCAGCCGCATCACCGATGGGGCTGCGAAGCTCGTGCCCTCGAGACCGAGAACGGACGCGCAGGTTGACGGCTCCAACACGAGGAACGGGTCCCCCTGGACACCACCGAAGGCTACTACGTCAGGCTTCACGACTCCAGGGCTGCGACCTGGGCCTATCGCGCTATATGGGGCCCGCGACCAGCCATCGCCCTGAGAGTCCGCCGCGCCGACCGCCAACGCATTGACGCAATCTGCTGGTGCCTGGATCCGGTTGAGGCCAAGTGCCTCGTCGGCCTCGCCCTCGTTCCCAACTGCGACCGTGATTAGAGTATTACCGTCGGCGAGTATCTCGTCGAGGACGGCGGTCCAGACATGAACATCGTCGTCTTCGACAGGTGAGTCCGGACCAACGCTGAGATTGACGAGTTCGTATGTGTTGGTCTGCAGAATGTCCTGTATTCGGTTCAGTACGTCGTACAACTCGAAATCGCTCCCGGTCCGCTCGTCCAGAACTCGGTAATGGTCCACCTTGGCGAAGGGCCGGTCCAGCGGAGTACCAGACGAGATCGGGCCGAACAACACACCCGACGTGACGGCGGTGCCATGCTCTTCGAAGGCCAACAAGGAGCGGTTGATTGGAGGGGCATCGTGAAGCGTTACCCATCGCTGAAGGGGCTGAACGTTCCTAATACCGCCGTCAAGCACGGCCACGCGCACGTCTGGGTTGAGCGCGTCTTCGTCAGGCAGCTGGATGTGCGGTCGGGCTCTCCTGGTGACGGCTCGCGTGACAGTTGGCAGTGGCCGTAAGGTTGGCAACTGCCGAAGCACCCGCAGGAATGAAAAGCGCGCAAGCTCCTCCAGGGCCTCGCGAGAGGCGAGCAAGGGGACGAAGCACAACCCGCCGACCTGAATGCGCCGGTCGAGCTCGGGCACCAAATCAAGCGTACGGCAGTACCCCTCAAAGCCCGAGAGCACATAGTCCGATTCGGACGGTGCGTGGAGTACGGCCTCTAGGGCGGTGGCCTGAGGCGCACCCGGCATAGGCCTAAGCCGATCCTGAACCGTTAGCGCCCGCAGGTCCTCGATGCGCGGCAGATCATCCGCGCCCCTGTGGTCGGGGTGCCACGTGGGCAGGTCGCCTGCCCACCGCCGGAGCCGCTCACGCAGTGCCGAGACGTAGATCTGCGTTGTGAGTGTCGGTTGCGGGACGCCCTTGCGAGTCCACTTCTCGGGCTTAACGGTGGTCGCACGACTCCCGACGGGAGTGAGACCCACCACCTCCAGAAGAGCCCCCGGATAGTAGCTCTTGGCTACGCTCTGAGGATGAAGCGTGAGCAGGGCAACTGACTCACCGTTCGGGCAGGCGCTCGCCGGGAGCTCGTCCAAGCCTGCCGAGGTATTAAGAGCCTTTGGTGCTATGCGGTCGCGCGCCTCGAGGAAGCTGTACGCGGCCGTCGGGCTGCCGCCGCCACCCGGGGCGGCGATGGGCCTTATGAGGCGCTCTCCGTGCCCTATGATGAAGTTGGGGCGTGTTTCCATGCGCGATCACCTGCCCTTGTGGAGGTTCGCTCGGAGCTACCTGCACGTTTCCGAATGGCGTCTCGGCTGACCCCTGTGAGTTCACGCGCTCGCCGCTGGGTAGTCAGTCCACTGCCCACAAGATGGCTGGCCAGCTCGATTCGATCAGCGTGAGGTACTGACATTGCTCTGTCCCGCACTAAGCGCTCCAGTTGGGCGTCGAGGCCCGCTCCGCTCAGGACAGCAGCCTTGCGAGCCTGGCGCAAAACCAGTTCCATGTCCGAGTACGAGGCACCCTTTAGGACGTACGCGAGAAGTTCTGGCCAGTCGCCCGCGGTCTCAGCGTCCGGACCCAGGAACTGGTGCACAGCTTCACACGCCATCTCCTCATCTGGCATCGGGAACTCCACTTTCATCTCAAACCTGCGCCACACAGCTGGGTCAAGCAAGCCGGCGTGGTTGGTAGCTGCGATGAGCAGGGCCCCGACGGGCCAGTCATCTATCTCCTGAAGCAGGACGGTGACCAAACGCTTCAGCTCTCCTATCTCGGTCGCGTCGTCCCTTCGCTTGGCTAAGGCGTCGAGCTCATCCACCAGGAGCACGCAGTCAGCCCCTTTCGCATAGTCGAGGATCCTGCGCACGTTGGTCCCGGTGCGCCCCAGGAAGCTGCTCATCACGGCAGCCAGATCAAGTACGAGCAACGGCAGGTCTAGCTCGCGCGCGAGCCAGCGCGCGGCTAGAGATTTGCCAACACCAGGAGGACCAGTAAAAAGGACGGTCCGAGTTGGGGCGAGGCCGGCGCTGTCGAGGCGCTCCCGATTGCGCCGCTCTGCCACGACCTGCCCGAGCGCTTCGCGAGTCGCCTCTGGGTAGATGGGCTCGACGTCTAGGTATGGAGCGGCCTCGTACCTTACCAGTTGCAGGCGTGAGTCCAGATCTACTGGAACGGCTGCCATCGCTTTGCTTCTCAGTGGCGAGACGCGAGAGGGCAGTTCTTCAAGAAGCGTCGTCAAGCGCGTGGACAACTCGGGCGCCAGCTCGCGATATCGCTTTGCCAACCGCCGTATGTAGAGCTGCACATCTTGGGGACGTCCGGCCAACGCAAGCCTGGATAGGTGGACGATTTCCTCGCGTGTTTCCTCTGACTCGTCCATTAGCACCCGTCGTGGCAAGATTGTAGCCCCCTATCTTTGGACGATATTCTACATTCCTCTATGTGTGTCGTCCAGCAATTCCCGCAAGTTCGCCTGCCTTCTCGCGTCATTCCTCTTCAATCGCGCCCATCGCCTCCGCTACTGCCATCGGGTGAACGTGCGTATACCGCTCAGTCATCCGGCTTGTCGTGTGCCCGGCCACTTCTTGCACCATCCGAAGGTCTCCGGTCTTGTCATACAGCGCCGTGAGCGCCGTGTGCCGCAGCATGTGCGGATGAACTCGCCGCTGGATCCCGGCCCTGTCTGCGAGCTTCGCGACCATCTCGCGCACATACCGCGGGTTCAACGCCGCGCCCGGCTTCAGGTCCGTTACCGTCACGCCCTCGCCGAACGCACCGGGCTTGTCGCCGGCGCCGGGTGTGCCGTGGGCACGCTTGCCCTTGCTTATCGTGCAGAATAGCGGCCCGCCGCGGATCCCGAGGGCAGCGCGCTTCTCCTGCCAGGAGTCGAGTGCTTGCCGCGTAGCTGGTGCCAGCGGTAGGCCCTGGCGCCCCTGCTGCCCCTTGGTGGCCCGTCGCGGTAGCCTCAGCACCCACACCCGCACCGTGCCACCGTTGCCCGGCCAGTCCTCTTGCCGAATATCGGCCGCCTGCACCTGCAGGGCCTCGCCGCACCGGATACCCGTCTGCGCCATAAGCTGCAGAAGGGCATAGTTACGCGCCCCGGTTGGGGTTCGGGTATTGATCGCCCCGAGAAGGGCGTCGAGTTCGTCTTGCTCCATGATCGGCGTGTCCTGTGTCACGTTGCCTGCCTCCCGAGGTCTTTACTGCCGAGAACTACACTTGTCGGCAGTATATACCACCTCTGGAGGCGGTGTCAACACTTTTCGGCATAAAATCGCCAGTTAACCCGTCAGCAGACCCTCACCCGCCCTCCGGCCATATCCACCGTTGTCGCCAGGGCGGGGTTCCCCCGCGTCCCCTCCGGGCAGTCCCGGTGCGGAAACCCGCACGGTTCCGGCACGGCTTGCCGGTCCCCTTCGCCTTGGCCCCGCAGTAGCCGTTGCCGCCGACCATCATGGGGTCCGTCGCGCAAGCGCCACTGTCATGGGGTCCGTTTCGGGCCGCCGCCGGTCGCAGCCGCGATCTTCTTGCGAGTCCTTCCCTTCGCGCGCGCGGAGCCTACGCCTGAACCATCTGCTCGACTTGAACTTCGTTCATCACATTAACCGTCCAAGTGCGTTCACCTACACGTCCTCACTTCAGCCGCCGTCCTCCGACGATGCTGCCCTTCAGCTCTCCCCGCGGCGTCTTGTAACAATCCAGTATCACGCTGCCACGCACGCCCCTCGCGCGCGCGGAGCCTACGTTGTCATCGACGGCGAGGCGGTCGGTCCCGACGCACGCCCCTCGCGCGCGCGGAGCCTACGCCGCCGCCCGCTGGCTCCCTCGATCCGCCGCTTTTTGTGCGACTCGTAAAACTCGTAAAACTCACCGCCCTGCGGTTTCGGCCGCCCATAGCAAGCCGCAGATTCCCGCAATTCCCCGCTTCTTCCCGCTTCTCGTGCCTCCGACGAGGCCCCTCTGGTCAAGCCCGCCAAGGGAAGCCCCCCTGCCCGAGAAGCGGTGCCCTCTGCTCGATTCGGGCATTTTCGGGCACGAACCCGCACGTTTCGGTCCTCCCCTCAGAGTTCCCCACGACCGCACCGCTTCCGCGTCCTCAAGCTCCCTCCGAGTAGGCCCGCCAAGGTGCCCGCCCCTGCCGGCGAACCTGGCCGATCGCTCAAAACGGGAACTTTTCGGAAGTCGCCCGCGCGCGTGAGCGTGTCCGAAAACTCCGAAAACGCCCCACCCCGAGCTTCTTCTATAGCCCCGAAAAACTCCCCGCCCTGCCCGTGCGATCTGCGAGACGGTGGACACCCCGGCAAGCTCCAACCGTCAAGCCTCGGTGCCCTTTCGCCGCCCTCGGGGTCCCCCGCCGTTTGCACGCCGTCCGTGTAGCGGAGACCCCTTTTTACCGACTTGGCGAATTCGGTCTATGCGCCCCCGCGGCGAAGCTCTTGTCGAAACGGCTCACCATCAGGATCAGGCCCAGGTGGGTCAAGTGGGCGTACTCCCACCCAAGCTCCAGGTACGTGTTGAGGTGCATCCCGCGTGGCCTTGGAGGGAACCCGTTGGCAAGGCCGGCCTTCCCGCCCAACCTCTCTGCAATCCGCCACGCTTTTTCATACGCCCGATCGGCGCCATCCCAGGACCGGCTGGCATAGCTCAGCCCGTAGCAGTGGCGGCATACGAAGTACCTGGCGTGCTCAAAACGAGGCATGTACAGCTTCCCAACCCGTCGCCCGCAGTGGTTGCCCGGACACAGGAACCACGGCCGCTTGCCTCCGTAGTTGCAGGGCGTCCAGACCACGGGCACCGTATAGTCGATGCTTTCGGGCTCCTGGCGTCCGTCGCGACGGCTCACGGTATAGGTCAGCCGCACCGACTCGGCGCTCGTCTCCACGCTGATGTTCGCGACCCTCTCCCCGCCGTTCTTCGTCCACCACAGTCCCCCGCTGTATGTCTGTCTATCCCGCAACATGCCCTGCCGGTGGAGGTAGCTCACCTCCAGCCGCAGGCACTCCTCCACCTGCGTCCTGCGGTCGTACCTGGAGCCGCCACTACCGAAACCACCCATCGGGGTTCCCCCCTGTTTTGCCGCAATCATTAGGCAAGTTCCATGATCCATGTTGCATCGAAAGTGCCATGAGCCATTGTCCTGTAATGCCTCGTGGGACCTGGACGCCAATGCCCCAAAACTTCCGCCCCGGCCGATCCTCGGGCGCCTCTGTCGCCATGCTCAGGTCGCCTCCTCGGGCTCGCCGTTTGCGCCGTGTGGTGACGGCCGACGCGACGCCTGCGTTACTTCCGCCGGCCGCGCCGCCTTTTCGGCATGCACGGCAAGCCGCTGTGGCGGCAGTGGTAATTCAGGGCCTCGGCGGAAAGATGGTCGGCCTGCTTGCCACACTCAGGGCGTGGCTGAACTTGGAGAGGGCGCGTGCAGCAGCAAGCACTCCACAGGCTACCTTCCACAATCATGTACTTCTTGAAGTATGGAAATCGCACAATGTAAAGACCCGGGCGAGGCCGAAGGCCGGTCTTCACCAAGCTGGGCCTGCCGACGTGATAGGTCACCTGTCGGCGCCGGCACCGGGTACGTGCGCCAGATCACCGTGCATCTCCCCTGGCCCCTGCCTCGTCCCTGGACTCGCGATGACACAAGCCCCTTGTCTGTAAGTCCATCCAGAGCACTCTTCACCGCCGCTTTTCCGATCCCTGAGAGGTGGCATAGCTCGTCCTGCGTGGTCCGCATTTCGTCGCCTGGGCGCAGCCTGTACTGGACCTCGGCCTGCACGAGAGACGTGTAGACCGCAAGCTCGTTGGCCGTAACCCGCCCAAGCCAGAGGCTTTGGAACTGACCCGCTCGCTCCCACGCACACCTCTCCTGGCCGACGCAGTAGTTCGCGTGGAGGTACTGAGTGATCGCAGTCGGGTCCCTTCGTCCGGGGCACAGGTGAGCCTTGCGGGCATCCGTCGTGGCTTCTTGGTCCGCGTCTCTTCGAGCTTGGTCCTTTTCCCAGGGCGGATGGCAGTTCGCCGCGTATTCGAGCACCACCCGCAGGGTTTCCTCGCGGCTCGCCATTACCCGTTTCAGCTCCGTCCGAAGCGGCAGCGCGAGATCGTGCCGATAGTGAAAGGCGGCGCCCTCTCGTATGAGCCGCGAGATGCACGGCCGTCCTATGGCCTGGCAGACATCCGAAGTCGAGCCCCTGTAGTCCCTCACCGGAGGCGTCCCTCGACGACTCGCCGCTACACGATCCGCCGCCGGCACTTCCCTTGCCCTTGCGAGGGCGAGCGCGATCATGTCGGCCGGCACGCGACGTGCCTCGATCACATCCAGGTACTTGGCATCGCCTTCCATGAGTGAGCAGCGCGGGCGCAGATGGAGTGGGGAGACATCGACGAAGACCGAAAACTCGCCGCTCTTGCGGTGCTTGCCCCACGGCAGCTTGATCAGCGAACCGCGCTCGTCGGGAGAGGTCGGGTAGGCGCGGTCAAACTTCCCGACCATGCCCTCCGCAGTAGCCAATCTCCGGATCGTATGCGCCAGGTGCCACAGGTCCGCCAGGGGTGCCGCCTCCTCGAGGATGAGGCCGAGATGCAGGCCCTTACAGCCAGAAAACTCGACAATCCACTGCTCCGGCGGTATCCCGAGCGTGGATCCTACCTCCTGGATGGTGTGGACATCGCGAAGGCCTTCGTTGCCCAAGGCCCTGGCCTTCGCTACGCCCGGTTCCTCGTCTTCGGATGCGTAGTCGACGTCCAGGACTATGTGCCGTCCCTGCCACTCCGCGGCCTCCTTACCGGCGATGAGCACTGCCAGCGTGAGCTGTCCTATCAGGTGATCGCCTATGAGTTCGTCAGTCACCGCGGCCTGCTGCCAGTCGTACCCTCCGTCGGGCTTCTGGACTCCGCGTACACGGCGGTAGGGAACGAAGAGATCGCTGAAACGCTTCATCACGTCCGCCTGCACCCGCTGATCGTCACCCAAGGCCCATCGCCTCCTGCGTGTCAAGGAAAAGCTCCCAGGCGGCAGCCAATGGCTCACCGGGCGTCTCGCGCAGCCGTTCAGAGGCTTCCTCCACATCCAGGAGAAGGAACTGGCCGCTCCCCACCTGCTCCCAGAGTTCCTCCGGGTCCTTCAAGCCGGTCACTTCCGACCCGCGCACCAGAACAAAACGATAGTCCGACAGGTGAAGTCCTTGTTCCGCCAGTCCGTAGAGCAGACCGCGGACGCGCTGCAAGCTGACCCCTTGCTTCCGTAGGTCAGCAATGGCCCACAACTCCAGCAGCTCGTCCTCCAGAAGCAGGAGCCTTGTCCCCCTGCCCTCCGGCGCATACAAACGCAGGCCCACCAGCCCATCCCGAATCCACCTGAGTACGGTCCGGGCCGGTACACCTACGACCTTGGCTGCCTGGCCTACCGTCCACACTCTTCGCACGTCTGTTCCTCCTGTGGGTCAGTCCGAGACGCCTTGCCGAGACCAGGATGTCACCGAAGCTACAAACACCTGTTCCCGTCATCATACCAAAAGTTGGCGACCTCGGCACGATCTAACGTGGGATCGTCGTCGCCGACGAGAGGCCCGCACAACTCCCCAGCCTATCCGTCACCATCATCCGCCAGCGCCTCCTCCACCATGTCCAGGAGTCCGGCCCGCCGCAACTTCTCCCGCGCCTCCATCCTCGCCGCCTCCTCGCGGCGTGCTTCCGCCGGGTCGAAGGTGAAGTCGTGCTTGTCGGACAGGTCCAATACCCGGACGCCCACTGTCACGGCAGGGCCGTCCTGTCCGTCGTCGAGCACCTTGCCCATGCGCTTGATCGCCTTGGGGAGCAGCGACCTCACGCCCGTCCGCCTGAAGACGACCTCCGCCTGCTGCCAGGTCTCGGTGTCGTGGTCACAGTGGCGCTGGTAGGCTCGAACGTGCCCCGGCCTGGGCTTCCCCTCGGCGTCCCTGCACAGGTCCTGCAGGGAGATGCCCTCGATCTCGTCGCCCAGCCGGATGCGCAAGACCTCCTCCACACTCATAGCGGCGCCGCGCCCGTGTCTTTTCGCGTCTATTTCGGCCCCGTCGTGCCAGTGGCACAAACCCTCGCCCGCGTGGTCGGTGCCGAAGCCCGCCGGCTGCTTGCATCGACCGCCGGAGCCCGTGTGTGCCCCACACGTAGGGCCATCGCCGGCGAGTGACGCGCCGCCGTGCAACTTGCAGCGGCCGGAGCCCGGATGATCCGTACCCCAGCCAGCAGGCCGCCGACAGGGCTTCCCCGTCGTGTGGGCCGTCGCTCCACAAAGACCGCCCGTTCTGGGCTTGACGTCGCCGCCTGCAGCAGGGTCGCGTCCCTTGCTCTTGCGCTTACTGTCTGTCGCACGGCGTCTGACTGTCATGGGGTTACCACTCCTTGTCATCTGTCATGGGGTTGTCAGTTGTCGGACACCGGGTCAGGGGGGCGTGGGCGTGTCAGCTGTCGGACAACAGGTCAGGACAGGGACGTCGGCGCCCGGGGTGCCTCCAGTTCCCGCCGTGTTTCCACTCACAGGGCGCCGTCGAGATCACCGCGGCCACGTTCATGCGCTGCCGCCCAACGAACGCTCAGAGCCGCCCTCGGGAGTGATCGGTGTCAGGCAGGCGTCCAGATCCGCCCGTCTGTACCGGCGCAGTTTGCCGAGCCGGTACGCTGCCAGCGCCCCTGCGTCTGCCAGGCGCCGGATCGTGGCCGGCGACACGCCCAGGTGTTGGGCCGCTTGCCGCGGTGACAGCCATTCACTGGCTTCTTCGGTCATGTCTTCTCACCGCCGAGTAACTGGGGTCACTGCCGTAGCATTGCCTGTCACTGCTGTGCAGAGCTTGACCAAGCGACGTCACGTGACGTCAGGACAGCTCACCACTTCGGCCGGCAGCGCAGCGGCGCGAGGCCGCCGCTGAGATCCTGTCTATCGCCGATGCTCTCTGCCTGCTGCGCACCTCCGTCGGCTCCTGAGCGAGCGGCGCTCTATGTCATCCGGGTCGACGGTACCGTCCATGAAGGGCCGAAGGCGTCTGGCCGTCATGGCGTCCTCGAGGGCGAGGCGGGCCTCGAGCACGTTCCTGTCGCTGGGTCCGCCGCGACACCTGTCGAGCAAGAAGCGGTACCGGATATTGAACCGCCTATGTATGTGCTTAAGCATCGAAGTCGCCTCGAACAGCCCTGGCCCTCCGAAGGCCCCGTCACGGCATCTGCGGCCATGCTTGTAGTGGGGGCTCCGGTGGCCGGTTGGGGTGGCGCCGCCGTGCAGCTTGCATCGACCCCAGCCCACGTGGTCCGTTCCCCAGCCCGCCGGCTGCGCGCACGGCGTTCCAGCGCGCGTCTTCGCGCCGCACTGCCCCGCGATAAGGACCTGCCTGCTCCTTGCGCGACCGCTCACCGGCTCTGCCTCCTTGGTGTCCGCCTCACCGTCATGGGGTTGCATGCCCCTTCGCTGAGCGGCCTCCGCCGCGCCCGGTCTCCCCTGCATCAGCCCGTCGCGGCCGTCCCGGAGCTTGCGCTCAGCTTCTGTTGTACCGCAGCCCCAAGACGCACTCCGCCCATCTGCTTGCATCGGGGGTATCGCTCCGGACTGACGCACGTCGAAGGGGCGGCTCTCTGATCTGCGCCCCTTGCGTCAGCCGCTACCTCCCGCGGCGGTGGCGCCTGGACCAATCTCGCCCCTCGGCCGCTAAGCTCTTGTCGACGCGCCCCGCCAGCATGATCAGCCCCAGTGAGGTGAGATCCTCGTACTCCGCTCTTAGGCGCTCATATGTAGCGTGGTGCATACCGCGTGGTCGCGGCGGGCACGGAGGTTCAAGGCCACCGCCCCAGCCACCTCCCAGCCGCTCGGCGATCTTCCTCGCCTTCCGATAGGCGCTCTGCGAGCAATCCTCGGACTGGCTCGCATAGGCCAGCCCGTGGCACCGGCGGCATAGGAACCTCTTCCTCCTTACGGGGAGGGGCAGGTAGAGCTTTGCGACCCTCAGTCCGCAGCCCCAGCCCGGACAGACGAACCACGGCCGCTTGCCTCCGAAGTTGCACGACGTCCGGACCACGGGCACGTTGTAGTCCATCTCGACCTGAGCCCCGTCCGCCGACCGCACGGAGTAGACCAGGTGTACGAGCGCGTCGGAGGCCACCCAGCCCATGTCCACCACCTTCTCCCTGTTCCGGTTCCGCCATACCCGACTGCCGCTCCACACCTGCCCCTCGCGCATGAAACCCTCACGCCAGAGTTGGTTGACGTCGATCCACAGGCACTCCTCCACTCTGGTCCTGCGGTCCCACCTATCCCCGCCGCTTCCAAAGCCACCCATTCGAGGCCTCCGTTTTGCCGAAATCATCAGATAGCTTCGCGTTCGTCCCGCAGGCCTGATGTGGCCTGAGCTGCGGTGCCACAATGCCTCCTGCGATCCCTCCCTACCACCACGAAATGCGGCCTAGTGTCCGGCGCCGCGTCGCACCGCCGTGAAGCCAACATGGACCCACGCTCAGGTGATCCGTGCGGAAGCCCGCCGGCAGCCCGCATGGCTTGCCCGTCTGTTTGGCATGGGCACCCTCTTGCTCGCGCGGGCCTGGCGTCGCCGTCGGGCGCGCCGAGGGCAGTCAGACCGTCCGCCTTTCCCGAAGGCTCACGCATCGACCTGTGCCCCCTCGACCGCTCCAGCGGTGACCTTCGGGCCTCGTTTGGCCGACTTCCTCAGTACGTGCTCCAGGCGCCGCTCGTGCATGAGGTACTGCCGGTAGGCGGCGGGGTTTTCTCGAACAGACTGAGCCGCTGGCAGGCCGGCGACACGGGTAACCCGGTCGGCACCCTTGAGCGCGAGTATTTGGTCTATCTCTTCGGCGGAGAAGCCTGCGGGTCTTAGCTCGATCGCGGCCAAGAGCGACAACGCGTCCGTCCGCCTGGGCGTACCATCGGGCGAGGAGCGCCGTGGCGCGTCGTCTCCCGCCCGGCATCTACCGTCCCGCCCGCTCCGTGCGCTCACATGGCCGCTATGCCACGCTCTCGGGGCACGGCGGGATCGGGCTCGCGTCGGCAGGCAGAGCGTGTGGGCGCGTCGCCGCAGCGTTGGGCCGTCGCAGGATCCGCGTCGTCGCCGTGCGCTTTCTCCTGCATCGCGGCCTGCATGATCGCCCGCGCTGCGTCGCCGCTCAGCTCGCCGCGTTCAAGCAAGGCCGCAGCCAGGGCAGTTACAGCCGGCCAGCACCGCCCGAGGATGGTGGCGGTCTCCTCCTCGCAGTGGGCGATGTAGGCTGGGCGCTCGCTTTCGTCGGCGAAGACCGTTGCGGCCAACCCTCTGACCATCCTCGAGTCCGGGGCGGCCAAGCCGGTGTTGAAGCTGCCGGTCAGCATCCTGCCAGCGATCCCACCCGCAAGGGTCGTGACTACCGCCCTCAGCACAAACTCGGCCCCCACCGGCCCCTCCGGCCACGCCTCGGCACCATACTCGACATGGCGCATTGACACGGCCACGATCTCCCTGCCGGTTGCCCATCCAACCACGGCATGCCCCGCCTCGTGATATGCGGCCTCTGCGCGGCTCCCGCGTGTGGGCCGGGTGGCTTCCTCCGCCGGGTCGGCGGGCACGCGATCGATCTTTGTGGTGATGTCGGCCGGCCGCGTTTCCCCCAGCGCGACGTCGATGCACGCGCCCCACGCCCCAGGAGCACCCGTCCACTGGCCGGGCGGCACGCGACCGCTGGCGGTCTGCTTCCCATCGGCCTCGACCGACCACACCACAGTAAAGGTCGGCGGTTCCGGCCCCGCCCAGTTCATACGCTGGCGCATGAAGTGCAGTTCTTTTTCTGTCGTCTTGGACATGGCGGCCCTCCTATACAAATAGCTCCGTCCTGATCGCGTGGGCGCCGAGGCTGTAGGTGCCAGCGGGGAAGTCCCGCTCCGTGTCGTAGTAGCACGGGTAAGGTGGGCCGGGTACGCTCCAAGAGCCGGTGTGGATCACGCCCGTAGCGGCCTCGGTCTCGTCGATGAGCAACACCCAGGTACAGTCATCAGCGGGCGGCGTCGAGTCGGCGTATCCGAAGCCGAACTTGACCTTGAGAGGCTGATCGCGGCCAACCATGCGGTCACGGCGAGTCGTGAAGAAAAGGGGCTGCGTGGCGGAGTAGGCGGGCGCGTAGTAGATCTTATAGGGCAGAACCTCATCCCATGCCTGATGTCCAGCGCCTGCATCATAGTAGGCGGCCAAGTTATAACTGGCGCCTGACCACCTTTCCTGATCAACTGCCTGCATCGCCGCTCGAAGCTCCGCCGGCGAGACTGAGACCTCCACATCGACCTGCCACTCTGTGCCGGTCCAACTCCACAGGCCATCAGAGAGGGGGAGCGTGTAAAACATGGCGCCGGGGGGGTTGGCGGGATAGACCCTGAGCTGACCGGTGCGGTGGAGGCCGTCCACGTCAATAATCCTAACGGTCAGGGTCAACGTGTCCACGTAGTCATGCAGGGGATCGCCCTCGGTGCCGGCGGGCGAGGGCCCGGTGATGATCTGGACGGTCAGGTCCACCGCCGCCACCGTCGGCGCCGGTGAGGTGCCTCCTCCGATGCAGTTCCAGGGGCTAGCTGTCGGGCTGATACCGTTGACGTATTGGTGATAGGCCCATCCAGCGATAGGGATGGCCGTCGTGAGGCAATAGCCGGGGGGAGTGCCCATGCCAGAGCTGTGGACGGCCAGGTATCTTGCACTGCCCCCAGTCCCCTTCTGATAGTAGTCATGGCCGTTGTACTGCGTGGGCTGCTTCACGTACACGCCCCGGTAGGACACGTCACCGCAGTCAGCAATCAGGTAGCTATCGGCCAACTTGACCACCGCCTTTGCCTTCGGCGCCAGCTTCGCCCGCGCCTTCGGATCGGGGTCGCGCCCCGCAAGACGCGATGGGGTAACGTCCTCCATCGCCTCGATCTGCGCCGCCGTCGGCCCGCCCACAGGCGCCACCGAGAGACCGTCGAGCAGCGCCTTGCCGACTGTCGTATGCCCGACCGCCCACCACAAAACGCCCAGCAGGATCACGGCCGCCAGCAGCACCGCAGCGCACCGCAGAACCTTGCCCATCGGTCTTCCCCCTCGTTGAGACGAGCATGGCACTCCTCCGCAAACGAAGAAGCCCCCGGGCTTCCCCGAGGGCCTATCTCTGGGCCGCTGTTGGCCCGTGGTACGTCTTCTGCCTGTCGCGCGCGGTCTTACCCGCCCGACCGCTCATCCGGCTCGCCGACGGCGACCATGACTCGATCCCCGGTTTCCTGCACCCCGCGACACCGAGCCCACTCTTCCGCAGCTCGCCTTGCGATCTTCTCCGCGCGTTCGGCGAGATCGAGGGCGGCGCGCGTGCCCGGGTGGACGTGCTCCTCGATCAGCGGCACCCTCTCGCTGGCGGCGCCCTGGTCGTCCACGTAGCTCCACGCATGACGCTCTTCACGGAGAAGGTAGACCCGCTGGAGTTCGCCGTGCGTTTCCACCACCAGCCGCCAGCGTCGGCCGCCAGTCACCCACTCACGAAGTAGCCGTTGCCGTGCCATGTCCCTCGCCTCCTGTGTTATCTCGCTGCGGGTCGTCTGTCATGGTCTTCTCCAGGGTGACGGGTGATTGGTTTTGACGGGTTTTCAGATATATCTTCGCGTAGCTAGAATTACAAGCCGCTTATGTGGGAAATGACGGGTTTTGATGCCCTAACCCGTCACCTCCCCCCACTCCGCAAACTCCGCCTGAGCCTCGGGCTCCCGCTCATCTTCCCGAATACCGACACCGACGTACATGGCACCGCGCTTTGTGTGCTTCTTCTCGAACCGTTGGCCCATCCGTCGCCCCAGGGCCGTGCTACTCATGCGGTCGCGGTCGGGTATGCCTGCCCTCTCGCAATGGCGGAGGTAGGCGCTCAGCATTTCGGCAGCGGATGCCCGGCACTCAGGCCCGACCACGCAGAACTCGTCAAGAAAGGGCGCCAGCGGATCGCTCTCAGCTTTGTACTGCTCCGTCGCGGCCTTGACGCTCGCCGGTGGACGCAGGCCCTCCTCCTGCCAGGCCCGGGCTCCCCGGACAACCCACGCGAGTATGCCCGGCGCCTCAGCTCGCAGCTTCGCCTCTAAGTCGAGGTCGGCCAGCGGCAGGTCTTCGTCCGGGTCGAAGGTATAGCGGGCCCGGAAGGGCACCAGGTTGACCCGTCGCCAGAAGGCGGGGCTGTCATCGTTGACCCTCGGGCAGTAATTGCTGCAAAGCCACACCTTGGCGGTGTTCGGAAAGGTCCGGCTGTTCTCGCGCATTAGGTGGGCGTTGATACCCTCGCCGCCAGAGAGGGCCTTTAGCCTGGCCTCATTCAGCCGGGCCGTCTCTAGAGACTCGGAAGCTGTGACGAACCGCTTGCCCTCGATAGCCGCCAGCGCCTCAGGATGGTCATGGCGCGTCGCATAGTCGAACAGCCGGAAGTCGGCCTCGTGAGCATAGCCGCCGAGGACGTGCCCGATGGCCCCGAGGAACTTGGACTTGCCGTTGCAGCCGATGCCGTAGCACAAGAACCACACTTGCTCCTGGAGGCTCCCGCTCAGGCTGTAGCCTATCGCTCTTTGAACGAAGGCCATCAACTCTCCATCGTCGAGGAAGACTTCCTGCAGGAACCTCTCCCACCGGGGCGCCCGCGCGTCGGGGTCGAAGTCCACGCCGGTGACGCGGGTGATCCGATCCTCGGGGCGGCCGGGGCGGAGAAGGCCGGTCGTCAAGTCCACGACGCCATTCGGCACACCCAGGAGCATCGGCTCAGCATCCCAGCCGTCGCCACTGTCGGCGATGGGCGGCTCCGACTTCGCCAGGGCCAGGGTCGCCTCGATCCGCGACCGGCTTTCCGAAGAGAAGGCCCACTTGCGCCCGTCATTGTCCTCGGCCTTCGACGCTGCGGCGTAGCGGGCGCGGGCCACATCCTTCGCCATTATCGTAAGCCGCCCCACTTCATCGGGCCGCCAGTGTTGACCGTCGAAGAGCAGCCACCGGCCGCGGCGATGGTCGAAGCACACTTGATCGCCCCAGGTATGCGCGAACAGCTCCGCATTGCCGCTATCGGTGAGGGCGAAGGTAGGTGCCGCGTCGATGGGCGGTTCCTCGGAAGGGTCGGGCGGCTGCCAGTCGGGCGCGGCTTCGACAAGGACGCGCAGTTCTTCGGCGGTGCCCCCATCGCTCAGGAAGTTGGATACATCCGCGCCGTCCTGCACGTCCGCGCCGAAGAGGTCGAGTAGCTTGACGCTCGCCGCGATGCCATGAAGCGTTGCTGCGATATGCAACCCCTGGCCGCGGCCGGCCTCATCGGCGTCGCATAGGATCACGACCTTGGCGCCGCGCAGGAATTCATTGTACTCGGGTCTCCACTTCGCGCCGTCCTTACTGGCGCCACCCGGGTTGCAGGTCGCGGCGAAGCCGGCGAGCCACATGTTGTCAACGTCCTTCTCGCCCTCGCAGACATAGATGGGCTTACCCTCGCGGATGGCCGCCAGTACCTCGGGCAGGCGGTAGAGGACGCGCCGGGTGTTCCCTATTCCCCACCGCCATCGGCCATTCTCAGGAACCGCCTGCGGGAACTGCTTTCCGGGTTCGCGGTAGGCGCCGAAGAGGACCCTGCCGGTTTCGTCCCTGTAGAGGTAGTCGGGCTCGCGGTCGGCATATTTGGGCTTGTCGCTGGCCCTCGCCTTTTTCCGCGCCTTGGTCGGCGGCTGGTCAAGCCCGCGTGCTTCTGCAAGGCGACGAACAGCCTCCGCGAAGTTGCAGCCCCACTCGCGCTGTGCTAAGTGGAAGATGTCGCCGCCGACCTCGCAGACATGGCAGTACCAAGTGCCCGCCTTCTCGCCCTTGGTCTCGATGCTGCCGGACGGATGCTCGTCTACTCCGTCGCCGTGATGCCGGCAGCGGAACTTCAGCTTGCCGCGCTCCCAAACCACCTCCAGCACCAAGCCGAACAAACTCTCCGGGTCGCGCTTCGCATCGTCGCGAATGGCCTGCGCGTGGTGCTCCGGTGTTCCGCGTGCTGTCTTTGTGCGTGCTGTCGCCGTGACCATATCAACTCGCCTCTCATCCGTCTTTGATGGGGCGGCGCAAGGGTCGGGGACGGACCCGAGGCGATCGGGGGCCCGACCCTTCACGCCGCTTTCCTATGCCCGCCGGCGGCGCCCCTCCCGGAAGGAGAGCCGCCCGCGGCCCGACACGAAAACGCCCACCGGCGCGCAACCGGCGGGCGAAAAGGAAGGCCGGGCCGGGCCGCTGCACAACGGTCCCGAACCTCAGCCCGAGGGTCAGTGTTGCTCCACTCTGGCCTGCGCCTTCTCCCGCACCTCCGCCGCCCTGGCACGCAACCAAGCCGCCTGCTCACTCGCCAGCGCGTCCACGTCCACGCCCAAACCCTCGAGGGCAGCGGTCACGCGCGAAGGGATCGAGGCTTGCCCCGAAGAACCCATCTCCGCGTTGTACAGCGCCCCGTGCCCACACCCAGCGAGAAGTGCCAGTTCGCCCCGCGTCAAGCCCAGGGAGTGCCTCACGATCTCCAGCGGGCTCATGTCCGTGCCGTGCGTGTCCTGTCTGCTCATCATCGCTTCACCTCGTCACCGGCGACGGCCGGAAGTCTCACGTCATACTCGCCCCTCGCGTCCCGCTCCCTCCACTCGCGTCGCCTCCTGCGAAGAACCGCCTCCGCCATTAGCAGGAATAGGGCCCGCCGCGAGGGCCATTCGCCGGGCTCAATGAGACCTTGCTCGCAGAGGTCCCGGTGTACGTGGTAGTGCCGCCAAAACAAGGGCGCGGACGGGTCGGCTAGCAAGTCGGCCTTGCGTGCGGCGGCAAGTAGGCGTTCTGCTTCCCGGCACCTAAAGTGGCGTAAGCATTGGGTGTGGGCCATGATCGCTCCTGGCGCATGGCAGTTTGGTGCGGAGGTCTTGCGGGGTTGGTTCCTTCGGGGTATACTCCCGTTGCGTGTAGGAACCGGCGCAAGCCGGGCACTTAGCTTTTCAACGGGGCCCCGTTACAGCGGGGCCCTCTTACTGTCTCAAGCATACCACTTCTTCTGCGTCTGGCGAGTATCTGCGGCCGAAAAGTCGAACGCGATAGTAGCCGTCTTATCCGTTCACGCTCCGCCTGCGGTTTGGAGCTTCTTTCGCCTATCCCCTTCGCGCTTTTCACGCCCTGCGCGCTGCCGGCAGGGATCGCTGCAGTATTCGCGGGGCCGCCCCACCGGCTGCGTCATGAGCCATCTGTTACATTGCATTTGCCCCCGCGGGAGAAGTGCAGAACAGCGCCGCAGGCCGAGCTGCGGGTCCGTCACCAATTCGAACAGCTCATCGAGGGCGAGTGCCAGGAGTAGGCTGAGATCCATCGGCGAGTAAAGCGTGCGCGGCTGCATGACCCAGCCTTGCTTGGTCTTGTCCTTGTTCCCAGGAGCGCCGGCCTTGATGGCCACGAACGGCAACAACGACTTCGACAGAGACTTACGATGCAGCTCGTGCAGTTCTTTGAGTGCACGTCCTTCTTCATTTGCCTGCTCAGACCACTCCCACAACACAAACTCGCGCAGGCCCCAGTGGGTCAGGTCAAGTTCGCTGCTCGAATAGGCCACAGCTAGGCGTTTGAGGAAGGCGACACCTAAACGGACTTGACGAAGAAGTTCCGGGGCAATGTCTGGTAGGAGTTCCGGCAGTTCGAGGTCATCCGGCGGGTCTGGCCAGTTCAGCACTCGTTCCAAGGCGGCGCCGAAGCGGTAGGGGCCTGGCCCGCCCGGCACCATCGCTCCGGATCGGTCTATCTTCAGCCAATCCTCGCCCAGAGGGTGCTTCTCCAGTCTTTCCCGCAGGGCTTCCCATCCCGGAAGGTCCTTCCACTCGTCCCACTGCGAGAACGCACGAAACTCCCGAATCTGCCGCTGCTTGTCAGGACTGAACTGCGGCTTCTTCCTCGCCTTATTCGCATTCCCTGGTGGCCGCGCCTTCACGGTTTGGGGCTTCCCCCCCGAGGTCTTTCTCGCTGGTGCCTCCTGGGTGATTCCGGTTAGCTCCAGCTCACCGCCCTTGGCCTTGGTCTTGGTCTTCGTCGGCGGCTTCTTCATGCCCCCTCCCCTAGCGCCCGCGTCCTCTCCTGCGCGAGCCCGATCGGCGTCACCGGCCGCGGTGACTTCCGCGGGCGCCTCGCTGGCTCGGCGTCGCCGTCGAGGAGCGGCCTCCTTCCGCGGCGTGCGCACCGCAGCCTGATCGTCGTCACTCAAGGTGTCGACCTCTCCCCCGACGCCTGCGCCCGCCGCTCATACCACTGCAGCTTAGCCGCCAGTGCCTCCGCCTGCCAAGGCAGCAGTCCGTCAACCTCCGTCAGCGTCACGCCCAACACGGCCATGATCGCCGCCGCCGCGTTGCCGGTGGGCTCGATCCGGTCTTCTTCGTATGCCTCGATCCGGTCCGCCGTCATCCCTCGGAGGTCGACAAGGTTGACCTGCATGGCTACCCGCGCCCGTGACCACCCTCGCCGTTTCCGCACCTCGCGCAGAACCGCGCCAAATGTTCTCACGACCTCTGCCCTATCGCTCGCGTCAGGCACCTTTCATCGACTCCCCGCCAGATTGCACTTCGGCCACGATCCGCTCCGCCGTGACCTGGCGAACCTCGATGCGCTCGATTGACTGCCCGGTCACTTCTTCAAGCGCCACTCGCACATTGTCGCCGTGGTCGGCAATCACCCGTCGGAAGAAGGGTATAGGCGTTGCGATTGTTGCGACGCCCTTCTGCAGCGGCAGGAGGAAAGCGCTCGACAGCGCCACCGTCCCCTGGTCGCGCTCGCGGAGGAGAACTAACGCCTGCGCCCAGACCTCCCGGGTGTCCTCCCCTATCCCGAGTCTGTCCTCGACGGCTTGCCGTTGTGCCTCCGCCGCGCCGCTTTCTTCGCGCTCCGCCGTCTCCTGCCGCCGGCGATCGCTCGCCGCTTGCCGCTGGCTCGTCACCGCTTCCTGCACCTGCTCCTCGGGGGTCTTGAACCATTCGGGGATCGTCCAGTCACCCGATTGGATCGCCGAGACGATCCACGCCGCTGGCGTTTCCCGCGGCACCCACCCGCCTTCGAGACGATGCTCCACGTAGCACACCCAGCGGTAGACGACAGCCGGATCGGCGTCGCCGAGCATCTTCAGGGCGGTGGCCTTGGCGACACCCAGGGCACGCAGGCGGGGGACGAGGTCTTGGTGTGTTCCTACTTCATCAGGGGCAACAGCAGACGTTGGCTGTTGTTGTATGTGACTCTTAAGATCTTTGTTACCCTTAATGGAAGTGCCCTTGGTGGCCCCCTTGACGGGCCGTGAGTGGCCCTCTGGAAGGGCCATTTTTGGCCCCCTGTCGCGCAGGGACTTGATGATGTAGTCGTTCGGCCGACCGAGGCCATGCTGCACGCGCTCGATATACCCCGCCGCCTCAAGCTCCGCGAGGTGCCGCTTGATGGTCCTCACGCCGCCGCCGAGTTCCTCGGCGAGCTCGCTCTGCGGGGGCACCTTCCCCGCGCGCCAGATGTGCCAACAGAGAGCGGCGTACGAGGCCTTCGCGCCGCCGGTGACTTTGTCGTCGAATACAAGCACGACAGGAACCGTCACGAACCCGGCGTTAAGCCAGTCCTCCTCGAAGCGCCCTTCGCCCCAGGTCTCGTCTACCGGCGGTGCCGTCGCCTTGCGCCTCACGACCGCCCCTCCCCTATCTCGTGTGCCGCAGGCACCTTCTCACCACGTCCGAAAAACCGGCCCCAGAAACCAGGGCGGCCCTCGGGCAGTGCCTTCGGCATGAGCGCCAGAAGTCCCTCTCGCTCGCGTTCCCCCTCCTCAATCCGCGACTTCAGCCAGTCAATCAACTGTCCGGCGTCAGTGACAGACCGTGTCAACGAGGCCTCAGACGCCTCCAGTTGCACGATCCGAACCCGTTGGTTGGTTGCCTGTTCCTCAAAGGATCGCTCCCGCCTATCGGCGTCCGCCAGCCGCGACCCGAGGCGCTCGATCTCGGCATTCAATCGCGCTATCTCGACGGTTAGCTCGTCAGCCCGGCGCTCAAGGGCGTCCCGTTCAGCTCTGAGGTGCAACGCCGCGTCTGACAGTCCTGACACCTGTCCTGTCGCGCCGGACAACGCTGACGGCTGTCCGAGAGTGTCATTCATGACATTGAGCGTGTCGCTATCAACAGTGACGAACAGTGTCATGGGTGTCACTCCCTCCGCGACACGCCACCCGTCCGGGAGATTGCCCTTTTCGGCTCGCCGTCGTATCGTGCGGTCGCTCACGCCGAGAAAGCGGGCGGCGTCAACCAGTGACAGATTGACGGTCGTCAGGCCGCTGTCAGACGCAGGGGATGGCGGTGTGTCCGACGCGACCTGTCCGCCGTCAGTCAGGTGGTCCTGCTTGTCAGCGTGGCTGGTGACAGCGGGGGAGAGGGGATCGTTTATCACGCCGAGACTCTTACTCTATTTCTACTTCTTCTGTCAAGGTGAAACTGACAATACAGACAGGCGGGCGCGCCGTGAGGGTGGGATCGCCCGAGGCAACTCCTGCGGCCCGCTTCGTCCCGCGATCGCCCTGCCTTCGATGGTTGCGGTAGTGCGCTCATGGCACCGGTTCTCGATCAGCGACGGCTAGCCGGTGGGGAATAGGTGCGTATTCGCCTCCTCGTGACCGCCGCGCGCCCCCGGTGCCTTCTGCACGCCCGGGGGCGTACCTCCCGTGCCCCACTGTGTGATCCCGCAGCTGCTGAGGACCATCGTCGCTTTCCGACCCTCGTGGTGCCACGGTAGGCCAACCGCTGTATGCCGCGCATGTCGCGCCAAGATCATCGCGAAATGCGTTGAGGCGGCCGTGCGGCGAGGTCACCCTCTGGGCCAGTCGTGAAGCGTGCGTTGTGTGCCCGCCCAAGCGATCCGAAGAAAGGCTTCACCCCTTGGGTGAAGTGTGATACACTTTCGGAGCGTGAGGGTCGAGTTTCGCACAAAGAAGCTGGAGCGCTGCTTCACGGAGAACCGGATGGCGGTCCGGGAGTGGGGGGCGCAAGCCGGCCGAAGCTATGTTAAGGCGATCGAGGCGCTCAAAGCTGCCGATACGACCGACACCCTCTACACTCTCACGCATTTCCATTTCCACCCGTTGCGCGAAGACCGAGCCGGCCAGTTCTCAATGGACCTCGCACTCCGGCACAGGTTGATCCTCAGGTTCCCCCAGCAAGATGGCGAGGTCGTTGTATCAGTGGAGGAGGTGGAGACAGAGCACTATGAGTGACGCACTTACGGGCCCGTGGCCTGACGTTGCGATCCCGCCCGGAGAGACCCTTTCAGACATTCTCAAGGCAAGAGGCCTGACCCAAGCGGAACTGGCCAAGCGCATGGGTCGGCCAGCTCAGGCCATCAACGAGATAATCAGAGGCGTGAAGGCTATCGAACCCGCGACAGCCTTTCAGTTGGAGCGTGTCCTTGGAACGCCGGCACACTTTTGGCTCAGGCTTGAGCAGAACCACCAGTACAACAAAGCGCGGCTTTCCGAGTTGGAGCAGCTCAGAGATGAGACCCAGTGCTTGCCCGACTTCCCGTACGCCGCGATCGCCCGTCTTGGTTGGGTACCCCACACGCGGGACCCGCTGGATAGAATGCGTAACCTGCTGCGATTCTTCGAGGCCGGCTCTTGTGAGGCTGTGAAGAGCATGTACCCGGATGCGCTGCATCGCGTTTCTGGCACGCACTCACCGTCGTGGCAGTCACTGGCCGCATGGCTGCGCGGAGGCGAGCGGCTCGCTGCCGGGATCGAGGTCGCCCCCTACGACGCGGATGCCTTGGTCCGCTCCCTCGATAGGGTCCGGCGGATGACCCGTAGCCAGCCTGCCCAATTCTGCGGCGAGCTTCGAGGCTTAATGGCATCCTGCGGGGTGGCTTTGGTGTTCGTTCCTCACCTTCCGAAGAGCTACGCCCACGGGGCCACACGGTGGTTGTCGGCATCCAGGGCCCTAGTACAACTCAGCCTTCGGTATCGCTGGGCCGACATCTTCTGGTTCAGCCTCTTCCACGAGCTCGGGCACATCCTGCGTCACGGGAAGCGTCGGGTGTTCGTGGAGTTCGAGGATCGGCCAGAGACCTCTGAGGAGCAAGAGGCGGACCGTTTCGCTGCCGAGGCGCTCTTGCCGTCGGCTGCATACCGAGACTTCGTGCGAGCTGGGACTTTCTCCGCTATCGCAATCAGGCAGTTCGCCTGCGCGGAAAGGATCCACGAGGGGATCATCGTCGGCCGACTTCAGCACGAGGGCCGGCTCAGTCATTCGCACCTGAACCGCCTGCGTGAGCGTTACGTCTTTGCCGGTGAGCCGTGCTAGAGACGGAGAGGCCTGGCACCGTCACCGGGAATGGGGGAGAGGCGACATCAGGTGCTGGCGCTGGATCGCCGTCGCCGGCTGGTACCGGCCGGATAGGGGCGGGACTGACCGTTTCTGTGTGTTCTACGCTCCCTGGTGGCTGTGCAGCGCCTCTTCTACGAGCCGACCAGGTACACCTCCACGAGGGCCCTCGCGTTGGCGGCGCCGAGAGCGGGGGAGGGGGCCGGACGGCGTCGGCCAGCGAGGAGCAGCGGTCGGGCTCGCCGCTGCAGTGATCGGGGTCGCGGCCCACGCGGGACCTGATCGGTGTCGCCGGCGAGCCCGATAGGGCAGAAGGCACGCGACACGCCCTCGCAGTCAGAAGGCCCCGTCGCGCGTGCTGGTGGCCCTGTGGGCGCGTTCTGGCGTCGCCGCACCCTCTTTTGCCATGCGTCCGCGATCTACGCGTGTTTGACGTCAAGTATTTCT
>PMZA01000178.1:0-434 GCA_003170595.1 Armatimonadota bacterium
GGCGGCGATGAGGGCGGGCGGGGCCGTGCCGCGGAGGAGATGGCTGATCACGTCGGTGTCGAGGAGGACCATGAGGCGGCGGTCAGGCCTCCTCCGAAGGCTGATGCAGATCGGCCGGGGGTTCGGTCGTCTCGGCGGCGAGGGACTGGATGGCGTAGAGCCAGTCGCCGTCTTCCTCGAGGGCGGAAGGGGGCAGGTCGGAGAGGGGGACGAGGGCGGCGATGGGCTTGCCGCGGCGGGTGATGATGACGCGGGCGTCGCCAAAAGCCACGCGGCCGAGGAGTTCGGAGAAGCGTTTCTTAGCGTCGGCGACGGCAACCTTAATGACCATCATGACTCACCAAGAGGTCATTATGACCAACTACGATTGACTCGTCAAACCGATAGATCATCAAAGCAAAGGCCCACCGTGCGCCCACAGCCGCAGGCTGAAG
>PMZA01000178.1:470-29257 GCA_003170595.1 Armatimonadota bacterium
CCTTTCAAGGTGCGGCGGTGGCCCGGTGGTGAGCCTTCCCCTAGTCGGTCTTGAGTCCGATCGAGGAGAGGGCTTTGTATATCTCGGACTTCTCGTGCAGGCCCGTCGTGTCCGACTTGATCACCCAGTCCGGCCCGATGTACAGCGTCCGCGGGATGGCCGTAACGCCATACTCGGAGCTGACCCTCTTCCCTTCCGGCGTGCTGCCGTCGAGCCACAGGACCGTGAAGCTGAGCTTGTTGTCCTGCAGGAACTTCTTCACGTCGTCGACCGTCTCGTCCACGGCGACCGCGACGACCTCAAGCCCCTGGGCCTTGAGCTTCGCGTAGGCCTCTTCGAGGAGGGGCAGCTCGGCGCGGCAGGGCGGGCACCACGTCGCCCAGAAATCGAGGACGACCGGCTTGCCCTTGAAGGAGCTGAGGGCGACCGGCTTGCCGTCGAGATCGATGGCGGTGAAGTCGATGGGCGCCTTGCCCTCGAAGTTTTTCTCGGCCTCGGCGGAGGCGGACGGCTCGCCGCCAGAGGGCTCCTCGCCTTCCATGCCCAGGATAGCCCGCATCATCCAGTGCGAGTCCTTCGCCTCCACCACTTTGACGCCGGCGGGGGGCTTGAAGGCGAAGGTCTCGGCGGGAACCGCGCCGTTGATGGCGATGCGCTGAGCTGTGGCGTACCACCGCGTGTACGATGACCTGCTGCGCGCGGTCGGCTGTCCAGGCCCGGCCGAGGGCGGGCGCTCTTCCCCAGGGCCCTCGCTCGCCCACTGGCGGATGATGTGCGTGCGCTGGTCGACCCAGACGACCAGGGGGCCGGTGCCCCAGATCACGCTCGTGTCCAGGGTCAACGGCGTCGTGCCGGCAGGGCGCGGGAGTTTCGCAATCCAGGGCTTGCCTCGCGGCAGACCCATTTTCACGGAGGTGACCTCGCCGGCGTCAAACGTTCCGGTCAGGCAGTCGAAGAAGTTGGGGCCCTGATTCGGAACTTTGACGAAGAAGTCTCCGAGGAAATCGGTCCGCAAGGTCGCGGGCGCCGCGATCTTGGAAATCCCAAGGGACCGAGCGTAGGCGTAGAGAGTCGTACCGTCGCAGACGAGTAGCTTTCCGTTGTCCCTGCTTCCGCCCTGGAAGTAGGCCCGGTTCGGCGCCGCGTAGACGATCTTGTAGGGAGTCTCGAACACCTGTCGCTCATCGGAATACGCCGTCTCGTCGTGGACGGTCCCTACCTCCACGTAGGTCCTAGCCGATCGGTAGGTGGCGACGACTTCGTCGAGCATCTTCCACGCCTCGGTCTGAGGATGGGGCTTGGTCGCACGGGGCTTGGGAGGGCCTTGTTCCGTCGGCCGCTGGATGGGCTTGGGCGGTTCGAGGGCGGTCTCGATGTCGTTGACCGACTTCACCTTGACCACCGTCATGCCCGTCGGCGGCTTGTACGCGAAGGTATCCCTCGCGATCGGCTCGTCGTAGACGACCTTGTCGGCGGTGATGAGCATGTGCATGCTCGCGGCCTTGAACATCTCGGCGAGGGCATGCAGGGCGTCGCTCTTGCCTCCCCCCGGGGCGGCGGGCTCATCCGGTGCCGAGAGGGTCAGCGCGACCTGCCGGAGGGTGAGATCGCGCGGGTCTATCCACAAGACGAAGGGCGGACCAGTCTGCAACTGGACGGTCATAGCGACGCAGCCCGGCGGCTCCTTGAGCGTCTTGAGCCACGCGTCGGTGCGGTCGAAATCGGCGGTGACCGACTTGACCTTCGCCAGGTCGAAGACGCCGCTCTTGACGCTGAGGAAGTCTGGGACCGAGGCATCGCCCTCGGGGTTGGCGCTGGCGCCCATGCCCACGATGTCGTTGAGCGGAGTCTTGAGGAGATCCGCCGGCGCCGGCGCGACCACGATGTGGCGCTTCCCGTCCCTGGTCGCGTCGACGAAGAACTGCTTGCCGTCGCACACGGCGAGGATGACGTCGCCGGGCTTGGGCTTGCCGTCATCGCCCATCTCCGTCTCCGCAAAGTGCGCGCGGAAGAAATTGGGGTTCCGGTAGGCGACCTCGGTGCGGAGGCCCATCCCCATCTGCTGGCCGAGGAAGCTCATGCTCATCTTCCAGTCGGCGGACATCTGGAAGCTGCGGGCGGCGAGTTCTCTCGCCACGAGCTTCTCGAGAAGGGCGCGTGGGTCGGAGGCTTGCGCCCCGTCGGAATAGGCCAAGGAGGCGGCGACGAAAGCCGCCACTGCAAGCGCAAGGCACATCCACGTGCCGCGATAGCTGTTCATGAAGAAAGCCTCCAGGAATACCGACTACTCGGTCTAGAAGTCGCTCTTGAAGCCGAGGCCTGCCAGGGCTTTGACCGTCTCGTCCTTCCCGCTGAAGCCCGTGTTGTCGGACCGCACCGTCCAGTCGCCGGCGACGTAGAGCGTCCGCGGGATGCCGGTGATGCCGTACTCCTTGTCCACCCGCTTGCCCTCGTCGCTGGCCGGGTCGAGCCACAGGACGGTGAAGTGGTACTTGTTGTCGGCGAGAAACTTCTTCACGGCGGCGACATCCTCGTCGACGAAGACGGCGACTACTTGCAAGCCCTGGCCGCTGAACTTGCCGAAAGCCTCGTCGAGAACTGGCAGCTCGGCGCGGCAGGGCGGGCACCAGGTCGCGCAGAAGTCGAGCACGACCGGCTTGCCCTTGAACGATGAGATGGCGACGGGTTTGCCATCGAGGTCGACGGCGGTGAAATCGATGGGAGGGTTGCCGGCGAGGGTGATCTGATCGGAAGGCGCCTCGGGCCCAGCCTCGTCACCCGGGGCCGACGGCGCTCCCGGCTGGCCGCCGGCGATCTCATCGACGCTCTTGACCTCGACGATCTTCGCGCCCTTAGGCGGAGTGAAGGTGAAGAGGGCGTCAGGAAGGGGCTTGTTGATGGCGACCTTGCGCACGGTGACGACGGTCCGCATGGTCATGCCCTTGAACATGTCCAGCACACCGGGCGGGGTCTCTCCGGCGCCGCCCTGGGCCTGGCGCATGTACTCGCGAAGGCCCGACTGGCTGAAGTCGGACGCGACTTGCCGCACGGCGTGGGTCGTGGAGTCGATCCAGATCACGAGGGGGAGGGGGTTGCCCTTCACGTAGATGGTGATGACCCTCGACCCAGGCGGCCGGGTCAACGAGGCCAGCCAGCGGTTCCCGTGGGGGAGGCCCAACTGCACCGAGTCGACGTTGCTCATGCTCATCTCGCCGCTGAGGAGGCCGGACGCCCCAAAGGCCGGCGCCCCGGCCATTACCGGGGCCTGGGCGAACAGCTTGGGGTTCAGGAGCTTCGCAACATCGGTGGGCGCCGGGGCCTTCGCGACCTGGCCCATCGTTCCGGCGAACATGGACGCGATGAAGTAGAAGCTCTTGCCGTCGCAGACCATTTTCGAGGACGCCATCCCCGGCCCGCGCTCGTAGTAGAGGAGGTTGGGCGCACGGTAGGCGAAGGTGTAGTGCGAGTCCATGCGCATCTGCAGGCCCGGCATCCGCTGCTCGTAGACCGTGACGCCGTCCTCGCGGTACGAGTGGACGTGGCGATAGGTGGCGAAGGTGGCGGCGAGGAGCTTGCGGGCGGCGGGCGAGTCGGCCGGTCGTGCGGATCGTGGGGCGGCGTAGGAGACGGCGGCGACCGCGGCAAAGATTCCTGCGAGGACCATGCAAAGGCGGCGAGGCTTATTCATGAAAGGACCCTCCCCCAAGAAGGCGTGCTGCCTCATTCTAACATCGCGAAAGCGTGGGCGACAGCGACGCGCCGGAGGATGGGTCCAGCCATCCAGAAAGGCCAAGGCCCCGCGGGCGCAGAGTTGTAACGGGGCCACCCCAGATCCTTCGCGGGGAAGTCAGCCTGTGTGCGTTGGGTTAGCCGCTCAGGATGACGGCCGAGGGCGGAAGGGCAGAGCCAAGCGCGGCGGGCATAAATGCCCGCCCTACAGAAAGCGGAAAGGCAAAGGCTCAAGGCCTAGAAAGCTTGTAGGTCTGCCCCGCGATGGTGTCGAAGGTCAGGATGGTCTCCTGCCACTTGTCCACCTTCACCGGCTTGCCGTCCGCCGTCTCCACCTTCAGCCCCGCCTCGCCCCACGGCGAGTAGAGCTTGCACGGTCCGCCCCGCTCGCTGAAGACTTCGCACCTTGTCACCACGCCGTCGGCCTGTGACCCGCTCACCAGGAACGCCCCCTCCGCGCGGAAGGTGCGGAAGCTCGCGGCCACCTTCGCCGGCCAGTCGGCGAAGATGCGCAGCACGCCGCCGTAGCTCTGCAGCATCATCTCCTGCAGCGGCGCCGCCATGCCCAGGGTCTCGGTCCACGCGCCGGCGTGGCCGTAGTTGTTCACGCTCATCGCCCAGACCAGGCCGTTCACGTGGCGCCAGCGCTCGACGACGCGCTTCATCCCCGCGTACATCCGGTCGCCGTCGACGCCCTCGCCGCGGATGGTGCACATCGCGCCCACCGGATATTGCCCGGCGTACCAGTTGACATCGCGCCAGGGCGGCCAGGGCTCGGCGCCGGGCTCGGCCTTGCGGATCACGAGGGGCGCGCCGTTGCCGAACTCGGGCGGGTTGGCGTCATAGAAATACTTAGTCAGCCCGGTTAGCTTCAACGGCGGCTGACGGTCATCCCCGGCGGCGTGGTCGAGGTGATCCGTCCACTGCTCACGGAGGTCGGCGTCGATGCCGAGGACCTCGCTGGCCTGGATCGCCGAGCGCAGGCAGTAGCGGCAGAAGCGCATGACCTGGGCGCGGTCCTTGTAGTCGTCGGGATTGCCCGAGAAGCCGTCCTCGCCCTGGTTCGACGGGAAGATGTGGTAGAGGCCGTCGTCCTCCTTCTTCATGAAGTCGAGGTAGAACAGCGCGCAGTCGCGCAGCACCGGATAGCCGGTCTTCCGCAGCCAGTCCTTGTCGTGGGTGTAGAGATAGCGCCACCAGTACTGGTTCGACGCCCAGCCGGTCATGTAGGCCATCCGCCCCATCGGGACGAGGCCGAGGACGTCGTCGGTGGCCTTGATCGGGTAGCCGGAGAGCTGGATGAAGACGCCGCGCGTGCCGTAGTAGCGCTCGGCGATGAGCTTGCCCATCTGGAGGAAGTAGTCCATTCCGGTAAAGTAGGCGTCGCCGAGTTCAAGCTGGTTGGCGGTATAGTCGGCCCAGTAGGGCTGCTGGTAGTTGTAGTTCGTGTGGTAATCGCCGTGCCAGTGCGAGTAATCGCGGACGGTGCTCGGCAGCATCAGGCCGGGCGGGGTCTTGCCGAAGCGGGTCGTGCAGCGACGGGCGTGGAAGGTCTCGTACCAGAGATTCTCCAGCAGCGGATCGGCGATCTCGACGCCGGAGTGGGACCAGAACTTCGCCGCATCCTGACGGGTGTCATCCTCCCACTGGGCGATCTTGTCGGCGGGCTTGCTGGCGAGGGCGGTCGTGACGCGGCCAAGCTCGCCCTCGGGGCCACCCTCATCGCTCGACGTCGGCACCGCGACGGCAGCCCAGCCTGAGTTGGCCGTGGCCTTCGAAGGGACGATGCGGAGGAAGGCCTCATGGGTGGTGCCGAGGTCCATCGGCTGAACGGTTGCGTCAGGGAGGAAGGGCGCCAGGAAGTACTTGAAACCCTTGGGGAAGGTGGCCTCGGCCTCGAAGTCCTGCTCGACGACCTTGTGCCCGGCGACATCGCGCGTCGTCGGCGGGGCGAGGGGCGAGCACTTGGGGAGGTCGAAGGTCAGGAAGCCGCCATGGCGCCCCTGGGCGTCGAATTCCTGGCCGAACTGGGTGATCGTCGGGTCAGCCCAGCGCCGCAGGCCGAACATCACCGGCGGCCAGTCATGCCCCATCGCCGTGCTCTCGTCCCAGCCGGTGAGCTCGTAGCGCACGATGAGGACGTTCGGCGCGGGCGGGATGTAGCAGGTCAGCTTCAGCTCGACGCCGGTCGTCCACTTGCAGTCGATGCGAAGGATGCCCTCCTCGATGGATAGCTCCTGGCGGACGGTCAGGCCGGGAAGGTCCTGCGGCAGGTTGACGATGAACTCGCCGACGGGCTTGGGGCAGGGATAGGGCCGCTTCGCGTAGCTGGGCGGGACGGCCTGGCAGAGCTCCTTCATGCGCTGGGGATTGTCCGTCCCGGCGAGGGCAACGGGTACGCCGTCGCCGTAGGGATTGCACTTCCAGTGCTCGACGGCGATGCCGTGGGCGATCTCGCTGATCTTGGCCATCGGCGGGTCATCGCGGCGGTCAACGCGGCGGTCCCACACATCGCCCTTGCCGAGGCGGAAGACGATGGTGTCGCGCGTCTGGAAGACGCTGACGGAGAGGTCTCCGTTGCCCAGGAGCAGGCCATCCTCGGCCTCGAGGATGGGTTCGGTGACGGTCAGGACGTGAGTCTTCATAGCGGCGGCTGCCTCCCGGGTGCCGGCGATGGAAAGCAAGGACAGACTTAAAGCGAGTACCGCAAGGCGAAGCGTCATCTGTGTCCTCCAACAACCAGCAAAGGCCCACCGCGCAGCCACAGCCGCAGGCTAAAGCCTGCGACTACCGTTCGACGATGCTCTCCAATCACCGAACGTTACCCTTCTACAATTCGTCAACTCGTCGAAGCCTGGAAAGGCATCGCGTCGCAAGAGTAGTCGCACCCTTCAGGGTGCGGCTGTGGTCGGTGGTGGGCCTTTTACACGATTCCGCCGCCGACCGTATCAGTACGTCCCGACTCGCCGGGCGGTTTCGAGGGCGCGGCGATAGTTCTCCAGCGAAACGGTAGGCGGTAAGGAGTGGTCCGAGTGGAAGATGTACCGCCCGCCGGGCATGGCCGCGGTGACCTTCGCCTCAACCTCTGCCTCGGCGTCCTCGGGCGTGAGGCTGAGGCGCTCGACGCTGATGTTGCCGAAGAAGGTGATCTGGTTGCCATACTTCGGCTTGAACTCGCGGACATCATTGCCGGCGCGCGCCTCGAGGGGCTGGATGCAAGCGAAGCCGGCCTCGATCATGAGCGGGATGAACTCGACCACGTTGCCGCAGCAGTGCCACATCGGCACCACGTCGCGCTCCCAGCAGGCATCGGCGACGGACTTGATGTGCTTCATGAACCGCTGGCGGAAAAGCCTGGGCGAGAAGAGCATGTGGTCCTTGTAGCCCAGATCGGAGAAGTACCACATGGCGTCGGGCTTGGCGATGACGCAGGCCTGGTCGATGAGGGAGAGGCTGAGCCGGGTCTGGTAGGCGACCATGTCCTCGTACGCGTCGGGATAGTCCATCATGAAGGGCAGGCCGCCCTCGAACCCGAGCGCCATGAGCCCCCACCAGATCGGCTCGTAGGGGTTGAAGGTGAGCCAGAAGTCCTCGGCGTGGCTGCGCGCGACGGTGTCGGCGTAGTCGGCGGGGATGCGATCGGGTGTCGGGGTGAGGCGGTCGCGATACTTGAGCCAGTCGTCGGGCGTCTTGATCAGGTAGTCGACCCGCTCGGGGGTGGCGGTGTGGGTCTTCCAGCTTCTGACGACGGCGCCGTCGGCATCGCGGGCGGTGATGGTCTCCTCGTCCTCGCAGATGGTCCCGGTCGGGAGGCGGAGGGAGCAATCGGGGCTGACGCAGCCGATGACGTCCATGTCGAGCCAGCGGAGGGGATCGACATCGGCGGGCATGCCCTCGTTACGCCAGCGCTCGGCGGTCTCGGGCCAGATGCTGATCTCGCAGAGAGGGACGCGGTCGGGCAGAGCTTCGCCGGTGAGTGCGCGGCGCATGCGTTCGCGGGTAGTCATCGCCATGGTGGCGAGGTATTCGACCTTCCCGCCCCTCGACCTTCGCGGCTAGACAGGCATCGCGCGCACGTGCGGCATCTCGCCAGGCAGAACCGAGCGGACCTGCGAGGCGGTGAGCGTCACCACCGCCAGGGCTGCGCCCTGGAGCGTCGTGAAATCGACCTCGTAGGTCTTCTCCTCGACGTTGAAGGCGATGACGGTGCCAACGTCACCGGCCGTGAGGCCATGCTCGGGAAGGTCCTCGGACAGGACGCAGTGCTCCTGCAGGCGGAGGATGGGGAACTCGCCGCGGGCTTGGCGTTCGGCGCGCAACTCGGCCTGCCACTCGCGCAGGGCCCGCGTGCGTTCGGCCCAGTAGGCGACCTCTTTCTCGATGGTCATGCCCGCTAGTTCTGCCGCGATCGCCGCCCCGGCGCGATGCTGCAGTTCGACGCAGTCGAAATCTTTCTTAGCCTTCCTCATCCGCCAACACCTCTAATGGCGAGTAGATCGCAATCGGATTGTACCCGTTCACCGCGTTGATCTTATTGTACATCGGTATCCGTTCGAAGTTCACGATGTGCCTGAAGTTCCAGCTCACGATCACCTCGCAACCGGTGACAGTGGCGACGGCTACATGCAGGGCGTCCGTAGCGTACCGAGACGACACGACGCCGGCGTCGAGATAGGCGCGTCGCAGGGCGACGGCTTCCACCGTCGCTTCGACTGCCTCTACATACTCGGCCATGTCGCTGAGGAGTTCGCGCACCTGTGCCGGCGCTCTGGCCAGTTCGTCCCGCACGGGCGCGGATATGACCAACCGGAATCGTCGGCTGCGGACCTCGTCGAAGAACTCCCGGCTGGCCCGCTCGAACTCCGGGTCGAAGACGCCACCGAAGACCGACGTGTCTGCATACACTCGGATGGATGTGATTCGCATGGGCATCTCCCAGGCGCTGGTAAGCGGCATGGTAACGCCTGCCCACATGGCCCGCAAGGTCAGGGCCGGCTGCCGAGGAATAGCGGTGGCATGCTGACGCCTCGTCTCGCAGGACCCTATGTGCCCGTATATCGGCCGCGGCCGGATGTGTATCCCGGTCCCGCCTCCGAGCATTTCCGCGCCGGCGAGACCTACGCCGACTGGGTGCCGAACGACCACTTCATCCTCAAGGGCCCCGACGGCCGCTGGCATGCCTTCGGCATCACCCATCCGTCTCCCCCGCCCGATGCCGAGAACATCCACGAGGCCGAATGGCTGTCGTTTCATGCGGCAGCGCCCGTGGGTGCGCTCAAGGATCATCTGCGCGAAGGGGCGTGGGAGGACTTGCCGAAGGTCCTGCCTCCCGGCGAGCGTCCCGGTGAGATCAGGGAGAACCATGCGCCGTTCGTCGTCGAGCGCGACGGCCTCTTCCACATGATCTACGGCCCCGACCCGATCCGCCTGGCGACCTCGCCCGACCTGTGGACGTGGACGCCGCAGGGCCGGCTCTTCGCCCAGGACGGCGGCTCGCGTGATCCGTGCGTGCTGGAGTGGGAGGGGCGGTACATCCTCGCCTACGTCACCGGCAACGCGGTCCTCTCGCGCACATCGACTGACCTGCGCAGGTGGAGCGAAAGCCCGGTCGAGGTCTTCAGGATGACGAGGCCGGGCGATCCGGAGTCACCGGTCCTGCTGCGCCACGACGACGCGTTCTACCTGTTCTGGTGCATCTACGACGGCACGCACGGGCCGTACGATCATCGCACCTTCGTCTACCGGTCGGATGATCCGCTGGACTTTCACGGGCGCGAGCCCATCGCCGAGCTTGAGGCCCACGCGCCGGAAGTCTTCCGCGATGAGGATGGCGACTGGTTCATCTCCAGCGCGGAGTGGCCCTATCGCGGCGTGAGCATCGCCCCGCTCGCGTGGGGTTAGCCGCCGTCGCTGCTTCCGCCGCCCACCATGCGTACGCCCAGCTCAAAGGCCTTTCTGCAATCCTCCGGGAAGACCGTCTTTCGGCGCTCCAGCCGCTCCGCCGGGTCGAAGTACTCGAAGACCATCTTCGAATAGTCCTCGAACTGCAGAGTCGCATAGGCGTACAGCGACTCCGACTGGCCGAACATCCGCGCCAGGACGCCCTCGTTCAGGCCGAAGTGCACGTCATACGAAATCTCCTCAACCATCGCCTCGGGCACGTTCATCGTGTAGATGAAGGCTGTGGCGATCTTGCGCCCGAAGAGCGACTGCGGCGGCTTGGTATAGGTGAGGTAGGGGAAGAACAGGCGCTCCATGAACGAGCGCATTTCCCCGGTGACCGTGCCGAAGTAGATGGGCGAGCCGAGAAGGAGGGCATCCGCTTCGGCGATCGCGTCAAGCACCGGGGTCAGCCCGTCTCGCATGGCGCACCTGCCATAGCTCGCGCCACCCTTGAGCTTGCAGGCGAAGCAGCTCGTGCAGCCCTTGAAGTCGAGGTCGTACAGGTGGATCAGGTCGGTGTCGGCGCCCTGCGATGCCGCGCCTTGGAGGGCGTGCTCCAGCATCATGGCGGTGTTCCATTTTTTCCTGGGGCTGCCGTTGATGGCGATGACCTTCATGGGATGGTTCCTCGCTCGAAAAGATGTATCCGCGGCTCGCGCTGCGTCCAAAAGCCTTCGCCACCGCTTCACGAGCACCTCCGCCTCCCGCGCTGCTTACATCGGAACACTGAGTCTGAGAGAAGGACTCGCCCGCTGTGCGTCCAACAAGCAACGGCTCGTTAGGAGGATTGCCCACGTCGCGCCTTAGCCTGATCGTTGCTGGCCTCATGCTCGTCGTCGCGGCCCACGCCGCCGCGCCGTCCGCTGATTTCTATGTCGCGCCCGGCGGCGATGATCGCTGGTCCGGCAAGCTTGCCGCGCCCAACGCTGCCTCGACCGATGGTCCCTTCGCCACCGTGCCGCGCGCTCAGCAGGCCGTGCGCGAACTCCGCCGCACGAAGCCCACGCTCAACCGCCCCGTCGTCGCCCTGCTGCGCGGAGGCATGTACTTCCTCGACCGCACGCTGGTCTTCACGCCCGACGACTCCGGCACAGTCTTTGCGGCTTACCCTGGCGAGAAGCCGATCCTCAGCGGCGGGACGGAGCTTACTGGCTGGCGCGAGGTCTCGCCCGGTCGCTGGGAGGTGCGACTGCCCGAGGTGGCGCGCGGGGAGTGGAACTTCGAGCAACTCTTCGTCAACGGCGAGCGCCGCTATCGTCCGCGTCTGCCGGCCGACGGCTACTTCCTCATCGAGAAGCCGCTCCCGCCGACCAACGCCGTTAAGGACGCGCCGCCCGACCGGTTCAAGTTTCCCAAGGGCGCCCTCGATGCCACGTGGCCCGACCTGGGCGATGTCGAGGTCCTCGTGTTCCACGCGTGGACGATGGATCGCCTGCGCGTGAAGTCGGTCGACGATGCCCGACGCGCGGTGACCTTCACGGCGCCGACGCTCAGCAATAACTGGTTCTTCGACCTGAGCGGCGGCCTGCGCTTCATCGTCGAGAACGTTGGCGCGGCTCTGACGAAGCCGGGCACCTGGTACCTCGACCGCAAGGCCGGCGTCCTCAGCTACCTCCCGCTGCCCGGCGAGGACATGACGAAGGCGCAGGTCATCGCCCCGCGCCTCGACCGCCTTGTGCGTCTCAGCGGCGATCTGCGGACGGGCCTCGGCGTGGAGAACGTCGTCTTCCGCGGCCTGACCTTCGCGCACAGCCAGTGGATCACGCCGCCCGAGGGCTACAAATGCGGGCAGTCGGAGTCGGTCCTCTGGGGCGCGGTCACCGCCGACGGCGCGCGCAACTGCGTCTTCGACGGCTGCACGGTCACCCACGTGGGCGTCTTCGGGATCGAGCTTCTCAGCGGCTGCGTGGGCAATGTCATCGAGAACTGCGAGATCACCGACTGTGCCGCGGGCGCGATCAAGATCGGCGAAATGAACGGTCGTTCACCCGCCGAGATCACCTCGCACAACATCGTCCGTAACAACCTCCTCGCCCACCTCGGCCGCATGCACGCCGCCGGGCCGGGCGTGTGGATCGGCCAGTCGCCCTACAACGTCGTCGAGCACAATGAGATCTGCGACCTCTACCAACTCGGCGTCTCCGTCGGGTGGACATGGGGCTACGGAATCAGCCTCGCCGACCACAACCACATCGCCTACAACCTCATCCACGACGTCGGCCAGGGCGTGACCTCGGACATCGGCGGCGTCTACACCCTCGGCACCCAGCACGGCACCGAGATCGATCACAACGTCATCCACGATGTCTCGTGCGACATGTACGGCGGGCGCGGGCTCTACTCGGACGAGGGCTCGACCGACATTTCCCTCCACGACAACATCGTCTACCACACCGATGCCGGCGCCCTCTGCCACCACTACGGCAAGGAGAACCACTGGACGAACAACATCTTCGCCCTCGCCCGCGGCGCCCAGCTCGAACGCGTCCGCGATGAGGAGGGCCACCAGTCGTTCGTCTTCGAGCACAACATCGTCTACTACGACGCGACCGGGTCGCTGCTGATGGGGAACTGGGGCAACAACCTCTACACCATCGATAACAACGTCTACTGGGACGCGTCGGGGAAGGCCGTCATGTTCGGCGATCAGACCCTCGACCAGTGGCGCAAGCGGGGGCATGACGTCCACTCGGTCGTGGCCGACCCCATGTTCGTCGATCCCCAGCACGGCGACTTCACGCTCAAGCCGGGCTCGCCCGCGATCGGGCTCGGGTTCAAGCCCATCGACGTGAGCACCGTCGGCCGCATGATCGCCGGGAAGAGGCAGCCGGAGACGCCGATAGTGCAGCGAGCCTTCCCGGTGAAGCCTGCTGCGCAGCCGCAGGAGATCGATGAGGACTTCGAGGACTCCAACGTCGGCGATCCGCCCGCGGGCGCGGTGGTCAACGAGGAGAACGTGCAGGCGGTCATCCGCGTGACCGACGAGCAAGCCGCCGGCGGCAAGCACTCGCTCAAGTTCATCGACCTGCCGGGGCAGAAGTACAGCTACGATCCGCACATGTACTGGACCGTCGGCCGCGGCGAGGGCGTGGTGCGGCTGCACTACGATATCCGCGTCGAGCCGGGCTTCAGCTTCTACCACGAGTGGCGCGACACGACGATTTGGTACAAGTCCGGGCCGATCCTCCAGATCCTCCCCGACGGCTCGCTGGAGGTCGATCGCAAGACCGTCCTCGCGACGGTCCCGCACAGCGTGTGGCTCGGCATCGACATCGTCTGCGGCCTCGGCAAGCAGGCGACCGGGACGTGGGACCTGACGGTCACGATCCCGGGGAAGGAGGCGCTGCACTTTCTGGGCCTGCCCTACGATGACGGGTTCAAGTCGGTGACGTGGCTGATGTTCGGCGCCTACGGCGACCAGGCGGCCGTAGGTTATCTGGATAACGTTCGGCTTCACTGAGACAACGGGAGGCTTTCCTGATGATGACCCATCGCGAAAACTGGTTGCGCGCCATCGAATTCCGCGGGCCCGAATGGATCCCGGCGAGCGTGGGCTTCGCCCCGATCGTGTGGAAGAGGTACCGCGAGGACCTCGAGAAGGTCCTCGTGCAATACCAGAAGCTCTTCCCCGGTTTCGAGCCCGGCTACTCGAACTTCTACGACGAGATGCCCGACTTCTACCGCGAGGGCGGGTTTTATCGCGACAACTGGGACTGCGTGTGGGAGAACGTGCAGGACGGGCTCGAGGGCATGGTCGTCGAGCATCCCCTCGCCGATTGGTCCGCCCTCGATACCTATGCCCCGCCCGACCCGGCGGACAAAGTCGAGCGCGGCGACATGGACTGGGAGGGTGCCCGCAAGGGCATCGAGGCCGCGCGCGAGGGCGGCCATCTCACCGGCGGCAACGGCGAGCGCCTCTTCGACCGCATGTACTTCCTCCGCGGCTTCCAGAACCTGATGATGGACTTCGCGACCGACGACCCGCACCTGCCGCTACTCGTCGACATGCTGACGAAGCACGAACTCGACATGGTCAACCGGTGGCTCGAAATCGGCGTCGACTTCGTCGGCTTCCACACGGACATTGGCTCGCAGAAGGCGCTCATGATCAGCCCGGCCGACTTCCGCAAGTACCTTAAGCCGATGTTCATGACCATCTTCCAGACCTGCCGGAAGGCGGGCGCGCATGTGGCGCTGTCCTCGGACGGGCACGTGCTGGAGATCGTCGACGACCTCATCGAGTGCGGCATCTCGATGCACGATCCGCAGCTTCGGGCGAACACGCTGGAGGGCATCCGGAAGGCATACAAGGGGAAGGTCTGCGCGAATGTGGACCTCGACCGGCAGAGCTTCGCCTTCCTCACGCCGCAGGGCATCCGCGATCAGGTGGACGAGGTCGTGCAGGTGATGGCCGATCCGAAGGGTGGGCTGATGATCAGCGGCAGCGCGTGGGGCGATGACGTGCCGCTAGCGAACATCGACGCCCTCTGCGCGGCGGTGCAAGATTTCTGCTTCCCCTGATCGGCGGCGCTACTTGATGTCCGGGAGGTTATTCGAGACCGACGGCCAGTCGTGGCCCATGGCGGTCGCGGTATGCCCTTGAGGTGTTCTCGAAGAGAAGTTGTGCGCAATTCACTCGTAACCCTGCCAGAACAATCATCCCTTGTAGCAAATTGAGAGCGAGGAGAGTTCTGCTGAGTAATCCCCTCCCTGAGAGTCTAAGATTATCTTGATATAGAGTGACCTGTCGTGAAAAATATCAGAGTATTCGGTCAAATGGGCATTTACAGCGTCGGCACTGTTGGCATCGTACGCCGATGTTTGACTCCACTTTGACCCGTCGTAGTAGTACCATTTTTGGCCATCTGGCGAAAGCTGGAAACTCACACAGCCTAATGAGTAAGAGGGAATATCCGCGGAGAAAGAAGTCAACCGCCGGTAGAGAATGGGGTTCTTGCAGACCAATGTTGCCCGTATTGCGTAACCCTGGGAGATAAGTGCGAAGCCACCCCTATAGACTGAGCCGGCTGCTGCGATTAGGCCGCTCTTTCCGATCGAGCCGCTGCAAGCGTCACCAACATTCACATCGTCATGGAAGGACCACTGCAACTCCCCAGTTGCGTTACTGACCTTATTCATTCCGCCGTAAAAGGAATAAGCGTTGCCGAACCGGTCAAGCTCCATCCTGGTGGCGTCGAAACCAAAATATGCAAACCACTTGAGATTGCCATATTTATCATATTTGATCACTCCAGGATTACCGCTCGCGAGCACACTATCATCCTTATCAGTTCTGATTCCCCTTAGGACATCCCAGCCTCCGCCGGGATCATAGTCCCTGAACCACAGGACGTTGCCGCTCGGACTGAGTTTCAAGATACCGAGGTTCTTGTTGGGCGCGCCGTCATCGACGTAGCCGGCGGCAATTGGGTTGCCGGTAGAGTCCACGGCGCCTGTCCAGCACTCATCGTTACCGGGGTTTTGGTACCAGGTGACCCATTGCCTTGCTCCGGTCGTTGCGTCGAAGCGGGCAATCACAAAGTTCTGCAGGTTTGGGCCTCGGCCAAACATGTATGCGGCGTTATCAGGAGCATAGACCGCTGCGTCATAAGATCTCTCATCGCCTGCGTCGCTTCCATAAGCTGGATCATAATCGAAGGTATTCATGAACGAACACCACTGCACAGCGCCGCTTGACGTGAATTTACATATGCCAAGGTCGTAGTTGGAACTCCTTGCCGGCCTGACTGGCGCGTAGATACTGCCGCTCGGGTCGGTTTTGACTTGTATGATGCCATTGTTGTAGCCGAGCATGATTGAGTCGTAATAGGAGTAGCCGAGATTGATATTATCACAGTAATCTTTCTGAAAGATGACGTTGCCCTTTAGGTCTACTTTCGCGAGGTAGGGAAGCCATCTGGAATTACAGTATAGGTTGCCGGCAATCAGTAGATGTTGGTCATCATCGACAAAATAAACGCCCGCCTGGGGTGAAGGGACAGCGAGGTTGCTGAGGAAATGAGGAGTATTCTGCTCTTTCAGGCGCACGTGAGCGTCGGTCCACTCAATATCGCTGGCACCTTCTTGGACAATCCAGTCCGACGCGGTGCTGAGAGATAGCGTGGCTGTGGAATCGACCACAGCCCCTTGGAGGTAGTCTTCGACCATCAACTGGGCATCGGAGTGGGTGAGGGCACCGGCGCCGTCGAGATTGCAGGCGCTGTCCCAGCTTCCCCCGCTCTTGCACGACGAGAATTGCTTGACGAAGTAGACGAGGTCGTCGAGGCCGACGGTTCCGTCGTTGTTGAAATCGCCCGGAATCGCCGCAGCCCGTGAGACCGGGCCCAACGTGGCGAGCAGCGAGATGGCAAGAACCATCCCCGCGAGTTGGTTTCTCACGTTACACCCTCCCGCAAAGTGACGTAATGATACCATCGCTAGCACCGCAGGAGTCGGATCGCCTCTCGGTATATTGACCCCTCGATATTTTGGGTATAAACNNCGTGAGTAGATCAAAAGCCGCCGCCAACGAGCAGGATGCCATCGACCTTTGGTTCGCCCTCCTGCGGACCACCGCCGACGTACGCGCCGAGGTCGGCGAAGTCCTTGCCCATCACGGCCTCACCCGCGCCCAGTGGGGCGTTCTCCGCGTCGTCGGCGAGGCCGGTCCCGAGGGCATCATGCTCAGCCACATCGGCGAGAATCTCGTCTTCAGCAACGGCAACACGACCGGCATCGTCGACCGCCTCGAGGAGGCCGGCTACCTCCGTCGCCTGCCCCATCCCGACGACCGCCGCGCCATCCTCGCCGTCCTCACCGACTCCGGCCGCACCCTCTACGAGCAGGTCACGCCAGCCTTCAGGGGCCGCGTGGCCGAGCTTGTGGGCTTCCTCACACCCGATCAGCGCGAGAGCCTGCGGAGCATCCTCGCCGCCCTCTCAGCCAAAGCCACCGGGCCTGATGTCACGTGATGGAAGACCGTGCGCACACGATCACCGTCACCGATCTCGCCCGCCGCTTCGGCGACTTCGAGGCGGTCAAGGGCGTGTCCTTCGACGTCCACGAGGGCGAGCTTTTCGGTTTCCTCGGTCCCAACGGCGCCGGGAAGACGACGACCATCCGCATGCTCTGCACCCTCCTCCGCCCCTCGGGCGGGAAGGCCCTCGTCAGTGGCTTCGACGTCGTCACCGAGCCGATGAAGGTCCGCCGCAACCTCGGCATCATCTTTCAGGACCCCAGCCTCGATGAGCGCCTCACCGCCGAGGAGAACCTCCTCTTCCACGGCCTCATGTACCATCTTCCCCGCGCCGTCCGACGGCAACGCGCCGAGGAAATGCTGGCGATGGTCGACCTCCTCGACCGCCGCCACGACCGCGTCCGCACCTTTTCCGGCGGCATGAAGCGGCGGCTGGAGATCGCCCGCGGCCTCATGCACCTGCCCAAGGTCCTCTTCCTCGATGAGCCCACCGAGGGCCTCGACCCTCAGACGCGCACCCACATCTGGGAGTATCTGTACAAGCTCCGCCGCGAGGCCAACCTCACCATCTTCCTCACGACGCACTACCTGCAGGAGGCCGAGGACTGCGACCGCATCGCCATCATTGACCACGGCCAGATCATCGCCATCGACACGCCGGCCAACCTCAAGCGCCAGGTCGGCGGCGACGTCGTAACCGCTCGCGGGCCGGATGAGGATGGCCTGGGCATGGAGATAGGCACGCGCTACAACATGCCAGTGCGCCACGACCGGGAGGGGCTGCACTTCGAGGTGGAGAACGGCGCCGCTTTCATTCCGCGCCTCCTCGGCGACTTCCAGGGTCGCATCACGGCGGTCAACCTCCGCGGGCCGAGCCTCGACGACGTCTTCCTCAAGCTCACCGGCCGCGAGATCCGCGAGGAGGAAGCCGGTGCGCGCGACATACTCCGCACGGCTGCCCGCCGCAAGGGGAAGATCGGACGATGACCGACCTCGACGGCATCTCCATGATCTGGCAGCGCGACTTGATCTGCTTCTTCCGCGAGCGGAGCCGCCTGCTAGGCTCGATATCGCGGCCGATCCTCTGGCTCTTCATCTTCGGCATGGGCCTGCGCCCGACGTTCAAGGGCACCGGCACCCTCACCTACACCGAGTTCATCTTCCCCGGCGTCATCGCGATGACACTCCTCTTCACCGCCATCCAGTCGGCGATCTCGATCATCTGGGATCGCGAGTTCGGCTTCCTCAAGGAGGTCCTGGTCGCTCCGATCTCCCGCGCGTCGGTGGCCATCGGTAAGGCGCTCAGCGGGGCGACGCTTTCCCTCATCGGCGGCTTCATCACCCTCCTCTTCGCTCCCTTCATCGGCGTCCACCTCTCCATCGTCACCGTGCTCATCCTCATCCCGCTCATGTTCCTCATCGGCTTCGCGATAACCGGGGTGGGCATCCTCATGGCTGCGAGGATGACCAGCTTCGAGGGCTTCGGCACGATCTCCAACTTCTTCATCATGCCGATGTACTTCATGAGCGGGGCGATCTTTCCACCCAAGGACCTCCCCGAATGGCTGCTGGTGCTCGTCCGCTGCAACCCGCTGACCTATGGGGTAGACTTGCTGCGGGCGGCGATCGTGCACCAGCACTATTTCCCGGTGTCGCAGGACCTGCTTTTCCTGCTAGGCTTCGCAGTGGTGGTCACGGTCATCAGCTTCTGGAGCTTCATGAAAACCGACTAGCAAAGGCCCACCGCCGGGCCACCGCCGCACCCTGAAGGGNNTGCGACTACGGCCACGACGCGATCCGCAGAAGGGCAGGGCATCGATGATCGAGGGGCATCGAAGAACCGTAGTCGCAGGCTTCAGCCTGCGGGGGTTGATGCGTGGTGGGCCTTTCTGACAAGGGGTTTCTGGAGGCGTTCACGATGCGTACAGGCCTGCTCCTTGCCTTGTTTGCCGCACTCCTCACCACCGCCGCCTTCTCCGCCGACCTCGGCCTTACCGTCCGCAAGGGCAAGCTCTACCGCGACGGCCACGTCTACCGCGCCGTGGGCGTCAACTATTGCGATCTCTTCCAGGAACTCCTCGACAACCCCAAGTCGACCCGCACCCTCACAGGCCTCCGCTTCCTGGGCGAGAAGAAGATCCCCTTCCTCCGCTTCTGGGCGAGCGGCTTCTGGCCCTCCGACTGGGACCTCTACTTCAAGGACAAGGCCGAGTGGTTCCGCCGCCTCGACATGGTCGTCCACACCGCCGAGGAGGCGCACGTCGGTCTCATCCCCGACCTCTTCTGGAACACGGCGACCTTCCCGATGCTCGTCGGCGAGATGCAGGATCAGTGGGGCAATCCCGACAGCAAGACGATCGCCTTCATGCGCCAGTACACGCGCGAGGTCGTCACGCGGTACAAGAATTCGCCGGCGATCTGGGGCTGGGAGTTCGGCAACGAGTACGCCCTTCAGGCCGATCTGCCGAACGCCGCCGAGCACCGGCCGCCGACCCATCCGACCCTCGGCACGCCCGCGCTGCGCAGTGCCCGCGACGAGTTGACGCACGACATGGTCCGCACGGCCTTTCTCGAGTTCGCCCGCGAGGTGCGCAAGTACGATCCGCAGCGGTTCGTTACCACGGGCAACTCCATCCCGCGGCCGAGCGACTGGCACCAGATGCACGAGCACAACTGGACCAAGGACTCGCCCGCCGAGTACGCACCTGTGCTCACGGGCGACACGCCCGACCCGATGAACGTCATCAGTGTCCACTGTTATGGCGATGCGCTCGCGCGCCTGCCGCTGACGATGGAGATTGCCGTGCGAGCCCGCAAGCCGCTTTTCGTGGGCGAATTCGGCGTGGCCGATAAGCCCGACACGCCGGCGGCCGAGAACGAGAAGCCCTTTGGCGAGATGCTCCGGACGATCGTGCAGCTCAAGGTGCCCATGGCCGCCCTGTGGGTTTACGATCTCAGCAGCCAGCTCGGTTTTACGGTGACCGCGACCAACGCGCGCTCCTGGCAGCTCAAGGCCATCTCCGAGGCCAACGGGCTTATCCGGGCCGACCTGGTGCGCGAGAGCGCCGCCAGGCCGTAGCGTGACTCAACCATGGGTGGCACGGCCTCCCGATGTTGGGTGGCTGTGCATCGGCCAATGAAAGGAATCAGCGCCCGATGAATCACCCGCTTCTTCCGACCTTGATTGTTGTCGTGATCCTGGCATCGCAGGCCGTGGCCTCCGCCCCGGCGCCAGCGGCCCCGGCGACTGTCGAGACGCCGGCAAAGACCCCCGCGATGTACTTCGGCGACGCCACGCGCTCCGGCCGGCCGTTCGCCAAGGACCCGTGCGTCATCAAGCTCGGCGGCCGGTATCTCATGTACTACTCAATGGCCCCGTTGGCCGACAATCGGCCGCCGCCGGGCTGGGCGGTGGGCATCGCCGAGTCGAAGGACCTTATCCGCTGGAACAAGGTCGGCGAGATCCTGCCCGAGCAGCCGTGCGAGAAGAACGGCCTCGTCAACGGCAAGGCGATCGTGCTCGACGGCAAGGTCCACCTCTTTTATAACACGTACGGCAACGGCAAGGACGATGCCCTTTGCCATGCCGTGAGCGACGACGGCCTGCGGTTCACGCGCGACCCGTCGAACCCGATCCTCCGCGCAAGCGGCGCGTGGAACTCCGGCCGCGCGATCGACTGCGACGCCTTCGAGTTTCAGGGCAAGCTCTTCCTCATCTACGCCACGCGCGACCCGTCGATGAAGACGCAGATGCTGGCCGCCGCCACGGCCGACCGCAAGTCCGACTTCGGCCGCGACGCGTGGAAACCGCTGGGCGACGCCCCGATTCTGAGGCCCGAACTCCCGTGGGAAACCCGGTGCATCGAGGCCCCGTCGGTCGTCCGGCGCGGCGACACGCTGTACCTCTTCTACGGCGGCGGGTACAACAACGATCCGCAGCAGATCGGCGTGGCGACGAGCAAGGACGGCGCCACGTGGACGCGCCTTTTCCAGGAGCCGCTCCTTGCCAACGGAAAGCCGGGCACGTGGAACGCATCGGAGTCGGGCCACCCCGGCATTTTCGTCGATGACGACGGCCAGACCTACATGTTCTACCAGGGGAACAACGATCGCGGCAAAACGTGGTTCCTGTCGGTGGTCAAAATCGGCTGGAAGGACGGCAAGCCGTACATCATGGAGTAGCCCGCGGCTTGCCAGGACGACAGCGCACCTTGTGACTTTGCGCGGTGGGTCTCCCGACCCACCGCGCGGAAATGCCGTATGTTCGCGAAGCNNGACCCGCCGCGCAAAGTGGCGTTGTAGGACTAGGCAGGGTGGGCGATTGAGGAGGCGAACGATGGACCGTGAACTCGTCATGCTGGCGGCCATTTCTATCGTGCTCGCGTGTGGCGCGCTGGCGAGCCAGGCCGGGGGCCAAGGCATCCCAGCCGGGGGCGGCGAGGCCGCGCCGGCCGCGGCGCCCGTCACGGCCACGGAGGCGGCCGACGCCATCACGCTCGAAAACGGCCTCGTCCGCGTGTGCTACGACGTCAAGGAGAAGACGGTACGCATCGACCACGCCGGAAAGGTGTTCGTGACCAAGGGCGCCTTGTGGCCCGAAGTGGCCGTCGACGGCGCCAAGGCCGCGGTCGTCGATTGCCGCGACGCGCTCGGCTCGGGCAAGGCGATCCTGATCACCGCCCCCGACGACCGCACGCAAACGCTCCGCCTGTACGAGGGCCTGCCGCTGGTGTGCACGAGCATCGCCCTGAAGAACGAGGGGAAGGAGCCGCTCAATTTCACGACGCTCGTGCCCTTCAAGGGCAGCCTTTGCGCCGGCGACCCGGCCGACCTCAGGCTTTTCGGCTGCGACGGCCTCGGCGCCGCCGATAAGAAGGGCAAGACCAGTTATGGGTTCCTGGCCGTGGTCAACCCCACGAGCCGCCGCGGCATCGTCGCGGGCTGGCTGACGCACAACCGCGCCAGCGGCATCGTCGGCGGGTCGGTCGAGGAAGGGATGAAGGTCGTGACCCTCGAGGCGCAGGCGCAGTACGGCCGGCTCACGGTCCCCGCGGGCCAGGCGCTCGAGGGCGATACGTTGGCCCTGGGCTGGTTCGACGATTGCCTCGACGGCCTCGAAACGTTCGCCTCGGCCGTGGCGCGGGCGAATGCCATCAAGCTGCCGAAGGTTCCGAGCGGCTACTGCACGTGGTATCACGCCAGGGCGCTCGATGAAAAGCGCATGGCCACGCTGGCGCAATTCTGCAAGGACTCGAAGCTCACCGACTATGGCTTCGAGTTTCTCCAGATCGACGACGGCTGGCAGGTGGGCAGCCGCGACTTCACCGATTTCAACCCCAAGGGCAAGTATGCCGGCGGCATGAAGGCCACGGCCGATGCGATCCGCGCCGGCGGCATGACGGCGGGCCTCTGGTTCATCCCGTTCGGCTGGAGCCAGAAAGATCCTTCGCTTGCCAATCATCTCGATTGGTTTGTGCACACCAAGGACGGCAAGGTCTACAACGTGAAGTGGGCGGGCGACTGCCTTGACATGACGCACCCCGAGGCCCGCAAGTTCCTTGCCGAGTGCGTTGGCCGCATGTGCCGCGACTGGGGCTACAAGTACATCAAGATCGACGGCCTCTGGACGGGCCTGGCCGCTGGGATCCTGTACCCGTCGCCGACGTACCGCGACGAGGGGTTCGGCGACGCCGTCTTCCACGACCCCGCCGTCACAAACCTCCAGGCCTACCGCGACGGCCTGCGGCTGGTGCGCGAGGCCGCCGGCAAGGACGTCTTCATTCTCGGCTGCAACATCGCCCAGAACATGCGGACGATGGGCGGCTCGTTCGGCCTGGTCGACGGCATGCGCGTCGGGGCCGACATCGGCGCCAACTGGAAGTCCATCACCGGCACCGCCGTGCCGCAGGCCACGCGCCTCTATTTCTGGAACTCGCGGGTCTGGTGGAACGACCCCGACTGCCTCATGCTGCGCGCCCCGCTCACCGCCGACGAGGCCCGCGCGTGGGGCTCGCTCATCGCCGTGTCGGGCCAGCTCAACGTGGTGAGCGAGTGGCTGCCGGACCTGCCGCCGGAAAAGCTCGAGGTCGTGAGGCGCACGATGCCGGGGCACGGGCGCTGCGGCCGGCCGCTGGACCTTTTCGACGCCAAGCTCGCCCAGGTCTGGCATCTCCAGGCCGGCGAGGGCGACGGTCGCCGCGACATCGTCGGCCTCTTCCAGTGGGACGAGAAGGCCGCGGGCAAGCTCAGCGTGGAGATCGCGCGGCTGGGCCTTCCGGCCGGGGCGGCCGACAAGTACGTGGGCTTCGATTTCTGGGAGAACCAGTTCGTGCCCGCGTTTGCGACGAGCAAGGAGTTCGAGATGCGGCCGGGGTCCTGCCGCGTCCTTTCGATCGTAAGGGCACTGGAGCGGCCGCAACTCGTGAGCACCTCGCGGCACGTGACGCAGGGGCTCGTTGATGTGTCGGCCGTGGCGTGGGACGCCGCGAAGCTGGCGCTCGGCGGCAAGTCGAAGGTTGTTTCGGGCGACCCCTACGAGCTTCGCATCGTTGCGGGGCCATATAAGGCGTCGGCTGCCGTCGTTTCCGAGGCCGACCGCGCCGCCGGCGTCACCGCCGAGGCCCGGCCCGACGGCCAGAACCTCCGCGTGACGATCAAAAGCCCCACGACCCGCGAGGTGGCGTGGGAGGTCAAGTTCGGGAAGTAGGGCAGATCCTCGGCCGTTCGAATTCACCGCGGAAAACGAACGGATTCACCGCAGAGATGCGGAGAACGCAGAGAAAAACGGAAAAGACTTGCTGAGGGGAAAAACGGGAAACGAACAGATTCACCGCAAAGGCCGCAAAGAGCGCAAAGAAAGACGGATTCTGGGAAACAACAACGGCCAGAAGATTCACCGCAGAGCACGCGGAGAACGCAGAGAAAAACGGAAAAGACTTGCTGAGGGGAAAAACGGAAAACGACTAATCTCACCGCGGAGACCGCAGAGAACGCAGACAAAGAGATAAGAGGGCGAAAAACAACAGCGTGAGTTGTTGTGGCCTTTTCCGTTTTCCCTCAATCCGTAGGTCGTTTCTTTTTTTCTCTGCGTTCTCCGCGTGCTCTGCGGTTCAATCTTTCTCCGTTTTTCTCCGCGGTCTCCGCGGTTCAATCTTTTGACTGGCGGCGGACGAGCGAAACGTTAGACTACTCGTAAACTTCGGAAGGGCCGCGGCCGGCGTCACCGGCGCGGAGTTCCGGCCTTGCAACTCGTCTCTTGAAAGGAGCTTTCGATGAAGAAGCTGCTGGCGCTACTGATGGTTCTTGGGCTTGTGGCGGCGGTCGGGATTGCCGCCGAGAAGGTGCAGAAGGCGGGCAAGGCCGACAAGCCCGCGGCGGCGCCGGCTGCGCCGCAGGACCCCTCGACCCCGGCGATCAAGCCCGGCGAAGGGTTCATGAAGCAGCACGAAGCGTTCCTGGCGCGGACGAAGGAAGGCCCGATCGGCCTCCTCTTTATCGGCGACTCGATCACCGCGGGCTGGAAGGGCGCCCCGGACGTATGGAAGCGGTTTGAGAAGTATCAGCCCGCCAATTTCGGCATCGGCGGCGACCGCACGCAGCACGTCCTCTGGCGGATCACCAACGGCGAGCTTGACGGCATCAGCCCCAAGGTCGTCGTCCTCATGATCGGCACCAACAACACCGGCGGCGACTCGGCCGAGGCCATCGCCAAGGCCGACACCAAGATCATCCAGACGATCTGCGAGAAGCTCCCGAAGACCAAGGTCCTGGTCCTGGGCATCTTCCCGCGCGGCACCAAGGCGACCGGCGAACTGAGCGCCTCGGCCATGCCCAAGATCAAGGAAGTGAACGCGGCCCTGGCGAAGCTGGATGACGGCAAGAGGGTTCGGTACCTCGACATCGGCGATAAGTTCATGGTCGATGGCAAGCTGCCCGGCGAGATCATGCCCGACGCCCTGCACCTGAGCCCCAAGGGCTACACGATTTGGGCTGATGCCACACAGTCTCTGCTGGAAGAGATGATGAAGTAGAGAGGGCGCGCGAAGGGGTGGGTTGAAACCACAGCGCAGCAAAGGGCCGGCCTTATCGCGAGAGGGCCGGCCCGCCTGCTAAAACCGTGCTAACACTACAACTCCAAGAATTGAAGTGGACCAGTCGCGAACGGCTTGCACAGCCCCGTCGGGGCGTTTTGTTTAGCCCAGGGCGAAGACTTTAGTCGAGCCCTGGGTAAACGCGGCTTCCCCCGGCAAGGTCAAGCCCCGGCAGGGGCGCCTTGACGAACGACTGGCACAAGGACGCATCTGCCCAAGGCGCCCCGATGGGGCTTGATAGCCTGCTGCCTTACGTGTACCCAGGGTTCGGGCTTCGNNCCTGGGCTAAGAAAGACGCCTCTGCGAGGCTGACGGCCAACTTACGAAGCGCCACCTGGTTTCAGTAGCAATCACCTGTTCAATCCGTTTTGTCCGTTTTTCCCAATCCTCAAGTTGTTTCTGTTTTTCTCTGCGTGCTCTGCGGTTCAATCTTTTCTGTTTTCCTTACGGCAACCCGCTCTTCTCGGGTTTCTCCATGTCGGCATGCACATCTTTCAGCACGTCCCAGATGTTGGGCTTCCAGGCGCCGTAGCCCTTGACGATGCGTGCCCCGCCGTCCACCGCCTCGTGCAGAGCGAAGAACGGGTCCTTGGGGTTGAGCATGTCGAGGCGGTAGAGGCGTTTGAAGTTCCCGTCGCGGTCGCGGATGATGAACTTGTAGTAGCTCGTGATCGGCGGGGCGCCGCGGGGCGTGGTGATCTCGGGCACGAAGTACTCACAAATCTGGATCGGGTGCTCGCCGCCGTAGATTTCGAGTCGCGGCCAGGAGTTCTCGCCGCGCGGCCGGTCGCGCTCGAGCCACGAGCGCTTGTAGTACCGGTTCCAGTGCTCCAGGAGTTCGGGCTTGAGCTTGTCGGCCTCGGCGTTCTTGCGCTGACCGTTCAGGGCGATGTCGCGCCAGATGTAAAGGGTGAGGGTAGGCTCGCGGGCGCTGAGGAGCGCGGCGATCGCCTGCTCGGCCTCGGCATATCTCTGGCCCACGAGGAGGCCGCGGATCGCGTCTTTTTCATCGGCCGTCGGAAACGGTTTTTCCGCCCCCGCCGTTGACGCGCCGCCCGGCGCCGCTGTTGAAGCCCCCGGCATTGCCGGCGGGATCATTGGCGCGCCGCCCGGCGCCGCCGGGGGAATCGTTGATGCCCCGTCCGGAGCCGCCGCCCACAGGGCCGCAGCCCCAGCCGCCACGAAGAGAGCCACCCCCGCGAGAATCGCCCGATGTCGCATGACGTTCCCTTTCCTTGCTGCCCGGCGTGCCCGCCACGGCGGATCTTCGACGCGGCAGGTCGGGAGACCCGCCGCGCAAAATCAGATTGTCGTGGAAACCATTGTACACGCCGCCGGCGCGGCGTACATCCCGAACCTGCCGCGCGGGGCGTGGAATCCGTTCGGCCTGAAGGGCTGAGACGTAACAGCCCAGGCAACGCCCTGGGTGAACGACGCCGAGCACGATTTCATTTTGTGTTCTGTTTCTTTTGAGTCCTGAAAGGGCGGCGCGGTTGCGGCGTTTGACGAGTCGATCCAGGCGCCCTTACGGGGCTTGCAAGGATAAAAAGAAACGGGGTTTGCGGTCTCGTGACCGCGGGCGTTGCCCGCGGCTGGAACGTTTTGGCCCTTCAGGCCGGGCAAAGTCGCGGCTGAAGCCGCCTCACGGCGGCACGGCGGGGCGGCCGCGGGAGTCAATCGCATGAAAACACTTCTGGAAACAGGACCGGGCGGCTGCTAGGCTGCACCCATCGGATTGCACCCGTTGGGGGCCACGCCATGATGCGCCGCATTGCCTTGCTCTTGCCGCTGGTCGTGTGCCTGTGCGCTTCGTGCCAAGCGCCGGATGGGAAGGCCGTAATATCCAAAGGTCTATGGTCCCAGGATGCGGAGGAGAAGGCGGTCAGCTTGGTCCTTGCCTGTGGCGGTAAAGTGACACGCGATGAGAACCTTCCGGGTAGGCCGGTTGTGGGCGTCGACTTGTTGGCCGCGAAGTACGACATCGGGGACGGCGTCTTGAAAGCACTGGTTCCCCTCAAGGATCTTCGCAGGCTGGAAGTCGGCGGTAATCCGATTACGGATGCCGGCCTCAAGGAGGCGAAGAAGTTCAGGCATCTGGAGGAAATCGGCCTGATGATGGCCCATGTCACGGACGCCGGCGTGATTGACTTCCTCAAGGAACACAGGGACCTGCGCAAACTTGATCTTTCCCAAACCAGGATCACGGGGCTGAGCATGATGGAAATCGGGCAGCTAAAGGGACTGGAGGAATTGTGCCTAGGTGACAATCCGATCACGGATGCCGACTTGATTCCAATCAAGGAGTTGAAGGGTCTTCAGGTTCTCTCGCTCATTCGCACCAAAGTCACGGACATCGGAGTGCGAGAACTCAAGGAACTCAAGGGCTTAAAAACCCTGTACCTGTGCGATAACGCAATCACCGACGCTGCCTTGCAAGACCTGAAGGAACTCAAGTGCCTGCAGGTGCTCTCTCTGCAGGGCACCGCGATCACGAAGGATGGCCTCAATGCCATGCGTAAGGCGTTGCCTGATACCAAGGTTCGCTATGCCGACCAAAATGGTTGCACCATTCCTCCCCGTTGAAGCGCGGCGGGGGGTAGTCGCAGGTGAATAACGCCCCTACACCCTCCACGGCGGCCGCATCGTGCGGGTGAGCAGCCGGTTGGCCTCGGCGTCGTCGGGGAAGCGTTCGGCCACGGGGTCCCACCTGAGCTTGCGGCCGGTCTGGATGGCGATGTGCCCGATCTGGCACACGCTGGTCGTGCGGTGTCCGACCTCGGCGTCGGCGATCGTCTGGCTGCGCGTCTTGCAGCAATCTATGAAGTCGCGTTTCTCGCTCTTCAGGGGCAGGACGATCTCGCCCGGCCGGGCCGGCGACTTCGCCAGCGACGCCGGCTCGGTCTTCAGGCCGCTCTTGTCCCAGTTGGCCTCGACCCAGCCCTCGGTGCCCTCGAACCGCACGTACGGCCGCTCCATCCGGTAGACGAGCTGCACGCCGCCGGCGTAGCGGTAGTTCACCTCGAACCCGATGAGCACGTTCCAGAGGCCGTCGGTGGGGTAGGTGCCCCGGCCCTCGACCTCAACGGGGCCGGTGCGTTCGGTGCCGTTGCCCCACTGGGCGATGTCGATGATGTGGGCGCCCCAGTTGGTGATCATGCCCTCGCAGTAATCGCGCACCCGCATCCAGTTGGGCCGCTCGAACTTTTTGGGATCGTGAACGCGGTCCACCGTGTACGGCGCCACGGGCGCGGGGCCCAGCCACAACTCGTAGTCCAGCTCCTCCGGCACAGGCATGGGGGCGGGGTTGCCGCCGGCCACGTCGCCGCGCGGCACGCCCACGGTGATCTTCAGGACCTTACCGATGCGGCCGTTCAGGACCAGTTCGGCGGCGCGCTGGAAGAACGCCAGCGACCGGGCCTCGCTATCGACCCGGAACACGCGGCCGTAGCGGGTCATCGTGTCGCTCAGGAGCCGCCCCTCGGCGATGCACAGCGTGATGGGCTTTTCGAGCGAGACATCCTTGCCGGCATGGGCGGCGGCAACGGCCATGGGCACGTGCCAGTGGTCGGGGGTCGAGATCATGACGGCGTCGATGTCCGGCCGCGCGAGGACCTCGCGGAAGTCCCTGGTCACGGCGCAGGCCTTGAACTCGCCCGACGCCTGCCTCTTGGCGTAGGCATCATCGGTCATCTTGCGGGCGTTTTCGAGGCGCCACGCGTCCACGTCGCACACGGCCACGACCTGCACGTCGTCGTAGGTGAGGAACGTCCGCAGGTTGGCGATGGTGCCCTGGCGTCCGACGCCGATCTTGCCGAGCGCGATCCGGTTGCTCGGTGCCTGGCGGCCCTCGGCCCCGCGGGCGGAGGCCGGCACGATGTATGGCGCCGCGGCCGCGGCGATCACGGCCTTGACGAAGTTGCGACGTGAGATTTTCATGGTCAGCCTCGTTTGAACGGGTTTGCGAGCGTGAGGCAATCATGCGATTTCGGGTGCCATGCTTTCGCGCCGTTGCGAAAGCATGTTCTTGGGCCTCGAACGACCATGCTTTC
>PMZA01000435.1 GCA_003170595.1 Armatimonadota bacterium
ATGCAGGCCTACGCCGAGGGCTTCGAGCTGATGGCGGCCAAGGAGGAGTTCGGCCTCGACACGCTGCAGATCGCCGAGATGTGGCGCTACGGCAGCGTCGTGCGGTCGTGGCTGCTCGACCTCATCGTCCGCGCGCTAGGCGACAACCCGACGCTCGAGGGCGTCGCGCCCTTCGTGCCCGACTCCGGCGAGGGTCGCTGGACGGTGATGGAGGCAATCAACCTCGGGTTGTCGATGCCGGTGATCACGGCCGCCCTCGAGAGGCGCTTCCGATCGCGCGAGGCCGAGCCCTTCGCCGACAAACTCCTCGCCGTGATGAGGGAGCAATTCGGCGGCCACGCGGTGAAGCGAGAGGGACAGTAGTCCCAACCGACGAACAAGAGACAGGGGGGGTGCGCATGGCCGACATCGATGTCTATCCCGATGCCGAGGCGCTGGCTACAGCGGCGGCGGAACGCTTCGTCGCCCTCGCCGCGGAGACCATCGCGCGTCACGACAGATTCGCCGTGGCGCTGTCGGGTGGGTCGACCCCGAAGGCCCTCTACTCACGCCTGGCCTCGCCCGATGACGCCATGCGCGTCGAGTGGGATCGCGTCCACATCTTCTTTGGCGACGAGCGTTGCGTGCCGCCCGATCATCCCGACAGCAACTACCACATGGCGCGCGAGGCCCTGCTCAACCGCGTGCCCATCCCGCGCCATTGCATCCACCGCATGCATGGCGAAATGGACCCGCAAGAGGCGGCGCAGGAGTACGAGGAAACGCTGATCGGCTTCTTCAACACGCGCCCCGACGAGCAGGCCCGGGGCAAGCCGCGCTTCGATCTGATCCTCCTCGGCCTCGGCGAGGACGGGCACACGGCGTCGCTCTTCCCGGGCTCGACGGCCGTGCGCGAGGAGTGGCACTGGGTGCTGGCGGTGAACCCCGAGCATGCGCCCCAGTGGCGGCTGACCCTCACGCCAGTTGTCCTCAACGCGGCGGCGAACGGGATTTTCCTGGTGTCAGGCGAGGCGAAGCGGGAGAGGCTGCGCGAGGTATTGGAGGGCCTCTGTCGGCCCGACGAGCTTCCGGCCCAGATCGTCAGCCCAACCGATGGGACTCTGCAGTGGATGGTGGATCAACAGGCGGCCGGCTGAAGAGGGCGCCTGGACCAGGTTGTCCGCGGAGGGGAGAATCATGGAAACTGAAGACGACTCCGGCAGCCCTCAACCCGGGACCAAGGTCTACCGCCGCTTCTCCGGCTGGGGATGGCCCGTCATGGGCTTCGTGATGATATTCAACGCCGTTGAGCAGTTCCAAGTGAACTATGGCAGGTCGGCGGATGGTGTAGCGACGCGTCTCCACGACATCGACTGGGCGGTCGTAAGTAGTCTGGTGGGCGTCGTCGTCGGCATCCTCTTTGTGATACGCCCGGAGCGCGTCGCCGCCCTGCCGGAGGGCTTGGCCATGTGGGGTTGGTTCGGACGCAGACGAGACATTCCCTGGGAGGCCGTGGAGGACGTGGCCGCGACGCGGCTGCTCTGGCAGAGGGATCTCCGGGTCCTGGTCCGGCGCCCGGACGGACGGAAGCGATGGGTCATGCTTGTTCTATGGTGGGGCTCGGACGGGAGTGAGAGGGATGCACTGGAGGCGCAGGTGCGCCACCGGGTCGAACCGGCGGCAGGACGAGGATGACAGGGGGTGGGTAGTTGCCCAGGGACATAACGCTCAGCAATGGCTCGATGCTAGTCAACTTTGACCGGCGGTACCAGGTCCGCGACCTCTACTGGCCGCGCGTGGGGCAGGAGAACCACACCATGGGCCACCCCTGGCACTTCGGGGTGTGGGCCGACGGCACCTTCAGTTGGACCGACGGCGACGACTGGGAGCGCCACCTCGATTACGAGGAGCACACCCTCGTCTCGCGCGTCACCCTCCGTCACGCCGGCCTCGGCCTCGCCCTCCTCTGCGAGGACATCGTCGATTTCCACGAGGACCTCTACCTCCGCCAGATCACCGTCACCGACGAGAGCGGCCGCGAGCGCGAGGTGCGCCTCTTCTTCTCCCACGACCTCCACATCATGGGCTACGCCGTCGGCGATTCGGCCTACTACGAACCCGAGCGCCGTGCGGTCTTCCACTATAAGGACAAGCGCTGGTTCATGATCAACGTCGCCCGGCCGAGGGGCGATAGCTGGGAGCTTGGCGTCGATCAGTGGGCGGTCGGCGTCAAGGAAACCGAAGGGCGCGTGGGCACCTGGATCGACGCCGAGGATGGCGAGCTTTCCGGCAACTCCGTCGCCCAGGGGAGCGTCGATTCCACCGTCGCCATCCACCTCACCGTCCCCGCCGGAGGCGAGGCGATCGCCTGGTACTGGGTCGCCGTGGGCGAGGACTTCCGCGCCGTCACGCGCATCAATCGCAACGTCCGCCAGAAGGGCCCGGCCGCCTTCCTCGACCGCACACGGCACTACTGGGGCCTGTGGCTGAGCAAGGACGGCGGCTGCCCCGCCGAGGTCTCGGACGACATCCACCGCCTCTATCTGCGCAGCCTCCTCCTCCTGCGCACCCACATCGACAACGAGGGCGCGATCATCGCCGCGACGGACTTCGACACGGCCCGCTCTTTCAGCGACACCTACGCCTACTGCTGGCCGCGCGATGGCGCCCTGATCGCCTCGGCCCTCATCGACGCCGGCTACGAGGAGCCCGCGCGGAGGTTCTTCAGCTTCTGCCACCGCGTCATCTCCGACGAGGGTTACCTCCTCCACAAGTTCAACGCTGACGGCTCGCTGGCCTCGTCGTGGCACGGCTGGGTCGAGGAGGGCAAGAAGCGCCTGCCCGTGCAGGAGGATGAGACGGCGCTCGTCCTCTGGGCGCTGTGGAAGCACTTCGACCGCTACCGCGAGGTCGAGTTCATCAAGCCGCTCTACCGCGGGCTGGTCATCCGCGCGGCGAACTGGATGGCCGCCTATCGCGACCCGGCGACGGGCTTGCCGCTGCCGTCGTGGGACCTGTGGGAGGAGCGCCTCGGCATCCACGCCTGGACGGTCGGGGCGACCTGGGGAGGCCTCCAGGCGGCTGCCAACTTCGCCGACTGCTTCGGCGAGGAGGGCATGGCCGACGTCTATCGCGCCGCCGCGGATGAGATTCGCTCCGGCGCCGAGAAGTACCTGTGGATTGAGGACGCCGGCCACTACGCCCGCATGATCACCTCTCCCGACGACGGCGTCGGGGGAGAGGTCTCCCGCGACCAGGTGGATCGTGCCGTCGACGCCTCCATCGCGGGGCTGTGGTTCTTCGGCATGTTCGACGCCGCCGACGAGCGCATGGCCGCGACCGTGGACAAGGTCCGCAGCCGCCTGTGGGTGAATACCGACATCGGCGGCATGGCCCGCTACGAGGGCGACAACTTCCACCGCCACCACCACGAGGACGGCATCCCGGGCAACCCGTGGTTCCTTTGCACGCTCTGGCTTGCCGAGTGGCTGATCGCGACCGCCCGCAGCCGCGACGACCTCGGCCAGGCCCTCGAGCTGATGCAGTGGGTGACGGCCAAGGCTCTGCCGAGCGGGGTCATGGCCGAGCAGGTCGACCCGCACACCGGCGAGCCGTTATCGGTAAGCCCGCTGACCTGGAGCCACGCCGCCCTCGTCACGGCGGTCCTCCGGTACCGGGCGAGGTGGGCGGAGTTGGGGTGAGTGGTCCGCACGAGTTGCCTTTCGGAGGGGCCGAATCTGGCCCGTGCCTTGGCTCTTGCTTGCTGTAGGGCGGGGATTTACTCCCCGCCGNNTAAATCCCCGCCCTACAGAAGACGCCGATGTCGGCGTTCTTGCTGATGGCTTTCAACGAATTCGGGGGTGGAAAAGAGAACATGGCGAACCACAAGCCGGATGACTGCCTTCTTGTAATCTTCGGAGCGTCGGGCGACCTGGTGAAGCGCAAGCTGATCCCGGCGCTCTTCGCGCTGTTTCAGCAAAAGCTCCTGCCAGAGCACTTCGCGATCCTCGGCGCCGCGCGCACGCAGATGACCGACGCCGACTTTCGCGCGGAGATGGCCGACGCGGTCAGGGACTTCTCGGAGCATAAGCCCCGCGATGACGCCGAGATGGAGGCCTTCACCCGCCTCCTCCACTATCATCCCCTCCGCGATTACGTGGAGGCCTGGCGCCGCGACGAGGTCAGCGAGTTCGCCCACCTCAAGGCTCAGATCGAGGCCATCGCCGCCTCCGAGGGCCTCGGCGCGAACTACATCTTCTACCTCGCGACCCCGGCGAAGGTCTTCGGCGACGTCGCCGAGGGCCTCGGTGCCCACGGCCTGCAGAACCAGGACCACGGCTGGCGGCGCATCATCGTCGAGAAGCCTTTCGGCGAGGACCTCGACTCCGCCCGCAAGCTCAACCAGCGCCTCCTCGCCATCTTCGAGGAGGACCAGATCTACCGCATCGACCACTACCTCGGCAAGGAGACCGTGCAGAATCTCCTCGTCTTCCGCTTCGCCAACGGCATCTTCGAACCGGTGTGGAATCGCCAGTACATCGACCACGTCGAGGTCACGGCCGCCGAGACCATCGGCGTCGAGGAGCGCGGCGCCTTCTATGAGGGCACCGGCGCCCTCCGCGACATGGTGCAGAGCCACCTCCTCCAGATCGCCGCGATGGTGGCCATGGAGCAGCCGGAATCCTTCGAGGCCCAGACGGTGCGGAACCAGTCCCTCGAGGTCTTCCAGCACCTCCGCCACTATGGCCCCGACGAGATCGCCGCCTCGGTCGTCCGCGGCCAGTACATGGCCTCGAAGATCCGCGGCCAGGACGTGAAGGGCTATCGCGAGGAGGATAAGGTCGGCCCCGACTCGCGCACCGACACCTACGTCGCCCTCCGCGTCTTCATCGACAACGAGCGCTGGGGCGGCGTCCCCTTCTACATCCGCGCCGGCAAGCGCCTGCCCACCCGCGCCACCGAGGCCGTCATCTACTTCAAGCCCGGCGCCCAGCACCTTTTCGGGATCGACAACCCGCTAAGGGCCAAATCCGACACCCTCATCCTCCGCATCCAGCCCGACGAGGGCATCGTCCTCAAGTTCCAGATGAAGGCCCCCGGCCCGGGCTTCGACCTGCAGGACGTTCAGATGGACTTCCACTACTCCGACCTCACCGACGTCCACCTCCCCAGCGCCTACGAGCGGCTGGTGGTGGACGCCATGCTCGGCTCGCCGATGCTGTATGCGCGCGGCGATGTCATCGAGTCGTGCTGGGAGTTCATCACGCCCATCCTCGACGCCTGGCGCGACGACCCCAAGATCGGCCTCTACGGCTACCCCGCCGGCACCTGGGGGCCGCCCGAGGCCGACGATCTCCTCGCCCGCGATGGCGCGACCTGGCGGTATCCGTGCAAGAACCTCGCCGAGCGCGGGGGAACCTGTGTACTCTGACGGAGGGTGACCGCCCTGTTCGAAGACATCCACGTGGTCAAGATCGAGAAGGGGCGCTATGGCCCGCGCGGCATGCCAGGCGACCTGATCGCGCTCACCGACGGCCGCCTCCTGCTGTCCTACACCCGCGCCGCCGTCGGCGTGATGGGGCGCGCCTCGGAGGACAGGGGCAAGTCGTGGGGTGACGAATTCGTCCTCGCAGCCAACCCCGCTCCGCCCGCCCCGACCGGCGTCTTCTGCCACCCGAGCTTCCTCCACCTCACCGGCGGCCGGCTCCTCTTCTCGTACATCTACGGAGCCGGGGACGTGCTGCCCTACTATGGCCAGAACTACTTCCGGGTCTCAGCCGACGACGGCGCGACCTGGTCCGACCAGTTCGTGATGACGCCCCACCCCGGCTACGTGATCATGCACAACGCCAAGCTCCTCCGCCTCTCGACCGGGCGGATTCTGGCACCGTGCGAGTACAAGAAGCGCATGCCCAGCACTGAGGATCACAGCGGCTACGTCTGCGTCGTGTTCTACTCCGACGACGACGGCCACTCGTGGTGGGCGAGCCCGACCGACGTGGACATGGACCCTCACGAGGCCCAGGAACCGCATGTTGTCGAGCTGAAGGATGACCGGGTGATGATGCTCTTCCGCACGTACAGCGGGTGGATCGGGCGGTCGTATTCCTCCGATGGGGGAGAGACGTGGAGCCCCGGAGAGATGGTTGAGAACCTGCCACTGCCTACGGTGACGGGGGCGCTTTCGGTCCATCGCCTTCCCGGGAGGTCCGGAGGACCTCAGACCGGCGACCTCCTGTTGATCCAGATCACGGGCGGCCGCGACGGCAAACGATCGCCCCTGACCGCGAAGATCTCGAAGGATGAGGGCGAGACATGGTCGGCGGGGCGAAATATCGGCGGCGACCTCGACGACGACTATGGCTACCAGAGCGTGACGTTCGTGGACGACGTGGCGCTGGTGAGCTACCACTCCCTCGACGGCCTGCACGTAGCCCGCCTTAGCACCGACTGGTTCTACCAGGACGAGTAGGTTTTGCTTGGCTTGTGGAGGGGCCGAGTAGGGTGCCGCCCAGCGACGCGAAGCGTCGCCGTGCGGCAGGTCCCCTACCCGGCCCTCGCTCTTCGCCTTTGCCTTTCTTCTTTCTGTCTTCTGTAGGGCGGGGATTCACTCCCCGCGGGCCTTTGCCTTTCTTTTCCCGTCTTTGGCTGTCATCCTGAGGAAGGCGGTTTCTGCCGACGAAGGATCTCCTCTTGTCGATAACGGCTGACGACGGACGCGCGATCCAACAAGCCAGAAGGAGATCCTTCGCTCGCAGCAAAGAGACCTACTCGCTCAGGATGACAGATCCGAGGGCCTTGAACGCTCCATCGGGAGGACTTCTCATGAAACTCGCATCGACCATCGCCGCCGCCTTGCTGCTTTCCCTCGCCCACGCGGCGCCACCCGAATACTCGCTCTCCGTCCGCGACCTCTCCGCCCCAACTGACGCCTTCGTCCCGGCTAGCTCGGCCCCGGGTCTCAGGTTCGCCGCCGCCTGGCGCCACCTTCCCGCCAAAGACCTCGACGCCTGGGAGCTTCACTGCGTCGTCACCGCCGATCCGCCCGCCGATCGCGCCCTTGTCGTCCGCGTATCCCTGCCCCTCGACGCCACCGGCTGGACTTGGTGGGACAATATCGTCCAGCATCGCGAGATCACGGCGCCGGGCGGCCACTATGCCAACCAGGTCTCCTGGGACGGCGCTCACGAGGGCTCCATGTACCCTCTCGCGGCGGTTACGGGCCCCGACCGGGGCGTCAGCGAGGCCATCCCGCTAGCCGAACCGAGGGTGTATCGCCTCGCCTACGATGCCTCCCGCCGCGCCCTCGAGGCTGAGTTCGACCTCGGCCTGACGCCCGACAGCGCCGCCTTCCCCTCCCGCGCGGACTTCCGCCTCATCGTCTACCCGCACGACCCCCAGTGGGGTTTCCGCGACGCTGTCGAGCGCTACTATCGCCTCTTCCCGGAGTACGCCGTCCGCCGCGCGGGACCCGGCGGCACCTGGGTCCTCGGGCTCGAGGGCGCCCGGATGGCCTGCCCGTGGGACTGGGGCATGCGCTTCGACGAGGGTGGCGAGACCCGCGCCGGGTATGACGCCGCCCACGACATCCTCCCCTTCGTCTACACCGAGCCGTGGGGACGGTATCGGACCTTCGGCGACAAGCCCACGCCCGACCACAAGCCCCGCTACATGGCCGATGCACCGCTCTTGTCGCCCGCCGAACTCAAGCAGAACGTCCTCAAGGACCTCGAACCCACGCGTCCCGGCGAGAATGAGAAGACTGCCCAGGAACGTCGCGACTGGGCCCAGGCCATCGTCAACTCCGCCATCGAGCGGCGCGATGGAAGCTGGATCTGGCATCACTGGACCGACGAGTGGTCGCCCGGTAACTGGATGAGCAACGTCCTTCTCAACCCCGATCCGAAGCTCCCCGAACCGAATCGCGCTTCGGTGACGTGGAAGTACGAGCTTCTCCCGGCCTTCGATACCGCGAAGGGCAACGGCGGCGAATTGGGAGGCATCTACCTCGACAGCGTAGCCTCCTTCATCGGCTACTTCTACGACAACTTCCGCCGCGAGCAGTGGAAGCATGCCGCGATTCCGATGGTCGCCGATTACGAGGCCAGGGCCCCGGCCGAGCTTCACGCCTTCAGCAACGTCGAGTTCGCCCGGCAGGTGTGGGAGCGGATGAACGCCCGCGGCAAGCTGGTCATCGCCAACACCTTCGAGCCCTACATGCAGTGGTTCTGCCCGCTGCTGGACATGATCGGCGCCGGCGAGAGCAGCACCTTCGGCATGGCCGACGACAACCACTACCGCTATCTGCGCGTCTATGGCTACCGCAAGCCGATGAGCTGGATGGACTACGGCTTCGTCAATCCGAAGGTCAAGTGGGCCGACGAGGAGCGGGGCATCCAGCGCTGCCTCTTCTACGCGGTGCATCCCGGGACCGGCGGCTTCCAGAACGCGGCGGACTATGAACCCTCGCGGCCGCTCTTTCGGTACTACGAGCCCCTCATCATCTGGATGGATGAGGCCGGCTGGCAGCCGGTGACGTGGGCCACCTGCGATGATCCGAATATCCTCGTCGAGCGTTATGGGCCAAGCGCGGGCGTGACCTTCGTGGCCTTGCGCAACACCGGCAAGGACCCCACGACCGCGGCGGTCGACGTCCGCCCCAGCGCCCTCCCTCCCGGCGATCTGATCGCCTGGCGGATGGTCGGCGATGGCCCTCTGGACATCTCTCAGCCCCAGCCCCCGCGCGGGCGGAAGATCACGTGGCTGAAGCGCTACCGAGTTGGGGTCGACCTGGCGCCCGACGCGACCGAGGTTGTGGCCTTCGGACGGCGGGAGGATGTGGCCCGGCTATGGCTGACCGAGGCCCGCCAGTGGCTCTCCCGGACAGCCGAGGAGGGCCAGTGGGTGAAGACCCGCGCGGCCACCGCCCTCGTCAACCCCGGCTTCGAGCAGGGCGTGGCGGGCTGGGGCGTCGATCAGGCCCTCGGCAAGGGCGGCGAGATCATCTTCGACGATAAGGCGCCCCTCTCCGGCAAGCTGAGCCTTCACGCCACCAGTCGCGCCGACGACGCCTTCCAGTCGATCTCCCAGGCCGTCGACTTCCCGTCCGGGCAGGAGTACGCGCTGCGCTTCAGATACCGCTGGCAACGGCCCGATAGCGCCAAAGGCACCTTCTCGGCGCGGTTTGGCGTCCAGGGGCCGGACGGGCAGTGGGCGGCCGACAAGTACATCTACTTCCGCGATTTCGTGCCGGCCGAGCAGGTCAAGACCTATGAGGCGAAGTTCAGCCTCCCGGACGGCTACTCGGCGAAGTATTTCCAATTCCTCTTCGACGGCAACTGGGGCACGGCCTGGGCCGATGACGTCGACGTGACCTCGGCGGCCATCGAGGGCACGCGCGAGCGGATGACGACCCTACCCGTCAAGGCGGCCGAGGCTGCGGCGAAGATGAAGACGGGCCTCGCCGCGGCCGGGACGACTGTGGACCTTCTGCGGCTGGCCTCAGCTCAGCGACCGGCCTATGAGTCGCTCACGGCGATGGCTGCCCCCCTTTCTGACGACCTGACGCGACGAAGGATTATGTTGCCACTTTCGGGCTTCGCGGAGGCCTTGGGGCGCGCTGAAGAGGTACTAACGGGCGCTGCGGAGCGACTAGATGGTGCTGAAGGGCCACTTTTCGGCGATGTAGCGGCGGGAAAAGAGACCAAAATAGCCCTCTCGAACGCCCCCGAAGTGACCGTTAAGGCCCCCGCGACCGCCCTCGGAGGGTGGTTCGATGTCATGACCAGCGCCACCATCCACGGCGTCTGGCTGCCTCGTCGAGTGACGCTGCGGCTTCAGCCGCCGCTCGAGGTGGGCGCGGCAGGGCCGGTGAGCGCGGTGCGGCAGAAAGTGGAGATGAAGGTGCGGTCGTGGATGCCGGGGGCGCCGGTGCAACTGACGGGTTGGCTGGGCAACGGTGCCGAGCGGAAGCCCCTGACGCCGGATGGGCTGGGGGTACCGGAGGACACGCGGGCGTGGCTGGATGGCCTGGTCGGCACGGTGCGAACTCTCACGCTCGGGTGGTCGGCGGGCGATCTCAAGGGCGAGGCGGATGTCGATCTCGTGCGCGGGGCGACGTGTCCGAAGCTCGCGGCACCCGCGATTGATGGCAAGATCGGGGCCGACGAGTGGGTGGGGGCGGCCAAGCTGGACCGCTTCATGCTCGCCTCGTCGGGCGTCCCGGCGACGCGGCCGACGACGGTGCTGGCCAGTCATGACGACGCTAACCTATACCTTAAGGTGACGTGCGACGGTCAGCCGAGCCCTGTGGCGAAGGATCGCCCTCACGATGGCCCCGTGTGGGAGGATGACGCGGTCGAGATCTTCCTGCAGCCGCCGGGTGAGGAGGCCTACTACCACTTCGCGGTCAATGCCGCCGGGTCGCAGTATGAGGCGCGGTGCCTGCCGGGGAGCCTGGACGCGGGGTGGAACTGTGAGTGGAAGGCCAAAGCGGGGCGCGTCGATGGCGGGTGGACGGTGGAGATGGCGATACCGCTGAAGGCGCTGGGAGGGTCGCCCACGGGCCTCTGGAGGGCGAACTTCGGCCGGGAAGAGGCCGATACGGGCGCTGCAACGTGCTGGTCGCCGACCTTCGGTGGCTTCCATACGCCGGGTCGGTTCGGGGATCTGTTGATGGAGTGACGAAAGGCCCCGCGGGCGCAGGGTCGTAACGCAGCCACCCCAGATTCTTCGCTCGGCTGGTCTGTTAGCAGGCGTCTGGTCGAGCGCTTCCTTCGGCAGGCTCAGGACAGGCAGGATGACGGATAAGGGCGGAAAGGCAAAGGCGCGGCGGG
>PMZA01000163.1 GCA_003170595.1 Armatimonadota bacterium
GTTGGGGTCGGGGGCGGGCTCGGGGGCCGCGGGGCCCTCGTCGGGCACGTGCACGCCCGGCGCTGTGTTGAACTTCGCCACCCGGCGCACAAGCACCGGCTCGCCCTGCCCCTCCGGTAGATGCAGCGTTGCGAAGCAGCGGAGACCATGCAGCGCGAGCACCGGATTGCGCGCCGTCAGCGTGAACTGAAGCGTGCGATCCTCGCCCGCCGGGATCTGAGTCGCGAAGTCCTCGGGGTCGATCGCGTCGCAGTAAGCCAGGCCGTCCCACGCGATCTCGACGCGGAGGGGCGACCGGGTCGTGTTCTTCACGCGCAGGCTCAACTTGACCGTGGCGGGCGCGGTGCGCTGATCGCCGGCGGCCGTGAAGTCGCCGACGCAAGAGGATATCGCGCGGACCTGGAGCGACCGCTCGGCGGTGACGACGTTGGGCGGATCGATGGAGCCGGGGCGTATGACCGACCAGACGGCCTTATCGCCGTTGACCTGGACGAAGAGATAGTGGTGGAAGTCGCCGGCCTGGGGCTGGTCGCCGGTCACGCCGCCGCCGCCGCCGGCGATGGTGTACTGGATGCCGTCGCGGTCGGGGAACTGGGTGTAGAGGTGGATGTGCCCGGCGAAGCAGGCTTTGGTGACGGCCGGATGGGCCTTGAGGAGATCGTGGACGGGCTGCCAGGCCGTGGGGTTGAGCAACCAGAGGGGCTCGTGCATGAAGACGAAGACCATGTGGGCGCCGGTGGCGGCGGTGAGCTGATCGCGGATCCACTGAAGCTGGGTCGGGCTGATATTCGTGGCGAAGCCTGGCTCCTCGGTGCACAGGCAGAGGAAAAAAGCGCGGCCGTAAGTGAAGCTGTAGTAGAGCGGGCCGACGCGGGAGGTGTAGATCTTCGCGTGGGCGGGAGTGGTGATGTCGTGATTGCCGACGACGGGGAACCAGGGGACGGTGGCGCGGCCGACGAGTTTGAAGTAGGCGTCCCACCAGCGATTGGTCATGCTGTCGTCCTTCGAGTAGCCGAAGATGCAGTCACCACTGTCGACGACGAGGTCCGGGTGGAGGACGTTGATCTCCGAGATGGCGCGGGGGAAGTCGGGCGAGTAGGTGAAGGGAAGGTAGGGCTGAGTGTCTGCGATCGCGACGAAGCTCCAACGCTCGCCGGGGACGCCCTGGGCGGCGAGGGCGGTGGTGGCGTCCTGGACGGTGTGACCGCCGGCGAAGGCGATGGCGACAAGGAGTAAGGCGAGAAGGATGGCGATTCTCTTCATAGAGACAGTCTCCGGAAACGAAGGCGAAAGAATCGGCGGGCATGAATGCCCGCCCTACAGAAGGCGACAATCCAGATGGCCTCAGGCTGGTGGGATCCAGCGGGATGAGTACAGGTGCAGATCGAACCAGCGGCCGTCGTGGCAGAACTGGCTGCGCAAGGTGGCTTCGCGCCACAGGTCAAAACGATCCAGGATCGCCTGGCGTTCCCGCGCCTCGTTGTCGCAGGCGCACTGGAGCTTGCGGCCGACGGGGAGGTCGAGGGACGAGAGGAGGAGGCCGGCCTGCTCGTAGAAGTTCGGGTGGACGAAGAACTCGAGCATGAAGGGGCCGTCGGGGAACTGAGGGCGCGGCCAGAGGAAGGCGTGGCCGACGACGGCGCCGTCATCCTTCACGAGGACGAGGGCGGACTGGGCGCGGCCGTCGCGGAGGTCTTTCTGAAGGTCGACGAAGGGATGCTCGTAGTTCTCGAAGCCATAGAGCCCCTGCTTGAGGCTGCGCAAGGTCCAGCCGTCCTCGATCGCGTAGAGCGCGGCGAGGAGTGGCCAGTCGCCCCAGTTCATCTCGCGCACTGAGACCGGGCCGCAGCTGAAGTAGGTGGTGAGGAAATCGGGGTCGGGGAACCACTGCATGAAGCCGGCGCCCTGGATGCCCGCGAAGCCGTACTTCTCGTAGAGGCGGACGGCGATGGGGTTGCCTGTGCCGAGGTACATCGAGCGTCCGCCGCGGGCGCTGAAGTCGTCGCACATGGCGTTCATGAGGGCGTCGGCGATGCCCTTCTGGCGATGCTCGGGCGGGGTGAAGACGTGCTGGAGGAGGCCCACGGGGCGGTCGAGGCACTCGAGGGTCGTCATGTTGCCGACGACTTCATCGCCGATCGTGCACTCGTGGAAGTTCATGGTGAGCGGCGGTAGGCCAGCGGCGAGAGCGTCGCGCATGGGCCAGTGCCAGTCGGGGCCCTTGTGGTCGAGGAAGGGGAGGATGCGGTCGGCCCAGGCGGGCTCGGGGCAGGTGATCTTCCAGACGCGGGCGTCTTCGCCGCTGCGAAGGGTCAGGTTGGCGACGAGGGTTTCCATAGGGTCAGAGTCTACACGAAAGCCTGTTGGGCCGCGACGGCGGAAGAGGTGCAGGAAGCCGGAGGGTGCGAGGGAAGGACGCCGGGCGGTGAGACATGGGAGGATAGAGGAATGCAGCCGTTCAGGCGTGGGACGATCGTCCTTGCATGCGTGATCGGCCTTGCGGGAAGCTGCTTCGCGCAAGGGCTGGTCAACGGGTCGTTTGAGGACGTGGACGCGAAGGGCGATCCGGTCGGGTGGACCCGCTATGGGAAGGACAACGCGCGGGTCCTGCACGTGGTCGACGGGGGCGCCGCAGATGGAAAGCGGTGCGTGGAGATTCTACCCATCGTCGCGACGTCGGTGGAGGCGCCGTGCTTCACGCAAAGCATCCCGGTGAAGGCGGGAGAGATCTACCGGCTGAGGGCGAGGGTGCGCGGTGAGAAGGTGCTGAACCCGAGCGCGGGCACGCGGCTGTATTGGACCGATGCGAAGGGACAGTGGATGTGGAGCGGCGGGAAGACCGGGTACGCCGGAGTGGGGACCTTCGGCTGGAGGATCGTCGAGGCCGATGGACCCGCGCCGGAGGGGGCAGCGAAGGCGGTCATCGAACTGTTCGGCGACGCGGGTGAGAAGAGCGCGATGGGGACCGTATGGATCGATGACGTGCGGTTCGAGCAGCGTGAGGCTGCGGACGACTGGGGGACGTCTAAGCCGCGGCCGGAGCTGGTGCAGCCGCTGAACGACTTTGCCTTCGAGTACGATCGGGCGGTCGTGCTCGCGGCGTGGGTGCAGGACGCGATGCGCGGGGCGAAGAGGTTGACGGGCTACCGGCGGGAGGACGCGCCGAAGATCGATGGGGCGGGATGGGACGAGGTCGATGCCCTGCGCGAAAGGTACAAGGCGATCTGGCCGCTGATCAACGGGAAGCCGGCGAACGGCTGGCCGCACTCGTACGCGTACTTCCTGCAGAGCTATAGGGGCAAGGCGGAGCTGGGCGATGAGATCGCTGACATGTCCGCCGCGGCGAAGGCGCTTCAGGATAAGCAGAAGACGGCGCTGGCGGCGTGGGAGGCATGGATCGCTCCGCGCGGGCTGGGCATGAAGTGCGCGTGGGCTGAGCCGGATCTGTCTGGTGAGAAACCGGCGACGCTCAGGCGGTACTTCCGGGCGGATGGCAGCGTCGACCAGTTCCTCTTCGGCGGCAGCCATGTATACCCCGACATCAACACCTACCTCCGCCACGTGCGGCTCATGCAGTACGACTACGAGATGCAGATCAACGAAAACATGACGTGGGCGAATCGGGCGAAGCCCGACTTCCACGACGAGGAGGTGGTGGGGGGCTTCGCGTCGCGGAACCTCGGCGTGGACCTCATCCTCTCGTATGCGAACCACGGGTTCATGTACGTGCCGGAATGGCTGTGGCCGCAGATCAAGGATGATGCGACGGCGTTCGCGAATGAGAAGGCCGTGCCGAAGGCGGGGGCGGCGTGGAGCCGGTTCGCTGACCTGAACAGCGATAACCCGAAGGTGCATGAGGCGATGGAGGAATACTTGCGTGACATCGCGGCGCACTATCGCGGCGATGCGCGGGTGCAATACTACCGCGGACCGTGGGAGGCGCATGACTGCAGCAACGGGCAGGAGAGCGGGCATGATGCGGCGTCGGTGAAGGTCTTTCGGGCGTGGCTGGGGACGAAGTTTGGGACCATCGAAAAGCTGAACGCGGCGTGGGGCGGCAAGTACGCGAGCTTCGAGGATGTGGCGCCGCCGGATGAGAAGGACATGGTGGCGGCGGAGAGGCCGACGGCGCTGATGCACGAGTTCGAGTTGTGGCGAAAGGACCGGTGCATGGGGTGGTGGACGGACTGCTACAAGCTGCTCAAGCAGGCGGACCCGACGCATCCGGTGGGGACTGACCCGTGCGTGCCGGTGTTCAACACGTACGTGCGGCCGGCGGTGGACTATGAGCGGCTGGCGGAGACGGGCGACATCGTGTCGATCCATGACGGGCGCGCGGGGCCCGAGTGCGACCGTTACCTTTACTCGATCTGGCGATATGCGCGCGGGAAGACGCTGGGCAGCCTGGAGTATGTGTGGAACGGGCCGGAGTGTTGGGACAACGCGCAGGAGCCGGTCGTCTTCGCGGCGGGCGAACGGAACCTATGGCGCGGGGCCGGGCTGGGCCTGCGTGTCTGGCAATTCTACGGGCAGAACGATACCTACGTGGGATGGCCGAGCGAGACGCAGTCGGCCTACAACAACCTGGCAGACTTCGAGACGAACTACTCGCTGCTGCGACCGTGCGCGGGGGTCGTGCCGCTCATGCACGCGAAGATGAACGCGATGAAGGAGGCGTTCTTCGGGACGGCGCCGGCTGAGCCGAAGATAGGCATCCTGCAGCCGAGCACGACGTCGAATTCGTACAAGGCCGCGGAGAGGGTGAAGGTCGCGGCGTTCGCGATGACGAGGGTGCTGGAGGCGGGCAACTATCATCACGCGGTAGTCTTCGAGAGAGAATTGGCGGCGGGGCGCGATAGGCTGGGGAACTACAAGGTCTTGATGCTGCCGTATGGGGTCGCGCTGCCCGGATGGATGGGGCCGAAGCTGGTCGAGTGGGTGAAGGGCGGTGGGGTGCTGATCGCGGCGGGGCCGTTCGCGCAATACACGGCGTACGGCAAGGATGATGGCGCGGCGTGGAAGGCGATGATGGGTGATGCGAGGATCGTGGAGGGCGAGAAGACGACGACGTTCGCGGATGGAGCGGCGATGAAGGACGTGAGGGTCGGGCGAGGGCGGGCCATCGTGATCGCGGACTTCAGCCGCATGGATGATGAAGACAACGTGGGCGCGATCAGGGCGGCTATCGATCGGGCCGCGCCGAGGGAGGCGTGGTGTGAGGATGTGAAGCTAGGGCTGATCGTGCGCGAAGAGAAGGGTGGCGTGCGGTATGTGGTCGCGTTCAACCGCAGCGCCGATGAGGCGGTGGAGGATGTGGTGCGGCTGGCATGGCCGGTGAGGAAGGCGACGGACCTTGGCGTGAGGACAGGGGCGGCGGTGCCGTTCAGGAAGAGCGGCGGCGTGACGACGTTCCGCCTGCACCTGGAGCCGGGGGAAGGGACGGTCGTGAAGGTCGAAGGGTAGAAAGAGCGGGCCGGCTTCGATGGCTCGCGATGCTCGCCATCTGATTCGGCCCCTCCGAAATGCGCACGGCAAACGCTCAGGCGTAGGCGAGGAGGGCGCGGGCTCTGGCGATGAGGAGGTCGGTCGCCTCACGGAAGGTGCGCTCGCCGAGGTCCCCGTTGGCGGCCGCGATTCGTGCCTGAACGCCCGGGTCGATGCCCTTGAGCTGCGACGGTAAGGGGCTCGCCTCGATCCGTGCCGCGCGAGGGAGGTCGACAAGCTCGGGGCGGATCGCCATCATCATCGATGTCTCCCACATCGTGCCATGGCCGCCGGCGAGCGGGTCGGCGTTGTAGAGTTCGGTGAGGAGATTGTCGTTCAGGAGACTTACCGTGCCGCCGCCCCAGAAGCGCATGTCGCCCACGCGGCCGCCGTTGCGCTGGCAGATCGCCTGGAGCATCTGATCGGCCGGCCAGTGGCCGCCGACGCCGAGGCAGGCCTTGAAGCCGAGGCCCGCGAGGGCGGTGAGAAGCTCCGTGTAGAGAAGGTCGCAGCACTCGCGGCTGACCCAGAGGCTGGGCGGGAATAGCGGGTGGCCACCGGAGTCGAGTTCCTCGCGCGAGAGGGCAGGATCGCCCGCGGGCGCGAAGGGGACGGGCGGGAAGACGATGCCGCCGGTGACGTCGGCCGCGCGGAGGCACATCTCGTAGCCCTGGAATAAATCGGTGCCGAGGGGGTTGTGGAGGCCGTGCTCCTCCATCGCGCCGCACGCGAAGTAGGCGATGGGCGCGCGCTCGAGTTCGGCGTAGAAATCCTCGGGCAGCAGGTCCTCGTAGCGATGCGGGTTCTTCATGGGTGCCTCCGTCGGGCAGCAAAAGGAGGGCCGGATTCGCCCTTTCGCACTATCGCGCGAAGGGCTGATTCGGCCCCTCCGAAAAGCAAAGATGCAGGCCGGCGGGGCGTAAAGCCCCGCCCTACAGCAGGCCAAAGCACGACGGGTTAGGCGAAGTCGGCGGCGACTTCGGTCGCAATGGTCGCCCATTCCCACAAGCGCTGGGGATGATAGCGGACGGTGCTGATGTCCTTCATGATGATCTCGATCACACAGCCCCGCGCCTTCTCCATCTTCTCGACCATGTCCGCGCGGATGTGATCGCGGGCCCACTCGTCGCCGGCGAAGATGGCGGGGTTGGGCTTCCACGCGAAGATGAACTCGTCGCGCATGTTGCGCACCGCGCGGTCGAAGTCGATGAAGGGGCTCATGGAAATCCTGCGCAGGCGCGGGATATTGCGGCGGAGAATGTCGATCTTCAGATCGAGCGGCTCGCAGCAACCGTAGTAGTTGAAGCCGAAGCGCTCGAACCACCGCGCCTCGTGGCGGAGGGCGAACTCCTCGTGCATCGCGGGCGAGACGGCGGAGAAGATTTGCGCCGCGCCGACGCCCCACATCTCCATAGCCGGGCAGGCGAGAAGGTCCTGGTCCTCGAGCTGGTCGAGACGCACCATCCACGCATCGACGAGGAGGCCGATGGCGGCGTGGACGAAGTCGGGTCGCTCCTGCATCGCGAGAAGGATCTCCTCAACGCCGGTCCAACGGACAAGCTCGTCCCAGGGAGCGAACCAGAAGCCGCCGACGCCGGAGGTCTGCACGGGCATGACGCCGTTGAGGATATCGGACCATAGCTCGACGTTGCGCTCGGTCGCCGCCGGGTCGTGGGAGATCTCGGGCATGCGGATTTTGTGAATGTCCGCCTCGCTCGCGATCTGGATGTGGAAGTGGCGCGAGACGACGTCGTTGGTCGCGTCCGTCGTGGCGATATCCACGTCCTCGTTGATGCCGAAGCCGGTGTCGTGGATGGCCAGGGGGACGGTGAAGACGCCGCCGACGACCATGTCGCCCTGCATGTGCCGCCACTTGTAGAGCGTGCGGCGGAAGTCGCCCTCGACCCAGTGGAAGGCGGGGTCCTCGCAGTGAAGCGCAAGCTCACCGTCGACGTCCATCTCGTTCCAAGGCTCCTGGAAGATGGTGACGAGGGGGCGGGTGCGCTTCACCTGGTTGAGCGTGTCGAAGAGGCGGCGGCGCTCGTCGTTGATCGGGTCGGCGGCGATCTCCATCATCTGGGCCGCGAGGTCGCGGAGGATCTGGCGGTCATGCGTTGAGACGGGCATCGATGAGGCTCCTTGTGCGTAAGGGAAAGGCGGGCCGGATTCGTGCTTGCGCGCCAAGCGCGCAACCACTGATTCGGCCCCTCCGGAAATCAAGAGCTAAGGCTTCTCCAGTAGATGCTTGATCCAGGCGTCTTCGTCACCGGAGGGGCCCTCGTGATGGTTGGCCTCGACGACGAGGTCCTTCGTGCCCTTGGTCGCGGCGACGGCTACGGAAGAGTCGTGCGGCGTGTTCCAGAAGTAGAACTGGTCGCGGCGGACGAGGGTCTGCGCGGCCCAGCGGCTGACGAAAGCTCCGGTCGGGCAGTCCTCCGTGCGGTTCCACTCGAAAATGCTGCCGAGAAGGAGAGGCTTCGCGCCGGCGGGCATGGGCTCCTCGCCGCCACGCAGGTCGGCGCCGAGGCCGATGTCGCGCGAGTGGACGACGGTGTTGCGGCGGACCGAGTTGCCGAGGGCGAGCGGGAAGGGGATGGGTTTGCCTGCGACCGTCGCGCCGCCGAGGTTGATGCGCGGGCCGTAGCCGACTTGTTCGAGGTGATTGCCGACGACGAGGTTGTAGTAGATCGTGCCGATGCCGCCGTTCCAGCCGGGGGTCTTCGTGGGAGAGAGTTCGTCGGCCATGCCGAAGACGAGGATGCCGTCGCGGCGCATGTGCTCGAAGCGGTTGCCGGCGATGATGCACTCGTAGCCGTTGATCCAAAGCTGGCAGCCGGTCATGGCCTCGCTGATGGAGTTGCCGACGATGTGGTTGCGGTAGAACTCCTCCGTGATGAGGATCGTTGAGGCGGCGGCCGGCGGGATGGCCCAGGGGCGGTCGAGGAGAAGGCGATGACCCTCCATGCCGCGAATGAGACGGGCCTGCCCCGCGCCGGGACCGTCGACGATGACGACCGCATAGCGGCCGAGAACCGGCTTGCCGAGCATGTCGTAGTCAGGGCCGGTGGCCGGAAGCTCGACCCAGTCATCGCCCGCGGAGGCGGCTGGGCCGAACCAGGGCTGCGAGAGGCAGCTCTCGAAGAGGATCGCCTCGCCGACGTTGGAGTCCTCGCCGGGCTGACCGCCGAAATTCGCGCCGTCGTTCTGGGCGATCCAGTTCTCGGCGACGCAGCCACCGGAGGTGTTCCACCACAGGAGACGCATGGCCTCGGGCGTGCCGCGGGGCGAGGTGACCTGGTTGCCCTCGATGACGCAGTTCATGATCGGGCCGGTGCCAAGGATGACCGCCAGGGCGCCGTTGCCGGTGCCGTGGTCGGGGCGGAGATTGCAGTTGCGAACCCAGAGGTGGCTGACGTCTTCCATCAGCACCGGCGCACGGCCACGGAGCGAGCACTCGAGGACGCGGACGTTGTGGCTGCCGGAGACGTCGATGGCGGAGGCGTTGTTGGGCGCGGTCGGGATGTCGGTGACGATCAGGCCGGAGATCATCACGTCGCGGCTGTCATGGACGAAGACGCCGCAGGTGGCGGCGGGTGCGCCGAAAATGCTGACGTCCTGGAGGGCGACGTCGGCGCCGTTGACGATGACGACGGCGCGCTCGGGCGCGGTCCAATCGCGGGCGCGACCCTCGAAGTAATCCTCGGCCTCGAAGACGAGCAGGCGCGGGCCGGGCGTTACCTTGGGCGCGTCAGGCTTCCAGGCGGGATCGAGGGAAAGGGCGAAACGGTCGAGGTTGAGGCCACCGCCCTTGACGTTGGTCCACGTAAGAACGTGCTCGCCGGCGGTGAGGTTTAGCTTTGCGGTGCGGGACCACTTGAAGTCGTTGAAGCTGCCGGTGTTGGGTAAGTTATCGAGCGATAACGGGGCGGCGCCATCGACCTGGATCTGCGTGTGGCCGGCCATGTCGGTGATGCCCCAGGGCGAGTTGTCCTGGGCATAGTAGACCCACAGATTCCAGTCGCCGGCCGTGGGGACGGTCACGCGCCAGCGGAGGGTATCGCCGACGGAGTGGATGCTGCCGACGGTTGGGCCGCGATGGCGAGGTATGGAGGGAGGGAAGGCGTCGAGCTTGATCGTCGGCGCGAGCTGGAGAACGGTCTTGCCGGCGCCCTGACCGCGGAGCTTCTGGCCGTCGGTGAGGACGAGGGGCTTGGAGAAAGTGAAGGTGCCGGCGGGAAGCTGGACGACGTGGTCGGGCCCGGCGGCCTTGAGGGCGTCGGTGAGCGCGGGCCAGGCGTCGGCCGATTCGTCGGTGGGCAGGCCGGACTTCGACGCGTCGAAGAGAGTCGGATCCTTCGCGGGCGGGAGGATGGTGATGGGCACGGGCTCGGACCAGCCGAAGCGACCGCCCATGCCGGCGTGGATCCAGAGGCGGTAGTCGCCCGGCGCGAGGTCGGCTGGGATCCGGATCTTCAGGCGATACGCGCCGGTCTCGAGGATGGGCATCCATCGTCCGCCCGAGGCGCCGGTTGCCCAGACGTACGCGGCGCGGAGACCGGGGCGGAGGCTGAGATTGCGGCCGAAGAGCCAGACCTCGCGGCCGGCCGGAGTGGTCGATGGGGAGAGCCACCAGAGTTCGGGGGCGTTGATGCGAACAGGCGCCCCGACGACATCGCCGCGCATGGGCCAGGCGAGGAAGAGGCCGTCGGGAAGGCCCTCGGGGATCGTCGCGAGAAGGCCATCGGGCGCGGAGGCTTTCATCTCGGCATCGTAGGACGAACCGTTGGAGCCAAGGCCCTGACCGAAGAGGACGAGGCGGGACTTGCCCTGACCGGTCAGGCCCGCGCCGTGAAGATAGACGGATTCGCCCGGGCCGGCTTCGTGGAGGTAGGAGTAGATGACGGGCGCGCCGGCTGATGGGGCGGGGCCTGCGTCGAAGGCGTAGTCCTGGCCGGGGAGCGCTGGCGGGGCGGGAGTCGGCGATGGCAAGGACGAAGGCGCGGGCATGGGCGCCGCGGCGGCGAAGGTAAGGGCGAAAGATAAGGCAAGAAGGCAAAGGATGCAGGACATCGACATGCCTCCCGTTGCGAGAAGAACAAACCGGGCCGGGTAGGGGACCGTGCGAGCCTGCGGCTCGCTTCCCTACTCGGCCCCTCCACAAGCCAAGCCGCG
>PMZA01000341.1 GCA_003170595.1 Armatimonadota bacterium
CACCCGCCTTCTCCGCCCCGTTCATCATCATCGCCCATCCATCCGGCACCGCCATCGACGTCCCCAGCAGCACCGCCGCCGCGACCGCAACCTCCGCCGCCAGCCGCCACAGCCCACGCTGCGCCGCCGCCATCTTGAGGGGGTTGCGCACATCGAGGAATTCCAGCGCCCGCGCGAACAGCGGCTCGCCCAGCCGCGCGGTCACCCTTGCCTTACCGTCGAGCGCCTCGCCCGCGGTCAGTAGCTGATCATCGCCGAGGCCAGCAGCCTTCGCGACGGCCCCCGCCGCCTCACCGCTCCTCCACGGCCGCGCGAACACCACCAGCCCCATCGCCGTCGCCGCCACTCCCGCCGCCCACATCGCGACCATCCCTTCGATCCCGACCGCGCCGATTCCCAGTCCCGCCGCGATCGCCGCGAGGCTCAACGCCGCCGCCACCACTCCCCACGCGACAGCGGTCGTCCCCGTCCACGTCCCGACTCGCCGCCACGCCTCGAACGCCCGCAGCCGCCCGCGCAGCCGATCCTCCAGCGCCGGCGCCACAACCTTCGCCAATCTCTCAGCCCGCTGCCACGCCATCGCGTATGTCCCTAACCTACCGCCTCTGCCGTTTGTCCTTTGGTGTCATCCTGAGCGNNCGCGCGAAGGATCCCCTCGCCGACCTTGCCACCATCGCCGCCTTACCCCCCTTGCTCCAGATCCTCGTTCTCCTCTTCCGCCAAATCCGCGCCCAACCCCGACGTCATTCCATACTGTTGCAGGTGGAACTGTCGCGTATACATGTTCGCATACAGCCCGCCCTGCTCCATCAGCGTCTCATGGTCCGCCTGCTCGACTACCGCCCCCTCGTCGATCACCACGATCTTGCTCGCCTTCCGCACGGTCGACAGCCTGTGCGCGATGACGAACGTCGTCCGCCCCACCATCAGCGTCTCCAGCGCCGCCTGGATCATCTGCTCCGCCTCGGTGTCCACCAGCGACGTCGCCTCATCCAGGATCAGTATCTTCGGGTCCTTCAGGATCGCCCGCGCGATCGCAATCCTCTGCCTCTGCCCGCCCGACAGCTTCACTCCCCGCTCGCCCACGATCGTCTCGTATCCCTTCGGCAGGTTCACGACGAACTCATCCGCATACGCAGCCTTCGCCGCCGCCTCCACTTCCTCATCCGTCGCATCCAGCCGCCCGTAGCGGATGTTCTCCCGCGCGGTCCCGTCGAACAAGAACGTCTCCTGCAGCACGATCCCGATATGCGATCGCAGCGACTCAAGCCTTATCTCTTTCGTATCGATCCCGTCCACCTTCACCACGCCCGTCTGCGGATCGAAGAACCTTGGTATGAGGCTCACGAGCGACGTCTTCCCGGCCCCGCTGCGTCCCACGAGCGCCACCGTCTCACCCGGCTCGGCCACCACCGTCACGTCCTTCAGCACCTCTTCCCCCGTTGCATACTTGAAGCTCACGTCGAGGATTTCCACCTTCCCCTTCACGTCCACAAGCTCGACGCCACCCTCCTTCCCCAGATCCTCCGGCTCCTCATCCAGCAGCGCGAAGATCCTGGCCAGCGCCGCGAAGGCCTGGTTGAACACGTTGTGCACCCGCAGCAGATTCCCCACCGGCCCATAGAATTGCTGCAGTTCGCCGATGAACATGACCAGGATCCCGACGGTCACGACCCCGGCGCCAGTCGTCACGGCCCCGGCGATTGACGGGTTCGTCTGCGTCATCAGGGCGCCGACCCAGATCACCCCGATCACCCCGAGCGACGTCAGGAAGCCCAGGAACGGGAAGAACGTCGTCCAGTACCAGATGCCCTGGATGCTCACCTGCATGTAATCCCCGGACGACCTGTTGAACTCATCCAACTCCAGCCCCTCACGCCCGAAGGCCTTGATGACCTGTATTCCGCTCAGATTCTCCTGCAGCTTGGTATTGATCTCGCCGAGCTTCCACCGCACCTTCTCGTACAGGGGCCGCACGAACTTGCCGAAGACCAGTATCCCGACGAGGAACAGCGGCAGCGGCGCCATCGAGATCAGTGTCAGCGTCACGTTGGTCCGCATCAGGAGGGCGATGATGAACACGACCCGCAGGCTATCGCTGAGCACGGTATCGGTCCCGTGGACGACCATGTCCTCGACCGCGCCCACGTCGTTGCTCACCCTCGACATGATGTCGCCGGTGCTGTGGCTGTGGAAGAACGACAGCCCCAGCCTCTGCAGATGCTCGTAGGTGACGGTGCGCATCTTGTACGTCAGTCGCTGGCCGAGCTGGTGCATGATATTCATCCGCGCCGCGCTCAGCACCGCCGATACGAGGAACAGTCCGATCGCCAGCCACATGAAGTGGGGCAGCAGTTCCATGTGCCTCTCGAGGATTGCCTTCTGGATGATCAGCTTGCCCGTGGCCCAGGGTATGGCCACATCAGCGGCGGCCGACCCGGCCATGGCGACGATGCCGATGGCGAGGCGCCACCAGTGGGGACCGAGTTCGTGCACGAACCACTCGGCCATGCGTTTATCAGTGATCTTAAGCGGGGGAATGTCCGGCTGGCCGTCTTGGGAGGATCGACCGCGCCGCCATTTCCCCATGCCATGTCCATGAAAGGCCATCTGACACCATCCTGACTTTTCCTAACACGCCACCACCCCGCATGTTCTCCCCCCACACCCCA
>PMZA01000244.1:0-3795 GCA_003170595.1 Armatimonadota bacterium
CCTCCAGCGTCTCCCAGGTCGCTCCTTGCCCCTCAACTTGCTCGTCAAATCCCTGCGTGCTACCTTCGCTCATGGTGGTAATCTCCTCGGCAAGCCTTCACTTGCCGTGTAGTTGGACCACCTGAGGTTACCACCACCCCTCCTTTCGTTTACACACCTTTTGAGGGTAGCTCCGGCCGGGCCAGGATCGTGTCGCGGGTCGCCTGCGTGGACCCAGACAGCATAGCCATCGTTCAGATATGGGTTTGGGTCAGCTCGGAGATCGTAGACCGCGCCGGCCTGGCCGCAGGCCGACAGAAGGATGCGGTCGAGAGTCTCGCCATCGGCATCTATCGAGACATGGATGTCACGCAGGCGTTTGCCCGCGAAGGCCGGCAGGGCTGGACCAGGATCGACGTGGATCAAGCGACCCGTGGAGAGCGCCAGAGCATACAGGACACCGCCCAGGCTCCCCGACGCCCGGAACGAATACACCCGGTCGCCCAGCCAAGGGGCACTCGGCGGACGATCGGCGAGGCAACTGCCGGCGACCAGCGCCATAACGGCCGCCCCTAGCAGGAGGAGGCGCGGGCTCATCCTCGGCCCCCTGTAGCAGACATCGGCCGGTGGCTGGAGCGCGCACCTTCGGTCGCGGCGGACGGGGGCGGATCCGGAAGGCACGGGAGGGCGATGTTCTCGAGGACAAAGGGAACACGAACGCTGGGAGGGCCGGAGCGGTAGAAGGTGAGGAGGACGTGGTCTGGCTCGACGATTGTGGGCTGTGCTCCGCCAGTAGGCGCGGCGGCCCGCGGCGGAGTGAAGGACATCGGGTAGACGAAGTGCTGTCGCTGTGGGTCGAACCGAACGCCCAGCGCCTGGTGGTCTTTGCCGTCGGCGCCGGGAAAGGCCGCCGCCATCCACGCGCGCGCTCGCTTCGCCAAGGGGGCGTCCTGGGGCAGGGCCGGCATGGCAGCGTCGATGCCGATCTTCACCGAGCCGTTCTCGACGTGCCACTTGGTGACGGTGACGGTAACGTCATCGGCGGTGAAGGACTTGCCTTCGCTGCCGGCCGGTATGCGGATCTCCGTCTTGCGGGCCCAGGAGTAGAGGATCAGCGCGCTCTCCAGCTGCCGAAGGGAAGTCGCCGTCTGGTCGGCGGCAGGGAGAACCCAGACCTCAAGGTGAGTCCGGCCCGGGTCCCCCGGGTCGTCCTGTTGGAGACCGAAGTACTCTCCGGGGCGGGCATTGGGTCGCTCCAGAGGTGCTCCGACATCGGGGTGGGCTCTGGCATAGACGTCCAGGCCGGCCAGCGCCAGGCCTGCCTGCGCCGATTGCGGCACGACCTCGACAACGACATCGAGCCCGCGCTCGGGATCGCGAAACTCCGGCAGGGCCTCGCCCCAGGGGAAGGCCGTGTCCTGGGTGCGGGTGGCCGTCACAAAGACGACGCGTACGAGATAGCCGTCAAGAACAGCCGTGGGGCGAGCGTCGAGGTCGGGGTCGCCCGGGTTCATCCAGATGTATTCGGGGACTTCCGGAGAGTCCCCTGACATCCGATAGACGCCGCCCACCTGCTTACAGATCGAGAGGAGGATCTTGCCCAGCGTGGCGCCGTCGAAGTCGAGTTCGACGTGGGCCAAGCTAAGGGGCTCGCCTGCCGGCCGCGCGCCGGGTATGTCATCGATGGAGAAGATGCATCCCGAGAGCCTTTGCAGCTCGGCGAGGGCGTCAAAGAGGGTGCCTCGGAAGTGCACTGTGAACTCTTTGGTGCCCAGAGAGGGGGCGGAGGTGGATGGGTCGGCGTGGAGGCATGGGGGGAGGGTGAGGGTAAGAAGGAAAACCGCAACGCCGCGGACCGACATCGCAGTACCCCCTCGGAAGCGGATGCCTCGCCGATGAAGGATGACACCTGCGGGACCTGGCCGCAAGGGCGTCAGGGCGCGCTCAGGGCAGGGGCACGTTCTTGAGGACGAAGGGGATGGTGGCATAGGTGGAGTTGAAGCGGTTGAGGGTGACCAGCACGGCCTCGGGCGTGATGGGCGTCGGGGCAGCGCCGGGGCTGGCCGGCGCGCTGAGCGGGAAGTCGAGGTCGAGGGTGTAGCGGAAGTAGAACCCGCCGGTCTTGGTCGAAGTCGGCCGAAGGCGCAGGCCTCCGGCGGCGAGGAGGGTCGACGTCTGCCAGTCCCAGCCCGAGACAGTGATGACCCCATTGTGGGCCGCTGGGGGCGGGTAGGTGATGTCGAGGCCGACATGGAGCGTGTGGCCGTCCTGGTGCCAGGTGCGGACGAGTACAGTGGCGTCGTCGAAGATGAGGGTATTACCCTCGCTGCCGGGCGGGATGCGAAGCTGAGTGGTGTGGGTTCTGGCGATGTCCAGAGCGCCCACGAGGCGGGTAAGGACGGTCGCCCGCGGGTCGGGTAGGGGCAGCCAGAGGTCGCGGGATTGGTCCTGGTTGCGGCGAGCAGCTAGATCGGTAGGGTTGAAGAAGACCAGATCGCCGTATGGGCCTGGCCTGGCGAAGAGGGGCTGGCCAACGTCAGGCAGGGCGCGGGCCGTGCGCCGGAGGCCTCGCAGTCGTTTGGCGGCGGCGAAGGAGCGGGGTGTCACGAGGAGGGTCACGTAGGTGCCATCCGTCGGCTGCGGCTCGGTGGGTTTCGGGGCGCCCCACCGAAAGTCGAGTTCGCGATGCTGGCGGACCTCGACGTGGGTGACGCGGAGGATGTAGTCGTCGAGGACCGTGACCGGGCGGGGGTCGACGCTGACATCGCCGCGGCGGAGCTCGATGATCGGGGGAGCGGGGCCGTAGTCCGTCCACGTGATGTCGTAGGTCAGGCCGACCTGCTTGCAGAGGGCGAAGAGGAGGTCGTCGAGGGTGGCGGAGTCAAGGTTGAGGGTGACGCGCTTGCCCTCGATGCGAACGTCGACAAACATGCTGGTGCCGATCAGCTTATCCACGGCGGCGACCACGTCCATGAAGTCGGCGGACATGTGGATCGAGTATCTGGGCGGGTCGGGGGGAGCCGACTGGAGAGTCACGGCCGGCATCGCGTGAAGGCGCGAGCCCGCGGCGGCGAGGAGGAGCAGGCAGATGAGAGGCTGGGCTGGCCGAGCCATGGCGTGACCTCACGGAAGCGGAAGGTTCGTGAAGACGAAGGGCACGGTCCGGTCCGTCAGGCCGACGCGAGTGACCGTGACGAGCACTGCCTCGGGCTCGATGGGCGGCTCGGTCTTCTGGGCGTGGCCGTCGAAGACATGGCGGACGAGAGGGAAGCAGAATTCGAGCTGCATGTGCCCCTCCTTACCACTGAACCCGCCCGCAGTCGACTGGACGGGGTCGCCGTCAGGGGCGAGGAGGACGGCCGTCACAGCGTCGTGGCCGGGCTGGTAGGGATTGAAGTCGCCGGGCGGGCGAAGGGGCTGGTAGGTGACGCCCATCTGGACGTCGAGCGCGTTAGCATCGTAGGTACCTCCGGGCTGGCCGCCGCGCTTCCAGTAGCGGACGGCGATGGAGATGCCGTCGCGGCTAAACGTTTGGCCGACACTCTCGGGCGGAAGGCGGAACTCGGTGCGCAAGCTCTCGGACGTGAGGAAGAGGGCGCCCTCGAGGCGAGTGATGGTCCTTGCGAGTGGGTCGGGGAGCGGCAAGGTGAGGCGCCCGAGGACCGGGACGCTTCGATGCCAGGTGTCCATCTGGGGCGGATAGTCGAGCGGCAGAGCGGGGCCGGCTGAGGACTGGACCGGAGCCCCGACGTCGAAGTCCGCGTGGGCCTGAGCCCGAAGGCCGTTGAGGCTGGCATAGGCAGCGGCGGTGCGGGG
>PMZA01000244.1:3816-5881 GCA_003170595.1 Armatimonadota bacterium
ATCTTGGTAACGTGGACGATGTAGTCGTCGAGGACGACGGTGGGGCGGCAATCGGCGAGCGGGTCGCCGGGGTAGAGGAGGATCACCCCGTAGGGGCCGCCCCAGAAGAGGTCGTAAGTGAGGCCGGCCTGCTTGCAGAGCGAGAGGACGATATCGGTGAGAGACGCGTTGTCGAAGCTGAGGGAGACGGGCGTGGCCAAGAGGTGCGCGGGGAGGGGTGCGTCGTAGTCGTCGAGGCGAAGGGTGCGGCCGGTAAGTCTTGCCAGGGCGGGGATAAGGTCCTTGACCGTGCCGGAGAGGTGAACGGTGTACTTCTCGGGGCCGAGAGGCGGGGCGGAGGCGGACGGGTCGGCGACGAGGCATGGGGAGAGGATAAGGGCAAGGATGCAGAGGCCAAGGACACGAGATGGCATGACGTTCCTCCCGAAAGGCGGATGCGTCGCGCAAGAGAGGATGGCACGTCGGGCGCGCCGCGGCAAGGCACGTCAGGGCAGGCGAATGTTCTCGATGACGAAGGGGATGGACTTGTCGACCGGGCCGGGGACGATGTACGTGAGGTCCATGTATTCGGCCTCGGGCAGCGGTGGCGGCGCGCCACCACCCAGGATGGTGTACATCTGTCCGGTGCCGTAGCCGCACTCGTACTCCATGGTCATACTGCCTCTCGGTTGCTCGTAGCCGCCGCCGATCACCGGGACGTGCTTGCCGTCGTTGAAGACAAAGGTCGCCATCTGCCGGTCAGTCCAGATAGCGCCTCCCTGGGCCTGTGGACGCGAGATGACGAGCCCGACCTTCAGCAAGCCATGGTCGGATTTCGGCCACGAGGCCACGGTCACGGTGATGCCGTCGCGGGTGAAGGTCTGGCCGGTGGTGTTGGCGGGGATGCGGAAGTCGGTCGAGTGGAGGGTGGAGGCGAGCTTGAGGCTGCCCTCGATGCGACGGAGTACGTGGGGCCGAGGGCCGTGGAAAGGCAGGACGATCTTGGCTGCGGCGCCGATCACCTCGTCGCGATAAGTCGGATAGCAGGGGAGGTAGATATCGAAGAAGCATTGGCCGGTGATCGTGGTGCCGAGATCGGTGAGGACCGTGGCGCGATAGTCGGTGCCGAGGAGGCGAAGCGCGGCGTCGTGGGAGCGCGGGGTGATGCGGAGGCCGAGGGTGACAGTTTCGTCGCCGCTGAGATCCGGGCTGGGCGTGCCCCAGAGGAAGCGGTCGTGGTGTTCGGCCTCGACAGCCACCTGAGTGAGGCGGAGGAGGTAGCCATCCAGCATCACTGACGGGCGCGGGTCTGCCAGAGGGTCGCCGGGACGGAGGCGCACGGGGAAGACCTCGCTTGTGCCCACGTCGGTAGCGGGAGGAAAACTGCAGACCGCGCCGACTTGCTTGCAGATGTCGAGGACAATCTGGTCCAGGGTGGCGCCGTCGAAGCTAAGCGTGACCGGCTTCGCCTCGAGGCTCTTGAATTCCGGCGACCTCCAGTCGAGGGCCGTGTCGACGCAGACATAGCGGTGGCTAAGCCTCGAGAGGAACATGAGGACGTCGCGGAGTTTGCCGGAGGCGTGGATGGTGAGGGGTTCATCACCGAGCCACGACACGCTGGGCGCCTGGTCGGCGGAAAAAGCCGGCGAGTGGGCGGCCAGGACGATCAGGGCCAGGATCAGATGGTAAGCTCTCATGTTCTTCCTCCGGCGAGCGTCAGGGCAAAGGGATGTTCTCAAGGACGAAGGGCACGGTCCGGTCGGACGGGCCGGTGCGGATGTAGGTGAGGAGAAGCTCCGTGGGTTCGGCGGATTCGACGATCGGGGTGAAGCCCTTCGCGGGCGGGGCCTTGATCTGCCGGGGCAGGACGTAGGTGAGGACCTGGTGGCCGCTGTCGAAGTTGTTGTCCACTATCCAGGTGACCGCGCTGCGGCCATCCTTGTATATGACATCCGCCAAATCGAAGCCGCCCCACGTGGATGGGTACCTGGTGCCGGGAGGGGCTTGCGGGCGGCGCGGGGCGATCTCCAGGCGGAGCTCGGTGGGTGTGGCGTGGGCGGCCTCGACCGTGACCGAGATGTCGTCC
>PMZA01000218.1 GCA_003170595.1 Armatimonadota bacterium
CGCACAAGATCAACAACACCCTCGGCCAGGCGCTCCTCTGCCGGCGCATGGGCAAGTCGCGGATGATCGCCGAAACCGGCGCGGGCCAGCATGGCGTCGCGACCGCGACCGTCGCCGCCCTCTTCGGCTTCGAGTGCGTCGTCTACATGGGCGAGGAGGACATCCGCCGGCAGGCGCCCAACGTCCACCGCATGCGCCTCCTCGGCACCGAGGTCCGCTCGGTCACCTCTGGCACGCGCACGTTGAAGGATGCGATCAACGAGGCCTTCCGCGACTGGATGGCCCACCCGGCCGGCACCTTCTACTGCTTCGGCACCGTCTCGGGGCCGCACCCCTTCCCGACGATGGTGCGCGACTTCCAGTCGGTCATCGGCCGCGAGGCGCGCGAGCAGATCCTCGAGAGAGAGGGTCGCCTGCCGACGATGCTCCTCGCCTGCGTGGGTGGCGGGTCGAATGCGATGGGCCTCTTCCACTGCTTCGTCCCCGACGAGGAAGTCGCGCTCATCGGCGTCGAGGCCGCCGGCGCCGGCGTCTCCACCGGCATGCACGCCGCCAGCCTCTCGGCGGGCAGTCCCGGCGTCATCCACGGCGCGGCGACGTACCTGCTCCAGGACGGCGACGGACAGGTTCTCGCGACGCACTCCGCCGCGGCCGGCCTCGACTATCCCGGCGTCGGCCCCGAGCATGCGTATCTGAAGGACGCCGGCCGCTCGACCTACGTCTCGGTTACCGACCGCCAGGCGCTCGACGCCATGGTCACCCTCTCCCGGCTGGAGGGGATCATCCCCGCCCTCGAGAGTGCCCACGCCGTCGCGCATCTCCTCGCCCTGGCCGACGCGGGTGAGATCAAGCCCGACGACCTCGCGATCGTCAACGTCTCGGGGCGAGGCGACAAAGACCTCGACGAGGTCCTCCGCCTCCTTGGCGAGGAGGTGGCGCTATGAGCCGCATCTCCGACGCCTTCGCGAACGCCCGCGCCCAGGACCGCGGCGCCCTGGTCGTCTACATCACCGCCGGCGATCCCAACCTCGGCGTGACCCGCGAGCTTGTGCCGCTGATCGCCCGCGCGGGGGCCGACGTCATCGAGCTGGGCATGCCCTACTCGGACCCCGTCGCCGACGGGCCGACCATTCAGGCCGCGGGCCAGCGCGCCCTCGCCGCCGGCGCGACGGTCGACGGCATCCTCGCGATGGTTCGCACGATCCGCTCGCGCTGCGATGTGCCGCTCGTCTTCATGACCTGCTACAACCCGGTGCTCCAGCACGGCCTCGAGACCTTCGCGGCCGAGGCCGCCGCCGCGGGGATCGACGGCGTGCTCATCTCCGACCTCCCGCCGGAGGAGGCCGGGCCGTGGTGCGAGATCGCCTGGGCCGCCGGGCTCGACACGATCTTCCTAGCCTCGCCGACGACGCCGCCGGCGAGGGCGCGCCTCATCGCCGACCTCGCGCGGGGGTTCGTCTACGCCGTCGCGCGGGCTGGTGTGACGGGTGCACAAGCCGAGCTTCCGCCCGACCTGCCAGAGCTGATCGGCAGGCTGCGCGAGGTGACGGACAAGCCGATCGCGGTGGGATTTGGGATCTCGACGCCGGCGCAGGTGCGGCAGGTGTGCGAGGTGGCGGACGGGGCGATCGTGGGCAGCGCGGTCGTGAAGCTCATCGAGGAGATGGGCGGGGCGGAGGACATCTTCTACACGGCGCCGAACTTTGTCTCATCCCTCGCCGCGGCGACGCGCAGAGCCTAAGGCCCGTTGTGCCAGCTCGCCGGCTCGGTCTTCAGGAGCCAGTCGCAGTCCTCCCTGAGCCAGGGCGGCGCCGAGCGGCGGATGGCCCGGATCCTGCGGTAGTCCTCTGGGTCCAGGACCGGTGGGCCGTGACGGGCTAAGGCGGCGAGGGCTGTGAAGGCTGTGCCGCTGGGGGGCGTCCCTTCGCCCATGACGCCGATCAGGGCGCGGGGCAGCCCCAGGTCCCGAGCCCACGCGGGGCTGCCGCCGGGGCGGACCCGCATGAGCAGTTCGATAGCTATCACCCGCGTGATCGAACGCAGAGACCTGTCCTGCATCATCTTCATCAGCCCCGGCGCCGCGGACAAGGGGACGGGGTGCCGCGTCGTAAAGATGTCCAGCGCCCGCCCCGCGTACACCGGGTCGAGCAGGTCTGCCGCGTAGGGCCCCGGTCGGACCAGGCTGGCTAGAAGTCCGTGCCGCCCGAGGGGCGAGCGTAGCAGCAAGTGCCTCAAGGGTGCGGGCTGCCACCACCAGAGCGCGGCGACGACGACAGCCCAGGCAGCGATCTTTGGCCATCGCCTGCTCGGGGAGGCGCCTACGGCCGAGCCTTTCTGTATTTCGCCGGGAGACACCATGAGCCCTCACCCCGAGATGTCTTCGAGTTCGCCGAGGTCTGCGGCGCGGGATAAGCCCGCGCCCCAGAGCATGCGAAACCTGCGCGTCACTATCGCCTGCCGACGGACTCCGGATCACCAAGCGTCTTGAACCGCGCCGTCACCTGCGTCGTGCCTTCGGGCTCGCAGGTGAACTTCACGGTCTGCGAGCCGGTCGGCATCTCGGCCGCGCCATCGGGCGCGACCACCGCAATCTGATGCCAGTCAGCATCGCAGACGCTCGCCTTGCCGCTGCCCTCCCACACGAAGTACTGCCCCGGCTTGATCTCCGTCGTGAAGCTCACGCGCTGTCCGCCGATCTCGAAGGCCGGGTTCTTGATCGCCGCGCCGCCGGGAACAACCCGCAGCGTGAACCGCAGCGGCTGAGCCTTGAACTTGTTCTCCACCGACCACTCCGCCGCGTTCTCCGTACAGGTCAAGGTCTTCGAGAAGGCGATCGGCCAGAGCTTCCACCGCCCCTTGCCCGCCGCCTCGAGATGCCACTCGCCCGTCGTTGACTTGAGCCGCTCTCGCTGCGCCGCCGAGAAGGCGCCGGAGTTCCGCGCCGCCTCCCATTCGCGCACAGCATCGAGGATCGCCGGCGTCAGCGCATTGGCCTTCATCATCCCGAGTTCGCTTACCAGAGCGAAGCCGGCGTTGAACCCGGCGCCCTTGCTCAGCACCCACTCCATGTCATCGAGGGTCGTCGCCTCGAAGCCTGACGACGTCGCGCGCAGTTCGAACCATCCCATCATGTGCGGGAAGAGGTTGCGGTCGAAGAGATCCTGGTTGGCGAAGCGCTGCTCGGGCATGCCCTCGCGCACGGCCTTGCCCCACGGCTCGCCCCAGTTCATCCGCGTGTGATCGTGCCAGAGGAAGTGCAGCAGACCGCTCGCGTCGGTGATCGCGTACTGCTTCCAGCCGTCATAGCAGCGCTCGACGAAGTGGGCCGCCGCCCAGGTGCCGTGCCCGTAATCGTAGAGGCCCTCCATCCCGTCGAAGCTCATCATCCGCAGGCCCGTCTTGTTGAACAATTCGACGAGGCGGGCGGCCATCTCGTCGGCCATGCCGTTGTCGATGCCCGGGTAGAAGGTCTGGTAGTTGTGCGTGGCGAGGCGGCCGATGTCCGCGCCGTTCTCGTGGAGCGACGCCTTCGTGCCGAACATGCCGCGCTTGCAGCCGACCAGGCGCAGGGGATTGTCGGCGACGTCCGTGTACTCGGCGATCTCCTGGCCGATCAGCACGAACTTGCGGCTCCACCCCCAGTTCTGTCCCTTCACGAAGGCGTCGCGATCGGCCACGGGGATCTCGCCGGCCTTCTCATCGATCGCCGCCGCGAGGGTGCTCGACCCGAGCCGCCCCAGCCGCGGGTCGGGCACCGGCGTCACGTACGGATCGTTGGTCGTGATGAACGCCGTGAGCGTGTGGACCCCGAGGCCGATCCCGAAAGTGCTGGCCATCTGCACGCAACCCTTCATGCTCTCATCGCCGTGCGGGAAGCCGCCGGGGTTGAGCTTGAAGTGGCCCCACGTCTCGAAGGGACCGGGGTGATAGACGAACTGGAGTCCTGCGCGCTTGGCGAGCTTGCAGTACTCGACAATATCGCGCTCGCCGTAGGGGACGATCATGTACGAGAGGGTCGCCTTCTGCGATTGCTTGGCCCACACCCCGTCGAGCATCGGGTGCGGCAGGCCCTCGGCCTCCTCGATCCTGCCGATCGTCGCGAGCGCGTCTTTTGCCGCGCAGCCAAAGATCGCGATGGCCGAGCCCTTCACGCCGCCGTCGTGCTCCACGGCGGAGGCTGCGATGTCGCCGCCCACCTCGGTCTTGTTGGCGCCGGCGTTGGTCTGCAGATTGAGCCCCTGGATGCCGACGGCGAAGCTGTCGTCACGCACGACGCCGATGATCTCGCCGACGACCTTGCCGATGGTCGTGGGGAAGGGCCCCCATTGGATATGATCCGGCACGCACCCCGTCACCGACACCAGATCGAACCGCACGTGCGTCGGCTTGACCTGAAACCGCACGCGCGCGGTGATGGCCGGGTCGCCGAATTCGATCTTGAAAAGCCCCGTCCGCCGGTCGCCGATGACCGCCGTGGGCATGAGGTTCTTGCCACCGACGGTGAGGTAGATGAGGGGCGGCTGCTTACCGGGCGGCAGAAGCTCCCGCTTGCCCAGCGTGTCGTAGAGGCTGACCACGTGCCCGGTCGAGCTGATAGCGATGCGAAGATCGCCCGCGTCAAAGTTCACCGCCGCATCGTTGCCGGCCATGTTCATCGCCACCAGCGTGAGCGCGATAAGGGTGAGTCCGCCCATGAGATCCGTGCCTCCCGCTACTGCGCTACTTCGATGACGACCGTGCCCAGGCCTTCGAGGTTGCCCCTCAGCCGCCCGTTGTCCAGCGCCGCATCCGACTTCTCGGCGAACATCGGCGTCGCACTCTTCCCCGCTACCGCGAGGTCGAACTTCCGGGCATCAGTCGCACCATTGACTATCGCGACGTACCGCTTACCCTCGTAGTCCCAGTATCCCGCGTAGATCTCCGGCCCCTCGCTGAGCAGCTTGAACTTGCCGTCCAGCAGCGACGGCGCGAGGGCCTTCACCTCAGGCACCAGCGCCTTCGCCGCCTCCCACTGCTCCGGGTGATCGGTGAGGAGCCACTGCCCGTCCTGGTAGGTGTAGTAGATGATCCCCTTCACGCCCGTCAGCAGGGCGAGGTAGGTCATGCCGCGCAACTCCTTCGGCGAGGGCGGTCGCGTCCAGGGGCCGTAGTCGCCGAAGCATTGCACCACGCCCCACAGCGTCGTCCCGTACTTGCTGGCCTCGCCCCGTGCACGCTTGAAGCTGTCGTAGACCGTCGACATCGGCCCGAAGGGAATGGGGTAGGGGTCGGGCGCGAAGATGTCCGTCCCCCGCGCGTAGCGCTTGTACTGGTCGGGGATGCAGCTCACCGTGTAGACGAGGTGGTCGGGGTCGAGCTGCTTGAACTTGTCGTAGCGCGCGAACATCTCCTCGGGGGTGACGCCGTTGCCGTCGGGCTCATCGCCGGGGTTCCAGGCCATCACGGCCGGATGGGCGTGGTACTTCGCGATGGTCTCGAACATGGGCGCGCTGAACTCGGTGACGATGTACACGCCCAGCTTCGCGCACTCATCGAGGATCGGCCCGTATTCCTCGACGGTCATCGCGCGCATGTGGGCGCAGTTGAAGCCGGCCGCCGCCATGTCCTGCACCATCTTGAGGCGCGTCCCAGGCGGGGCCACGTGGTAAAAGCCGAAGGGGAAGAAGGGTTTGCCGTCGAGGAGCGTGGCGCCATCCTCGCGCACCTCGAAGCGCGGGCGGCCGTGGACGAAGAACTGCTCCGTCGCGACCCCGAGCGTGGTGTCGCCCGAGAGGAAGCGTACGCGAACCTGATGCTCGCCGAGCTTGAGGCCGGCCACCGACGCGGAGAGGACGACCTCGGCCTTCGCCGCCGAGGCAGTCGCTGCGGGTTTGTCGTCGATCGAGCAGACGAGCTTCAGCGTCGACGGCGCGGCCCCGCGGTCGGGCAGCAGATCGCACGTGACCACCGCCGCCTTGTCGCGCGGATAGAGATGCTTGCGCTTGACCTGGATGCTCAGCACGGGCGGGATCTCCGCGAGCCTGTGCAGCTCCATCACCGGCTGCCCGGCCGCATCCTCAACCAGGAGGCCGAGGCCCAGCTTCCCGCGCGCCTTGATCTCGTAGGGGATCTCGGCGACGGCTTCCGCGTCGGCCTTCGAGGTCAGAACGACCGGTTGGCTATCTACCGGCATCTGCCCCTCCGGCTCGACCCGCACCTGCGCCTTCAGGTTGAGGTCGCCGCCCGTTGAGCTGCGCACGCCCACATGAGCGAAGGCCTTGCCGGGCGTGATGGTGCCGAAGTCGAGCTTCGTCACCTCAACCCCGCCGCGGCGGGCCGACACGTTGAGCCACGCGTTCTCAAAGATCGCCTTCGCGATGGCCGCCCGGCCACCCTGCATCGAGAAGTAGCTGGTCACTATGAGCAGCCCCTTGCCCACCGGCTTCACGAGGAACAGGCTCTTGCGGTCTTTGCAGGCGACCAGCGAGGTCCAGCCCTCGGGCCAGGAGTTGAGGTGCGCCCAGACGGTGCCGTACTGGCGGAGGAGCGGGGCGAGGTCGTTCGGCGCCGTCGTCAGGGGATGCTCGACGACGGTGATGTCGCGCGCGTCGGCGGCCTTGTCGTTCATCGCCGCGCATTGCGCCGTCGTCAGCTTGTACTCGTCGCCGAAGGTGTTAACCCACTTGTCGAGCGCGGTCGGATAACTCGCGTCGGTGATGATCAGGCAGCCGCCGCGCTGGAGGAACGCCAGCCACTGATCGCGGTAGGGCGTCATGTCCTGCGGGTTCTCGTAGTTGCCCACGCTCGCCGCGACGACAAGATCGAACTCGCCCAGCCGCGCGACGAGGTCGCCGATCTTGCGGTTCTCGACCTTCTCCATCGGCCAGCCGAGTTCCTTGAGCGTGCCGTCGTACTCGTTCTGGAAGGCGTTGCCCGACCACGCGCTGTAGACGACGGCCACCTTCGGCGGTGCGGCGGCGGAAAGCATGGCGGTCAGGACCAGCGGGACGATCATCATGTTCGGCTCACTCCGTGGGCATTTCTCACCCGCCTCTTCGCCGCTTCTGCCGCCCATCCTCGCCGCGCGCAAAGAGGAAGGCCTTGGCGCCGCGAGAACTGGCCCACGCATACTGCGCATCACGGAGGCGGACCCATCATGAAGAAAGCCTTGATCGTCTGGGGTGGCTGGGACGGCCACGAGCCCGAGCAGTGCAAGGATGTCTTCGAGCCCTATCTGCGCGCCCAGGGCTACGACCTGCGCGTCGAGAACTCGATGGACGTTTACACCGACGCCGACTACATGCAGTCCCTCAGCCTCGTCGTCCCGATCTGGACGATGGGCGAGATCAGCGGCGAGCAGTCGGCCGGGCTCCTCAACGCCGTCCGCTCGGGCGTGGGCATCGCCGGCTGGCATGGCGGCATGTGTGATGCCTTCCGCATGAACACCGAGTACCAGTGGATGACCGGCGGCCAGTGGGTCGCCCATCCCGGCGGCATCGTGGACTACGTGGTCAACATCGTGAAGCACGACGACCCGATCGTCGCGGGCCTCAGCGACTTCGCCGTGCGCTCGGAGCAGTATTACCTGCACGTCGATCCGGGCAACGACGTTCTCGCGACGACGCTCATCACCGGCATCGACGCGCCCTGGACCGCCGGGACGGTCATGCCCGCCGTGTGGAAGCGCATGTGGGGCGAGGGCCGCGTGTTCTACTCCTCCGTCGGCCACGTCGCCGCGGACTTCGACATCCCCGAGGCGCGGACCATCGTCGAGCGCGGCATGCTCTGGGCCAGCCGATAGCAACGCCACGGAGGCGCCATCTTGGATAGACGCGATTTCCTCAGGCTCGGCCTGTCCGCGGCTGCGGCAGGTGCACTTGGATCATCCCTTGCCGCGGGTGCCACAGGAGGCAAGCCCCTCATGTCCGCCACCGATGACGGCGCCGGTCTTCCGCGCCCAACCCCCAGCCAGCTCGCATGGCAGAACATGGAGCTGGGCCTCTTCCTCCACTTCCAGATGTTCACGTTCTACGCCCCGGCGTGGACCGATGGGGCCCCGTCGCCGAGCCCCGATCTCTTTCAGCCGAAGAAGCTTGATTGCGATCAGTGGATGGAAGCCGCCGTCGCGATGGGCGCGAAGTACGCCATCCTCACCGCCAAGCACTACGAGGGCTTCTGCCTCTGGCCGACCGACGTCTACGACTTCTCGGTGAAGCAGTCGTCGTGGCGCGGAGGGAAGGGCGACGTCGTCGGCGACTTCATCGCGGCCTGTCATCGCCATCACATCAAGCCCGGCCTCTACTACTCGACCTCCGGCAATCTCCACTATCACGTCGTCGAGGGCGGCCTCGTCAAGTCCGGCGATAAGGCCGAGCAGGCCCGCTACGCCGAGGTCTGCGAGAAGCAGCTTCGCGAGCTGTGGACCCGCTACGGGGAGCTGACCGAGGTGTGGTTCGACGGCGGCGTGCGTTCACCCGAAGATGGCGGCCCGCATGTCGGCGAGTTGCTGCACGAGCTTCAGCCCAAGGCCATCGTCTTCGGCTACGGCTGCCCCAACCAGATCAACTGGGTCGGCAACGAGGATGGCGTCGCGCCCGATCCGTGCTGGGCGACGGGTAGCCCGGACGGCAAGAGCTGGGCCCCCGCCGAGTGCGACGTCCCCATCCGCAGGACCCAGTGGCGGTGGCAGCCCGGCGAGGAGAACCTCGTCCAGACGCGCGACCATCTCGTCGACCTCTACTACCGCTCGGTCGGGCACAACTGCAACCTCCTCCTCAACGCCAACCCGAACACCGACGGCCTCGTCCCCGAGCCCGACATGACGCGCTATCACGAGTTCGGCCATGAGATCGCCCGCCGCTTCGGCAAGCCCATCGCGGCGACGCAGGGCGACGGCGAGGTGATCGACCTCGTCCTGCCCCACCCCGCGACGGTCGACCACATGGTGATGATGGAGGACATCGCGCGGGGCGAGCGAGTGCGCGAGTACTCGCTGCGCGCGCAGGTGAACGGCCTCTGGCAGATCGTCGGCGAGGGGACGTGCATCGGCCACAAGAAGATCGACCGCATCAAGCCGGTGACGGCCTCGCACTTCCGTCTGAAGCTGATGAAGTCGGCCGCCACGCCGCACATCAAGTCGTTCGCTCTCTATCACGTGGGCTAGAGGAGGGTGAAGCCTGTGGCCGCGTACGTGAAGGAAGGCGGCGACCTGATCGTGATCGGCAACGACCTCGTCGAGTTCGGGTTCGACCGTGGCGCCCTCGTCTCGCTCATCGACAAGGCGACAGACTATCAGTTCGTCCGCGACCGTTCGGCGGCCAGTCCGTTCAGCCTCACGCTGCGGCGCGCTGATGGATCGCTCGAGGAGATCGACGGCCGCGCCTTCGAGACCTACAAGTGGACTCCGGGCGACGGACTCACGCTGACCTTCTCCGGCCTCCCCGACCTGGAGCTCTCCGTAACGGTTCGCATCGATCTCGACGACAGCGCCTTGTCGCGATGGCGGGTCGAAGTCAGCGGCCTTGGCGACGGTGCCCTTCATCAGGTCACGTGCCCGATCATCCCCGGCCTCTTCACCCCTGGCGATCCCGCGCCCGGCGAGACCGTCGCCGCCCCGCGTCAGAGCGAGGGCTACCTCTTCCGCGATCCGTACCCGGTCGTCGATCGCCTACCTCTCCGCGCCGGCATCGGCCCCGAGTCGCCCGACGTCGGCCTCGGCGTCTACTCCGGCCTCTATCCCGGCGGGATCGGCGTGCAGTTCATGCTCTACTACAACGACCTCGCCGGCCTCTACCTCGCGACCCACGACGCCGGGCAGAACGTCAAGCGCTTCGACCTCGCGCCCCGCGAGGATGCGCCCGACTCGCCCGTGCTCTCAGTCTCGCACTTCCAGCCCGAGGAGATTGGCGCCGACGTCGCGGTGCCCTACGAGACGATCCTCGGCGTTTTCCACGGCGACTGGTACGACGGCGTGGACATCTACAAGGCGTGGGCGACCGGGCAGTGGTGGTGCCGCGAGAAGCTCTGGGACCGCGACATTCCCTCGTGGATGCGGACGGGCTTCGCGGTCTTCGAGATGTCGAACTACCACATGCCAATTCTGAGGATGAACCACCCGATGGCGCAGGTCGCCGACGTGGTCAACGACCTCTCGGTCCGGAGCGAGGCGCCCCTCCTCGCGCTGATCTTCAACTGGGAGCGCGGCGGCGCCTGGACGGGACCGCTCGGCTTCTTCCCGCCGCGCGAAGGCGCGGTTGCTTTCCGCGAGGCGATGACCCGCCTCCGCGAAGCGGGCAATCACGGCTTCGTCTATATCACCGGCGGCTGCTGGTACCTGAAGGCTCCGCTCTACAGCGAACCCTACGACTCCGAGGCCGAGTTCGACGCCCAGGCCGTGCCGTATGCGATCACCAATCCCGACGGTTCGCCCAACCGAGGAGGGATCGGCGGCTTGCTGCAGGCGGGGCGCCTCTGCCCGCACACCGACTTCACGCGCGACCTCACCGCCGACATCTTCGTGT
>PMZA01000076.1 GCA_003170595.1 Armatimonadota bacterium
ATGGCGATGATCGCAATGACCACAAGAAGCTCGATAAGCGTGAAGCCCCTCTTCATCGGAATACCCCCATGGCGTTAAGGTCAGTCGGCCGGAAAGCAGTGAGAGCGCCGCAGGCCGGTCTCAGGAGTGTTACTTCCACTTACCAGGCCTCTTTCCTCCAGCCCGGGGCGGAAAGGGATGAGGCGTCAGGCCGGCCAGATGGACGCCAGGCGCCAGACGTCGATCGAGGGGGCCGTGGCCGCGCCGCCTGACGCGAAGACCTGCACGCCCAGGCTGTCGGCGCGGGCCGGGTAGATGCGCTTGGTCACGCACTGGCGACCGTTGGCGTAGACCTCGAGGATGCTATGGTCGACGAAGACGCGGAGGGTGAGGGGCTCGCCGTCGGCCAGGACGAAGGGGGCGACTTGCGGATCGCGGCCGACCATTTCCTCGCTCAGGCTCGCGCGATCCACGTCGATGCGGAGGGTGCCTTGCTCGCGGTCCACAGTGACGACGGTCTGCTCATCGCCAGGCGCGCACGCGCGCTGCGGCGAGCAGCGGACCTTGAGGCCGACGTGGGCGGCATCGCCCGGATCGATCGTGGCGGCGATCTCGAGGCTGTCGCCCGAGACGCTGGGGAGGGGATACGAGGAGTCGCTGCCGATCGAGAGGTCGGAGAAGTGGACGGGATCGCGGCGCAAGGCCTCAAGCTCGGGCGCTGGTGAGATGAGCAGCATGCCGTCGGGTGCCGCGGAGATGACGCGCGGGAGGGTCATGACCCCGGCCCAGCCCTGCAGGCGCTGACGGTCCCACGACTTACCCTCGGTGACCCAGCAGATCATGATCCGGCGGCCGGCGTCGTCGAGCCAGGAGATCGGGGCGTTGAGGTCGCCGCTGGTGACCAGATGGCCGAGGTCCGTGCCGTACTTGTTGAAGTTGAAGCGGCTGTGGGCCGTGGGGGTGAAGCGATTGTCGGCGTAGGTGCCGGTGTAGTACTGACCGCCGGCGCTGTGGGCTGCGAAAAGAAGACAATGGCGATCGCCGAGCGCGAAGAAGTCGGGCACGGCGCAGTCCTCGCCGGGCTCGGTGAACTCGCCGCCGGTGTAGAAAGCGCCGAGGTCGGTCCAATGCTTGAGATCGACGGAGCGGAAGAGGTAGGCGACGTCGTTGCCGCCGAAGCGGACGTCGCCGCCATCGCCGAGGGAGGCGGCGGTTATGCGACCGGAGAGCGAGTAGAAGACGCCGCCCTCCCTCCAGATGCAGGGATCGTAGATGCGGGCAGGATCGGGCGGGATCACCGGGTTGGCTGGGTGCTTGGCCCAGGTGAGGAGGAGGTCGTCCTTGCTGACAGCGATGGCGTTGCCGCTCTGGTGAGCGTGGTAGATCGCGGCGACATAGCCGCCGGCGTCGCAGCACGAGCCGCTCCAGATGCCGTGCTCGTCGTAGGTGCCGGGCTCGGGTGAGATCGCGACAGGGAGGTCGGTCCAGTGGACGAGGTCCTCGCTGCAGGCGTGGCCCCAATGCACAGGACCGCCGCCGGCGGAGAACTCGGGGTTGTACTGGTAGAAGAGATGGTGGCGGCCACGCCAGAAGATGGTGCCGTTGGGATCGTTGAGCCATTCGGAGGGCGCGCAGAAGTGATAGGCCGGGCGGTGGGGATCGCCGGAAAGGCGAAGGCGCTCGGCTGCAGGATCACGGTCTTCTGGCATGGTGTGAGTTCCTCCTCGCGAAAGCTAAGGAAAGGGCAAAGGCAAGTGCAAAGGCATCCGCGGACGATTGGTTGTTACGCGGCCACCCCGGGTCCTTCGCTCGGTCGGTTGGCCCAGGGACGAAGGGTGGTGCGCTCAGGATGACGGACAAAGACAGAAGAGCGCGGCGCGGGATGAACCCGCGCCCTACAGCAGGCAGAAAGGCAAGGGCCGAAAAACAGGGCCAGATTCGATGCCGCGCTAGACGCGCATCATCGTATGCGGCCCCTCCTCAAGCCAAGACAGAGAGGCCACAGCCTTCCACCCCCGCGGCCTAGAAGGCCGCGGCTACAGGGATTCGGCGGTTGGCGAAGGGCGAAAAGCAGGGCCGGATTCGATCGAGCACGCAGGGCGTGCTCGATCTGATGCGGCCCCTCCGAAAAGCAAGTGCGAAAGGCGCGGCGGGGAGTAAATCTGGGTTCGCGTAGCGAACCCCAAGCCCTACAGAAAGACAAGGCCGACAGGCGCGGCGGGCATAAATGCCCGCCCTACAGAAAGGCGCAGGCGAAGGCCACGGGGCCTGGGGAGGGAATGGGCGGGGGAGTGAAGGTAGATAGGGAGGCCCCAAATGAAACGATGCGCCATCGCGGTTGTGTTAGCTGTCAGTTGCGCCGCGGTCTATGCCGCTGCCGATAGCCCCGGCTATCGGGACATATATGCCGATACCTGGGTCGCCAGAGATGCCCTCGGCCGCACCATGCCAACCTCCGCGCAGGTCGGTCCGGTCAAGACCGATCACAAGCGCGTCGTCGGCATCTTCTACATCACCTGGCACAGCGATGGGTTGGCCGGTCTGCGCAGCCCCTATGCCGCCGATGTGTCGAAGATCCTCGCGACGGATCCGACGGCGCGCCTCGATGCCAAGAACCCGCTGTGGACCGAAGGGTCGTTTCACTGGGGCGAGCCCGAGTATGGGTACTTCCTCAGCAAGGACGAGTACGTAATCCGCCACGACATGTCGATGCTCGCCGATGCGGGCGTGGATGTGCTGGTGATGGACGTGACCAATGCGGTGCGGTACTGGGACGAGTGGGCGGTCGTGTTCCCCGTGATGGAGAAGATGAAGGCCGAGGGGAATAAGGTGCCCCAGTTCGTCTTCTGGGCGTTCAACGGGCCGGTCATCACCGTCGTGCAGGACCTGTACGACAAGATCTACAAGGCCGGGATGTATAAGGATTTGTGGTTCATGTGGGAAGGGAAACCGCTGCTGCTATACAACGGGACGCCGGACGTCGATGCCAACGGGCAGGGCGTGAAGAATCCCAATCCGCACTATGACGCGGCGGCTAAGACTGATGCGGCTAACCCGCATCATGGCGATCCCGACTACACCGAAGAGTCCTACAAGGATTATACGAAAGAGGTGAAGAGCTTCTTCACCCTGCGCACGATGTGGTGGGGGTACCACGACTGGGCCGGGAAGCGGTATGTGGGCACCGAGGATAACTGGAGCTTCGGGCTGGACCTCGGCGATGCGCGAGTGGCGGCGATGACCCCGGATGAGCTGGTGTCGCGGCACAACGGCGAGAAGGAAGAGGCGGCGGTGACCCCGGGTCAGCATCCGAGCAGCCTGGTGGGGAAATCGTGGACGCGGGAGCAGGGCGAGCCGCAACTGAACGATCAGGATCTGCCGGTGCCGACCTTCGTGCCGTGGCTGGGCAAGACGGTGGAGCATCCGGAAGGGTACGGCATCTACTTCCAGCAGAGGTGGGATGAGGCGATCAAGGCCGACCCGCCGTTCATCTACTGCAACGACTGGAATGAGTGGACGGCCGGGAAGTATCAGCCGGGCGGGAACGGTACGACGCCGTTCATGCGGAGGAACAGCCCGTACTTCTTCGTCGACCAGTACGACCCCGAGTTCAACCGCAGCATCTCGCCGATGAAGGGCGGGTACACCGATAACTACTACATGCAGCTTGCGGAGAACATCCGGCGGTACAAAGGCGTGCGGCCGATACCGGAAGTGCGCGGGACGCTGCCGATCAAGATCGACGGGAAGTTCGGGGATTGGGCGGGGGCGAAGGTTGAGTACAGGGATACGGTGGGGGATACGTTCCATCGTGACTACAAGGGGTATGGGGGGCTGGTGTACAAGAACGACTCGGGGCGGAACGACATCGTGACGAGCAAGGTAGGGGTCGATGGGGGGAACGTGTACTTCTATGTGGCGGCGAACGAGGCGCTGACGCCGCATACGGGGAACAACTGGATGCTGCTGCTGATCGATGCGGACCATAACCCGGACACGGGGTGGTACGGGTACGACTACGTGATCAACAAGAGGGTCGTGAGCGATCGGGCGACGACGATCATGAAGTACGATCCGAAGGCGGCGGGCGGGCCGTGGGTCGAGGTGGGGCAGCTGAGCTATCGCTATGCGGGGAAGGAGATGGAGATTGCCGTGTCGCGGAAACTGCTGGGGCTGGCGTCCGGGAATGCGTTCACCTTCGACTTCAAGTGGGCGGACAACCCGACGGATCTGATCGACCCGATATCGCTGTGCACGAGCGGCGATAGCGCGCCGAACCGGCGGTTCAACTACCGGTGCGTGTGGAAGCGGTAGAGCAAAGACCAAGCGCGGCGGGGAGTAAATCCCCGCCCTACAGAAGGCGAAGGCGTCAGAGCGGGCGAAGGGACTCGAGGGCGCGGGCAAGGCGGTCGCGGGCTGCGTAGAGACGCGCCGGATCGGTCTCGAAATCGGTGAGGCTGCGGACGAGTTGATCGACCGTCGCCAGGGCTGCCTCACCTTCGGCCACGGCGCGCTTCGCCTGCTCCGTCGTCGCGGTTGGACGGACGCGCTTGAGTTCCTGCTCGAGGAGCCAGAAGTACTCGCGGTCCTCCAACCCCTCGCGGATGTTCTCCCAACGGATCGAACTGACGGGGCCCTTGATCACCGGGTCGTCGCCGACATACCAGCAGCCGTTCAGCGGATCGTAGAAGCCGCGCTTCGGGTCGGTGGGCTTCTCATACACGGGCACGGCGATGGGCTTGCGCGTGGGCGGATAGACGAGCACGCCGTCGCCGTTGCCGTCGAAGCCGCCGTCGGGCGAGAGGCACATCGCCTGCTCCCAGGGGTTGACGATCTCGCGCTGCTTGCCCGGGCGATCCATGCCGCGATAGTAGTTGACGCTCCAGTAGAGCGTGCCGGTGATGCCGTACTTCTGCATGATCCAGAAGTGGATGCGCTGGTTGAGGGCCGGGTGGTCGATGAGGTTGCCGGCGAAAGGACTGCGCGGCCCGCAGGCGAGGTACCACCAGATCTCGTCGCCCGCCTGCTGCCGCTCGGCCATCCTGGGCACGTCGAACATCGCCGGCATCGGGCACCAGATGTCCACCGAGCCGACGAGGGAGGGCTCGAAGCCGACGGTGACGAGACCCTTGAGGCCCGGGCAGGCATCGTGGAGAAGACGCGCGCCCTCGCGTACCTGGGCGAAACGCTTGCCCGCGAAGGGCTCGTCGAAGAGGTAGAAGTAGACCTTGTCGAGCCAACCCTTCTCGCGGAGGTGCCGGGTGAGGGGGCCGTAGATCGCGCGGAAGTTGCGCTCGAAGGTGGGCGTGAAAGTCTTGAAGTCGGCGTCCCCGTAGTTGGGGCCGTCGCCGCGTTTGCCGAAGGGCGCCTTCCAGGGCTCGTACCAGCCGAGGCAGGCGGTGCCGATATGAAGCTCGTCGAAGGCGTGATGGCACCACTGATCGAGCTTCGCGAGGTCGAGGTCGAACTCGCCCTCGTGACCGGGACGCGGGGTGATGCCGACGAGGTCGATGAGGTTGTAGTGATGGGCGACCGGGGCGATGCGATGGGCGGCGAAGTCGCGAAGGTAGAGGTCGTGGATCTGGTCGCGCTGCTCGTCGGTGCGAGGGGCATGGAAGTCGGCCATGGGGCTGACCATCCACAGGCCGAAGGCGGTCTTGGTGTGCGTCTCGACCGGGAGGGCGAAGGTGCGGACGAGGAGTTCGACCGGGACGCGCGTGGGCTTGAGGCCGGGGGCGGCGAGGTCGACGTGGCCGCGGTAGAGGCCGGGCTTCGTGCTCTCGGGGACGAAGACCGTGAACCAGAGGGGCTGGTTCTTGCCGGGGGGAAGGTCGAGCGTGGCGGGCAGATCGGGGAGCGGATCGGGCCAGTAGCCGGCGCAGCCGAAGGCATCGTCGGGACACTTAACCTCCACGTAGCCGACGAGGTTGGCGCGGAGGTTGGCGTGGGCGATCGTTGCGCCGCCGGGGCCGGTCAGATCGCTCATCGTGACGCGAAAAGCGCTGATCGGGCGAGTAGGCTTGAGGACAAGCTGGAAGGGTTCGTACTCGTTGCGCGCGGCGGAGATGCGGACGGCGGCGGACCTGGCGTCGGGAAGGAGGCGGTCGCGGCCGACCTTGTACGTGCCCTCGCACCACCAGAGGCCGAGGCCGGCATCGGCGGGCAGGCGATAGCCGTAGTCGGCGGCGAGGAGCGGCGGGACGGTGAAGGCGCCGAAGGATTGGTAGAGCGTGTCGTGGGAGGCGGCGTCGGTGATGGTGAGGGAGAGTTCGTGGGCGCCGGAGTGGGTGAGGCGGTAGGGAAGCTTGAGGACGGCGGGCTTGCCGGGGGATAGGTCGGCCTTCGTGGTGGTGAGGATGGGAGTGCGGCCGATGGGTGCGATCGAAAGGGATAGCGCCACGGAGCGGTTGGTCGGGCCGGGGTTGGTGAGAGTGATGGCGAGCGAGTTGGCGTCGGATGGGGCGAGGCTGCCGACGGAATCGATCGCCACCCCAATGCCCTTCGCAGAGACGGTCGTCTCGACGAAGCAAGTGTTGCCCACGAGGTCAGAGCCGGCGCCGGCCAGCTTCGCGCGATAGACGTAGGTGTACATCACGAACTTGCCCTCGGAGCGGACGCGGACGTAGATGGCGTTGGCGGGGAAGAGATCGGCGGGGAGGTCGGCGGCGTGGTTGCCGTTCTCGGTGTAGCGGCCAAGCTCGACCCAGTGGACGCCGTCGCGCCCGGCCTCGACGACGGCCGTGCCGCTCTCGAAGGCGATGAGGTTGACCTCCATCCGCGCGGAAAGCTGTTGGCGTCCGACCGCGTGGCGGTAGGTGAGCTGGTCGCCGGGCTTGAGGAAATCCCACCGGCTGGGCCCGCCGCCGGCGCGATAGTAGCCCTCGAAAGTCGCGGTGTGAGCGACGAGGGCGCGCGTGTAGTCGGTGTGGAAGGTGTCGTTGTTCGGACGGAAGCAGTAGCGACCATCCTCGACGGCTTCGTCGTCGCCGAGGGTCAGGCCATCGCGCTCGACGTGGATGGGGACCACGCGGGTGGCCTCGACATCGGCGAGGGTAAGGCGATGGTCGACGGCGTAGCGCGGGCCTGAGGCAATCGCGAGGCCTGAGCAGCAGAATGCCAGCAGAAAGATCGAGTAGGGATGTGCGGTCATGGGCTTGGCTACTCCGTCTTGAAGATGACCGTCTCCTTCGCCGGGAGAGGGCCGGTCCATTCGCGTGCGTCGGTGGAGAGGACCTGCGTGCCGGATTGCGAGAGGCGGAGCAGGCGGTGGAAGGAAGTGGGGAAACGCAAGCGCCAGGTGCGGGCCGCGTCGGTGTGGACGAAGACGAAGGGCGCGTCGATGGACACGCCGCAGGATGGGGCGAGGGGATCGTCGGCGGGGGTGAGGTAGATGTGCGCGCGGGCCCTTTCGCAAAGCCTGCGGAGGATCGGTACCGACACGCGCGGCGCCGATGAATACACAGCCGTCCAGCCGGGATGCTCGCGCAGGGCGAGGCCGGCATGATCGGAACCGTGGACGCGCCCGAGCACCTGCGCGGCGGGGTCGTTGGCCCAGAGGGAGGGCGAGTAAATCATCGTCGGCTCGCCGTAAGCGGAAGCCTGCGGGAGGTCGAGGGCGCCGGCGTTCACGTCCACGCAGAGCGGGCCTTCGGCTTCCGCGCTGGCGAGGCGGATCCCGCAGACCTTCTCGGCGCGCGCGACGGAAAGACCTTCCGGTCCGATCACGCCCGGCGCATAGGTGAAGAGGAGGACGCGGCCGTCGCGCTTGAAGCGGCGATCGAGGACCTCCGCCTGCTTGTCGTCGACGTTGTACGCATCGGCGAAGATGAGCAGCCGGACGCTGTCGGGGATGCGGTCGAGATCGCGTAGCTCGTAGTAGCCGACCTGCGTGCCGAGGCGCGAGAACTCCCACCGCCACGCGTAGAGCGAGTGGTAGAGCAGCGGCCAGGTGTGCGAGCACAGGTCGAGGGCCGAGTTGCGGTCGATGATCACGGCGACCTGCGGGCGGTAGTCGCGATCGCGGGCGGGCGTCGAGTAGAGGCGGTCGAGCCACGTGCGCTCCTGCCATACCTCCGGCGCGCTCCATCGCCCATCGGAGAGCAGGTCCATCACCCACGCGTCGCCGCGATGGGCGAACATCATCCCGAGGTTGCGGGCGACGACGGACATCGTGCCGGTGAAGTCGGTCGTGCGATCGGGATAGCCGGGGGCCATGAGCTGTGGGGCCGGCGCCACGGAGCGGTCGGTGAAGGTGTCGTCCTCGAAGATGCCAAGCTTACCGTGAAGGCGGAGAGAGTCGACGGCCATCGGGAAGTTGGCCGGCTGGCCGAGGGCGCGGTCGAAGTACGAGTAGGGCGAGTGGATGATATCGACGTCGGGCGACTCGACGACGCGCTGGAAGGTGTCCTGCCCGGCGTTGACCATCGTGTTCGGGCCGTTGCCGTTCAACTCGAAGGTGTAGCTGCCGAAGACGCCGGTGAGCAGGCGGCCCTGCGACTCCTGCTTGACGGTGCGGGCCAGGGCGAGGATGGCGTCGGCGATCATATCGCTCTGGAACTCGTGGAAGTCGCGCACCCAGCGGCCGCGCGGGCCGTCGAGGAAGTGGCCGTAGTCGCCGCGTCGGCGTTCGTCGGGCGAGGGGATGGGCGCGGCGTCGAAGGTGGCGGCGGGCTGGGCCCAGGCTGCGCGGAGGTGGGCGTCGTCGCGGTACCTGCGGCGGAGCCACTGGGCGAAGGCGGCGCGGGCGTCATCGCAATAGTCGGGGAAGCCGTCGCCCCACGGGTAGAACCACTCGCCGGTGTTGAGGTTGAGGATGCAAAGGCCGATGAGGCGAGAGGCGTGGCCGGATTTCTCGAACCAGCGGAGGAGCTGTCGAAGCTGGTCGGCGGCGTCGCGCTGCCAATCGGCGGAAGCGGGTGAGGCCCATGCGCCGAAGCCGAGGGGTGTGTCCGCCGGAGGCGGAAGGCCCCACTTCAGGATCGCTCGGGGATGGGCCCTGCGCCAGGCGTCGGGCGGGCCGACCCAGATGCGGGGGTAGAGATAGGCGCGCGGGTGGGCGGAGAGGAACTTGGTGACCAAAGCTTCAGTGACCTCGGGCGAGGCGATCCAGGGCGGCATGACGTTGAAGGAGACGATGTCGACGCCCGCGGCGGCGGCTTGGCGGGCTTCGCTGAGAAGGACCTCGTCGCGGCCGAACTGGTTGTTGCCGAAGTAGAGCGTCGGGGCAAGGAGCTTGCCGTTGACCTCGATGCGCAGGCGGCCTCCGACGTCGCGAAGACGGGTCGTGGGGAAGGCCGACAGGGCGGAGTCGGCGTGGGCGACGAAGGCGGTGGCGATGAGTAAGGCCATGCTTGTGAAGCGGACCACCGACGATGTCATTGGCATTCTCCGAAAGGCAAAGGCGCGGCGGGGCGTAAATTGGGTTCGCGAAGCGAACCCTAAGCCCTACAGAAGACAAAGGCCACTAGCCGCTTGGCGGGATGGTGACTACGCAAGAGGCCGCGAGGTCGCGGTCGGCCGCGCTGCCTGTGGCGACGACCTCGAGCCCGCCGAAGTAGGGCACGTACTTGCGCGCCTCGTAATCATAGCGCGAGCCTAAGTCGGTGATGGGCAATGAGGCAGTGAAGGCACCGTCGACGGCACGAGTGAGGCGGAGCACCTTGCCAGGCAAGGGAACGAAGCGGACCTGCAACTCGCGGGGTAGGTCGGCGATCGGCGTACCGGGACACTCGGCGCGGAGGTCGAGGGACTTGGCGCCGCTCATCGTTGCCGTGAGAAGGCAAGGGATCCTCGCTTCGCCTCGCCTCGCGCAGGCCAGAGCCTTCGCGAAGCGACCTGCCGCGAGGGCCTCCTGCGCGCGGGTGAGATGCGTGCGCTGAGGTCCCGTCGCGGTCGCCTCAAGCGTGGCCACCTCGGCTTTCGCTGTCGCCTCATCGACGTCTGCCGCGATGAAGACGACGGCGCTGCGGTGCGGCGAGATCGCTACCTGCGCGTGGATAGCGTCGCGGGACATGGCGCCGAGGTCGGTCCCGGTGGCGAGGTCGGTGAGATGGACGCGGGCGATATCGGCGGGAAGGAGATCGGGCGCGGCCTTCACGTCAGCGCGTACGGTCATGCCGCTGATGTTGTCGAGGATCACGATCGCGTTGAGGCCGTCGGATAGGGTGAAGGCTTCGAGGGCCGCGCGGGCGGGCATGGGCCTCTGGTAGCCGAGCCAGATCTCGAGGTCTCCGCCGGCCGGGGCGTCATCCACGTAGCGGCTGCCACGCTTGTAGGTGTCGGCGCTGAGGCCCCAGACGCCGAGGGTTGCCGGCGCGATGCCGCCGGGCGTGAGGAGGCGGAGGTAGTACTTGCCGGCCGGGGCGGGAGAGTCAAGAGGGACCTCGTGGCGGGCGTTGTCGCCCATCTCGTCGACGCCGAAAGTCTTGCGGCCGAGGACCTTCCCGCCCGGACCGCCGACGAGGACTTCGAGGGTGAAGGGGGCGCCGGCGTACTTCTTGTTGAAGGTGGGGTTCGAGACCGCGACGCCGCGCAGGCCGTCGGTCGTCGTCACGAAGGTCTGGCCCACGGAGCGATGGCCGGCGAGGTCGAAGGGCGTGTCGTGGCCGGCGACGGGGGTGTCAGCCCAGGGCTGGAGGAAGGGCTGATCGGAGGTGGCGTCGACGGTGATGTAGCGTGCGCGATGCGCGTCGATGAGGCGCTGGAGGCGGTCGCCCAGATCAGGCGTGTCCGCTGGAAGAGTCGTGATCTTGCCGCGCACGGAGGCGAAGGGATCGCCCTGACTAGGATGGAGATCCTCATCCTCCACAGCATTGCGCCCGGCGAGGACGAGGGTGCCACCGGAGGCCGCATACTTGCGCAGGGCGGCGAGGCAGTCGGCCGACATGATGGTGTTCTCGGCGGAGATGACGACCGAGCAGCCGCCCAGGTCCCCGCTGAGGATCTGGTCATCGCAGAGAATGCGGAAGCCGATCTGCCGCTGAGTGAACTCACGAGCGAGCGCGGTCCACGTCGGCGAGAAGCCGTCCATGGTCCAGGTGGGCTGCGCGAAGTAGAGGCCGACCTTTTCGCGGACGGGCCAGGCGTCGTCGAAGAAGGGTTCCATCGCGTGCCACTCGGTGAAGATCCGCTTGATCTCGGTCTGGCCGGGACGCCCCTTGATGCCCCACTCGCCGTCGGGGAGGTCTCCGCGCCACTGGCAGAAGCCCATGTGCCAGGCGCCGGCGCCGACGCATTCGTAGAAATAGCGGCGGGCGGCTTCGGGGGTGAAGGAGGTGCCGCCGCCCCGGGCCTTCGGGTTCGTCTTCTTGTAGGCGAGGCGGACGGGGCACATCGGTTTGCCGAAGGTGCCGGCCGAGCGCAGCCACATGAGGTTGTAGAGGTCGGGGTCGTCATCCATCGAGATCTGGCCCATCTCCCAACCGTCGGAGACGCCGGCGAACAGGTTCTGATCCTCGCCAAGGCGGGTGGCCCAGTCGGCGTGGAAGAGGTCGCCGTGATTGCAGGTGACGGCCGGACGGGAGGGATCGACGCTCTTGATGGCGGAGAAGTGGTAGACGAAGCGGTCGGCCATGGAGGCGTTGCGATAGCGGAGCCAATCCATCGAGGGGAGATCGCGGACGGGCGGGGCAGGAGGGGTGATGTCGGCGAAGGAGGCGTAGTGAGTGCCCCAGGCGTCGTTGAGATGCGCGACTTGCCCGTACTTCATCTCGAGCCAGGCGCGGTAATGGGCGACGGCGTCGGGCGCATAGTCGGTCCAGACGCCCCAGACGTAGGCGGGATAGAGGGTCTCGCCGCCCATGACCCAGAAGAGGAGGTTCGGGTTGTCGCGGGCGGCGGCGGCGACGGGGCGGAGGTAGCGCTCGGTGCCGTTGACGATGACGGGGGCGTCGATGCTGGGGCACGGATAGAGCTTGTCGAACATGCCGGCGAGGAGAGGGTGGCCGGAGGCGTCGAGCATGCCGAAGTCGGGGAACTTCTGGATGAACCAGTCGGGATAGTAGGGGAAGCCGGGGTTGTTCCAGTTGCCGACCATGTAGTCGAAGTGCATGCCGGCCCGGAGGAGCCGGCCGAGGGTTCCGGTGCCGAGGCGGAGAGCGTGGTGGGTCGGATCGACGGGGATGAGAGGGCGATCGGTGCCGGCGCGGATCATCATCTCGAGATCGTCGCCGGGGAGGGGCTTGCGGTTCACGTAGGCCATGCCGCCGGGATAACCGTCACGGCCGAGGGCCCAGGCGCCGATAGCCTGGCCGGTGAGGTTGCCCTCCTCGAGGTAGTAAGTGCCCGGGGGAAGCTCTGCGGCCGCAAGCGGCCGCTCAAAGGTGAGCCAGCTCCACTGGTTGTCGGAGATGTTGGTGACAACGACGGAGGCCAGGGGCGTGGGAGGGGCGCCGGAGGGCCACTTGTCGGGAGGGGCGGAATAGAGGGTGAGGGTGCAGCCCGAGCCCTTGGTCCAGAAGGCGGGGGTGCAAAGGGCGACGGCGGTGAAGGGGGCGTCGGCGGTGAAGGACTGGCCGACGGAGTCGGTGTCGTTGAGGAGGTCAAGGCCGGTGATGCCGCAGCCATAGGGGGCGGCCGGGTCCTGGGTGGGGACCCACATCGTTCCGGTGCCCGTGGCGTTGGCGCCGTCGGCGCGCATCTCGGCCATCTCGGCGACGTCGTCGTCGAAGGAATAGCCGACATATTCGCACGGCCGGCGGCACGTGTCGAAAAAGATCGGGCTCAGGAGAACGGCCGGTCCGGGGGCCGGCTTCGCCACCGGCGCGGACCAGAGACTCAGACACAGCGCGCTCAGCAATATCGCGGACATGAGCCACCTCGGAGGATCGTGAGTCGCCCGGCTGAGAGGCCGCCGAGTTCATGGTGCGTGCGGGGGCAGCTTTCCATTTCGAAGGCGCGTGTCCTGCACGGTGTGGTGGTTCCGGCCGCAGGCGATTTGTCGAGGTTGAGGGACGCAAAGGCGACGGGCACGGGCGAAGGCAAAAAGAAGGGGCCGGATTCGATCCGGCCCCTTCGAGAAGCAAGCCCTTCGCCAGATGGCTCTACTAGTTCTTTCTGCTGCGCCGGCGGAGGAGGCCGAAGGCGCCGAGGCCGAAGAGAGCAAGGGTGCAGGGCTCAGGGACCGCCGGGGCGCCGCTGGTGCCCACGCCCATCGAGTAGTCGGCCGGGTTCGGCTGGCCAGGCTCATCGGACGCGAGTTCGAAGTTCGTTCCGAAGAACGTGCTGTCAAAGAACGACAGGCCGTCGTTGCCCGGAGGGTTCCCGACCGCGTTCAGACCGCTGGTGGTGGAGACAAAGGAACGCCCGAGACCGCTGTCAATCGGGGCCACGGTCAGCCAGTAAGTGCCGGTGGCGAGGGGGATGTTCAGGCCGCTGACTTCGATCGTGTATTCGGAGAAGCCGAAGGCACTTCGCCCGGTAAGAGTCTGGGTCGCCGAGCTGGTTCCGCTGGCTACGAGGGTGCCCCCATTCCCCGCCGAAACGCCCGAGCGGATTTCCCAGTAGGCCGAGGAAGCGCGGATGCTCGAGAGGTCGTTCGACCAGACGGTGCCGATGGTCCAGCCGCCCGAGGGAACGATGAAGTCGTCATAGACCCGCGAGTCAGGGACCAACGTGTTGATCTCGTTTGCCAGACCATTCCGTCCGTCGAAATCCCCGTTGTACCAGAGGATGGTGTCCGCCCGCGCTGCGCAGGCGAAGACCAGAAGCATGACCGCAAGCAGATAGAACCGCTTCATTGAGCAAGCCCCCCATCCGATTTTACTGCGCGCCCGCCGGTCCCTACTGGCGAAGACGGGAAAGCCTGAGTGCCCCCCCGGTTACATATACAAGGATTCATCTGTGTCGTCAAGGCCTATTACGTCATGCACGTCACTACTATGTCCCCAATTGCCCTCGAGGTCCGGGCTGTAGGCACCGTCTACGGGGGGGCAGCGCTACCGATAGAACCACGAGATCGGCAGGCTCAGGAGATGGAGTGACAGGCCGCCGGTGTAGTTGAAGTACGTGACGAGCGCGCGGCCGCCGACCCACGTGATCGCCGGGTAGGCGAAGCGGTCGGCGGGGTCGTCCTCCAGGTTGCGGAATCGCTCCCAGGTCTGCCCCTCATCGCGGGAGATGGCGGCGGTCAGGGGGTTGCGGCTGACCTGGCGGCCCGCGTCGTGATTCCACACCGCGAGCAGGTGGCCGGTGGTCGGAAGGCGGCTGAGGGCGACGGGGGATGTGCTGCCCGTGAGGGCCGTCGGCACGGGCTTGGTCCACGTCTCTCCGCCATCGCGGGAGATCGAGGCGAACTGGCCGCCCAGGCCGGTGCGCATCAGCATCAGCACGCGGCCGTCCCTGAGTTCGATGCACGCGGGCTCATAACATGGGCCGCCCTCGGGCTTGACCCGCCCGCCATCGCGCCACGTCGCGCCGTCGTCGTCGGAGAGGCAGCAGTAGCTGTCGCCGCCCTCATAGGCTTCGAGCAAAATCCTCCCGGAGGCAAGGCGGATGGATCGGCCGTTGGTGAGACCGACGTACTTGCCCGGCGGCGAGAGGAGCTTCGAGGGGCCGAAGGTGCGGCCCTCGTCCGTGGAGGTGCGCATCATAATGCGGCAGTCGGTGTCCGACGTGTTGGTCTGGCAGTAGAAGAGGGCCAGCGCTCCACTGCGCAGGCGGAGAAAGTTGACCTCCATGACGTTGCAGCGGCCGTCGTTCTCGACGAGGGTGTATTTGTCGCCCCAGGTCTGCCCGCCGTCGTGGGAGACGCGGCCGACCAGGCGGGCGGGGGCGTCATCGGCGCCGCTGCCGGCGTAGAACTCCGACCAGCCGAGCAGGAGGCTGCCGTCGCGCAGGGCGAAGATGGCGGCCTCGCTGTTCCGCGGATTGCTGGGGCCGACCGGTCCGACCACCGAGTGGAAGACGCCCTCCGTGCCCATCTGCGCCAGGCCTCCCAGAGGCAGAGCAAGCATCAAGCCCCACAGGACAGGGCGGGAAAGAGGCCTGAGAATCCGTGATCGCCGCAAGGTGGGATCGCCCCTGGTGAGCGGTTCCTCATCGTCAAGAAAGGAAAATACCAAGCGCGGCGGGGCGTAAAGCCCCGCCCTACAGCAAGCCAAACCTGAAAGAGCCCCGGTCAGCGTCCCTCGGCACGCACGCCGTCGAGGTAGACGAAGGTGCCCTTGCCGCGCGGGCCGTGGTCGCCCAGGACGGTGATCGTCAGCGTGTGCTTACCCGTCGCGGCGAGATCCTTCTCGAAGACGCACATGCCCCAGAGGTCGTCGGCGTCGTAAGTGTCCACCACCTCGGCCGGGCCGCCGTCGATGCTGATCGACATCTTCCCGCAGTCGGCGCCCATCTTCGCGAAGACGAGTACGCGCTTGCCGTCGAAGGCAACCGTGGCTGTCGCGCCCGTCGCGTTGGAGGCGGAGAGCGTACCGGCGTGGGGGAGAAGCAGGCCCTTGTCGTGACGCCACTCGCCCGCGAAGGTCATGGCGCCGCCGGGGGCGTCGTCGATGACCTGAGCGCGGGTCGCTGCCGGCCCGTTCGCCTTGGCGGAAGGCGACGTGTTGCCTGCGCCGTCGACGGTGCGGAGGGTGTACTCGGCCGCCAGGTCCGCGCCGACGGAATGGTCGAAGTAGTAGGCGCCGTGGGCGACCTTGTCGATGAGGGCGCCGTCGCGGAAGACCTCATAGCAGGAGACCCAGTTGTCATCGGCGCCGGGCTTCCAGGCTAGCTCGATGCCAGGATAGCCCATGTTGCGGGCGGGGCGCTTGGTAAGGTCGGTGGGCGGCGTCGGCGGGGTCTTGTCGAGCTTGCTGCCCGGATGGAGCGGGAGGTTGAGGTAGATGAGTTCGCCGGGCGGCATCTTCGCGATGGTGATCCCGTGCGTCATGAGGTCGGCGCCGGTGCGCTTCTCGGTGGCGGGCGACTCTTGGAACGAGACAAAGTATTCCTCGCTGCCCAGAAGACCCTTGGGCTTGATCGTGACCGCGCCGGGGGCCGGGTGCTTGGGTATGACGATGCCGCGCTTGCCGTCGCCGCTGAGGCGCTGGAAGTACATCGTTGGGTCGTCGCCCTCAACGAGGGGCCGGTAGACTTTCACCCAGCGGCCGACGACGCCGTGGGCGTGGAGGTAGTGGTAGATGTCGATGAGCTGGCGGAGGCCGTCGACCTTGTCGCGATCCCAGGTGTCGCCGGTCATGTCGAAGTTGATGCAGAGGAGGCCGCGCCAGATCGACTTGTCATACTGGTCGGGGTTCCAGATGTCGGGGATGTCGCTCGTCTTGTCGGGCGGGAGGACGAGGGAGGCCCAGTAGTTGCGGATGATGCCGACCGCGCCGTCGCTGAAGGAGACGCTGGAGGCGAAGCGGGCGAACTCGTAGGAGGCGTTGTTGCCGCCGCCGTTGACGCCCTGGAAGGCGCAGTGGGGATGCTTGTCGAGGAAGCTTTGCAGGATCTCGCGCAGGCCCTGATCCTGGCCGAGAAGCGGGGTGTCGTCGGCGCCGTTGGGGCAGGTCGGGGTGCTGTCATTGCGCCACTCGAAGTCGCCCCACCGCTCGTAGAAGATATCGAGCTGGTGCTTGAGATGGGCGACGACCTCTGGCTTGGACATGTCGAGAGTGCCGCCGCCGAGGACCCAGCCGGGATGCTCGCGGGCGACCTTGGACTCCATGTCGATGGTGTAGATGAAGGCGTAGATGAGTTGGCCCATGCCGTGCTTGCGTAGGTAGTCGCCCGTGGCGCGGAAGTCGGGGCCGTTCCAGTCGCCGGCGCGATCCCACCACCCCCAGTCGCGATGGTAGACGTCGCCGCCGACGCTCGACATGAGATCGGCCACGCGGAAGACCTTGCGGAAGGTGCTCTCCAGGTCGGGCTTGCCGCCCGTCCAGCCGACATTAGCCTGCCCCCAGCCGGTGCCGTTCATCCAGTAGCCGAGCATGCGGATGGCGGGGAACCAGCCGTCCTTCTCGCGGGTGTAGTCCCACAGATAGCGGTACTGCCAGTCGAGGGATTCGTTGCCGGCGTTGTCGAGGTCATCGCGATAGAGGCCGACGAAGGCCTTGGGCGTCGTGAGGGACTGCCCCGGGGCGAGGGTCTGCTTGTGGCCGGCGACATGAAGCTGGGCCATGACCGAGCCGTCGGGCTGAAGGACGTAGGACGAGCCCCAGTGGCCGAAGTAGTCCCAACCGATGAACAGGCCGTCGTGGGTGTCGTGGCGATAGAGGGAGACCCAGGGGGCGTAGGTGGACGAGCCCATGCGGAAGCCGTAGTTCATGGCGGTGCCATTGCCGGTGTTGCAGACCGAGCCGGTGATGCGGACGTGGCCGGACTTGGGCGCGGTCCATACGCGGACGGAGTCCTGCCCGGCGTCGGGATGCTGATCGCCCACGCCGACGAAGGGCGTGCCAGTCGGGTTGTCGACGGCCTTGCGCCACTGCGTGTGGTCGGGGTAGTAGACGAGGTCGACGAACTTGCCGTCCTCGATGTACTGATAGCGCCAGCCGTTCTTGCCCTGCTCGCCGCTGAACTCGGCGGAGGCGGTGTGGGTCTCGCCGTCGTCGTAGGCGATGGTCGGGTCGAAGGCGGTGGTGTCCCAGCCGATGTTCGTGTTCATGTTCACGCGGAAAAGGAGCTTGTCGCCGCCGGCGACGTCGGCGGTGACTTCAAAGGGCACGCGGACGGTGGCGTTGGGGACGTACTGCCAGCCCTGGGCGGGCCAGATCTGACGATCGTTCACCTGGATCCTGGCGTTAATGCCGTCGCCGGGGAAGTGGGTGACGTCAACGGGCATGGCCTCATACGAGTCGAAGGTGCGCGGCTTACCGGGCGTGAGATGCTCGGTCTTGAGGACCCAGGAGCCGGGGTTGTTCTCGCCGCCCGTCATCCAGTTGAAGTCGAGGGAGGCGGGATCGCCGGCGGCGGTGAGGCTCAGGAAGGCCGGGTCGCACACTCGGAGCGGGGCGTGGCCGGCGTTGGCGAAGCGGACCCACTCGCGGATTATGCTCGAGTGGGGATAGACCACGTAGCTCTTGGTGACGCGAAGGCCGTGGCCGTCGAGGACCAGGTCGAGCTGGAGCTCGCCCTGGCTGAGCTTGGTCTCGTGGGCATCGACGAGGGACCAGCCGCCGCTCGTGCTGGATAGGCGATCGGGGCCTGCGCCGACGAGGGCGGAGAACTCCTCGCGCGGGGATGTGCCGCCGGCGAGTTCGTGGCCGGCCTGGCCGCGCAGGCTCTTGAGGACGAGCTTGCCGTCCTCGAGGGCGACCACGCGCTGCACGGTGGCCGTGCCGAAAGTCCACTTCGTGCCTTCGCGTTTGATGTAGGCGTCTCCGCTGGTCATGGCATAGCCTCCGGTGCAATAGGCGAGCAAGAAGCAGATGGGCAAGGCGCGGGTCATGATAGGTCGTCTCCGTTGAGGGCTGCGAGCGAAGCCCTTCGTGCAGAACAGAAAAGGCGCGGCGGGCATAAAGGCCCGCCCTACAGAAAACCTGGGCTGCAGGTTCGCCGCCGGGGAGGGAAGGACCTTGCTAGCCGGGCGGATAGCTCGAGAAGAAGAAGGAGGCTGAGGCCGCGGCGACGAAATCGGGCGCTGTGAAACTAACGACGAGAACTCCACGCATGAGAACGCCCTTCTTACGGATGATAATGGCCTGCGCCGCGGGCTTGGTGTGCATCTTCGTCCAGGCGGGGCGGCTGGGGACCGTGCCGCTCGACGGCCAGTGGGAGTTCCGCTTCGCGGCCGACGATCGCGGCACGGCGGGGAAGTGGTTCGAGCCGGGCGTGCCCTATGAGCGAAAGATCGTGGTGCCCGGGTGCTGGGATGCGCAAGGCGTCGGGGCGCCGACGGATAAGCTCTGGCACAACGCGATCGGCGTCGGGTGGTACCGGCGGAATTTCGCGACGCCGGACGCCTGGCGCGGGCGGAGGGTGTGGCTGGTGGTCGGCGGGGCGCATAGGTCCGCGCAGGTGTGGGTCAACGGGAGCCATGTCGGCGATCACATCGGGTATCCGACCGCCGCGCGGTTTGACGTGACGGCGGCGCTGCGGGCTGGGGCGAAGCAGGAAGTGGTCGTGGCCGTCGATAGCCGCTGGGATCGGGCGCGTGATCCTCTGGCGGGCGGCGCCGATCTCCTCGATTACATGGACGTGACCTGGGGCGGGATCACCGAGCACGTGTGGCTCGAGGCCACGGACGATGTGTGGGTGGCCGATGCCTTCGTCGCGCCGGACCCGGCGGCGAAGAGGGCGACGATAAACGTCACGATCGGGGGCGGGGAAGGCGCGGCCGATGACCTGCGAATGGAGTGGGACGTGCATGCGGTGAAGGCGCCGGGGACTTCTCTGGCCACGGGCGGGCAGGCGGTGACGGGTTCTGACGCGCCCCTGCGCGTTGCGCTCAATCTTCCGAAGGCGCCGCTGTGGACGCCCGATGCGCCGAACCTTCTCGCGGTTGAACTCACGCTGAAGCGCGGCGGGAAGGTCGTCGACCGGTATGAGGTCCGGTTCGGGTTGCGGCGGGTTGAGGTGAAGGGGACGCACCTGTACCTGAACGGCGACCGGTTTTTCCTGCGCGGGTATGGCGACGACTGTACGTTCCCGATCGAGATCGCGGCTCCGGCGGATGTGAGCTTCTGGCGAGGGTACCTGCAGCGCCGGAAGGACTTCGGGTTCAACGGCGTGCGGCACCATTCCTCGATGATGGGCGAGTCGTATCTGGAGGCGGCCGATGAGGTCGGCATGCTCGTCCAGCCCGAGCTGCCCATCGCGTACGAGCCGTTCTTCCAGGCCGCGACGCCGGAGGGGCGCAAGCTGTACGTGCAGGTGTGGGGCGACTATATCCGGCAAATGCGCAACCACCCGAGCGTCTTCGCGTGGTGCATGGGCAACGAAGAATACCAGGGCTTCGCGCTCGGGCCGGAGCTGTATGACATGGCGAAGGCGCTCGATGGGACGCGGCCGGTGATCGATACCGATGGGCTGCCGCTGGGTATCGACCGGCGGACGCTGGACTACCACTCGGTGCAGTTCGATGAGTTTTCCGCCGGGGCAGTGGCGTGGGGGGCCAGCCGGGGGAAGTACCAGTTCTCGGGCGAGACGCGGCCGGTGATCGTGCATGAGATGAGCAACATCTCGGTGCTGCCAGATCCGGCCGACATCCCGAAATACACGGGCGGGGTGAGGCCGTTCTGGCTCGAGCAGATGCGGGATGCGGTCGCGAAGCAGCACCTCGAAGGCGTGCTGCCGAAGATGCTGAAGGCGTCGCGGCAACTCCAGGCGAGTCTGCTGAAGCTGAACCTCGAGGCGGCGCGGCTGAGCCCGAATATCGACGGGCACTACCAGTGGCTCTTCCGCGATTACTGGACGCAAAGCACCGGTTTCGTCAACCAGTTCGACCAGGGGCGCGCGATCACGCCGGAGAAGGCGCGGGAGTTTCTGGGCGAGACGGTGTTGCTGTGGGATCGCGATCGCTGCAGCTATCGCGCGGGCGAGACGATCCCCGTGAGGGTGTTCCTGTCCGACTTCCGGCCGGGAAGTGCGGCGGCTCTGCGAGAAGTGAAGGTGAGGCTGGGCGGCGTCGAGGTGAAGCTTGTGCCGCCCGCGGGCGTCGGTGGCAGAGGACTGGTGGGGCCGTGGACTGGTTCTCTCCGCGCGCCGAGATTGTCGACGCCGCAGCGCCTCGACCTGGAGGCCGACGCCGGGCCGGTGCACAACTCGTGGCCGGTGTGGATATTCCCGAAGGCTCCGGCGCCGGACGCGAGTGTTATCGTGCGGGCGCGACTGACGGCGAAGGTTCTGCGGAAGCTAGAGGATGGGGCGCGGGTTCTCATCACGGATGATGGCGCGACCTTCCCGTTCTTGCGGGCCAACTTCAAGCCGGCGTGGTGGAAGGGTGACGACGCTAACGACCATGCCTACGGCAACATGTTCGCCGACCATCCCGCCCTGCGCGGCTTCCCTCACGACGGCTATGGCGACCTGCAGGCGATAGGCCTCCTCGAGAAGCGACCGGTCGTCCTGATGGATGACGTGCCCGGGCACATCGAGCCGATCGTCTGGTGCCTCGATGTGCCGTGGCGCATGAGGCGGAAGGCGTATCTGTTCGAGGCGCGAGTAGGCAGCGGGTACCTGATGGTCTCGACGATGAACCTGTCGGCGCGACTGCGGGCGAGTGATCCGGCGGCGGAGTGGATGCTGTCATGCCTGACGCGATACCTCGCGAGCCCTGAGTGCAAGCCGGCGGGGCGCCTGCCCGCGGATTGGTTGGAGGCGCGGATCGCGAACCCAAAGTTGGCGGCGCCGGAGACCTGGGTCGAGGGCTTCGCCGAGGTCGCGCAATCGACCGAGGCGCTGGGGACGTGGCATTCGTACCGCGAGGACAACATCCCGGTCTACGGCATCCGCCAAACCGATGGCAAGCAGCGGGTGGTGTGGCGGACGGCGCCGGTGCCGACACCATGGCCGCACAAGGTCGTGACCTTCGTGTGGGCGGGAGGCATCGGCTGGCGGTCACAGCCGGGAGGGGGCGGCTTCTCCATCGCGATGGATGGGAAGCCGCTGCTGGACTTCCCCTTCGTCACGGAGAGCACGCGCTGGCAGAGCGCCGATGGCAGCGTGACCCTCGACTATGAGGTGAGGCGTGGTGATGCGGAGGACACCTTCGGTCTGTTCCTGCTCACCGTGCCGGCCGACCGCGTAACGCCGGGCCGTGCGGCGGAACTGACCCTTACGGCGACGGCGCAGGGATCGCGGCGATGGATCAGCGTCGTCCCGTACACCGATGTCGTGGCGACGGAGCGCGGAGATGAGTAGGAGCCCAGGGCGATGACGATCACCGATATCAGCGGCCCCATCTTCGACGGCATGTGGACCTATGGCGGGACCTATGGCGAGGTCGAGATCGCCGAGGTGCCGCAGCTTGAGGCGGTGACCCTCGCGACCTACTCGTGGCGGATGAGCATGAGCGTGCAGAGCGGGACGTACCTGGAGACCTCGCTGCACGTGAGGCGCGATGGGCCGGCCTTGATCGAGGTGCCGATCGAGGATTTGTGGATGCGTGAGTGCGTCATTTTGCGAGTATCGAAAGGGCCTAACGAGAGCGTCAGCAAGGATGATCTGGAGAGGTGCGAGGTGCGGATCGAGAAGGGAGATGCGATCATCGTCGCGACCGGGTGGGACAGCCATTGGCGCGAGGCCGATTTCGTCAGCGACTGCCCGTGGTTCACGCGCGAAGCGATGGACTGGATCCTCGACCACGAGCCGTTCATGGTGTGTGGAGATGTGCCGCGGTTCGATAGTTGGGCCGAGCCGCAAGGGTTCTGGCCGCGCTTCTTCGACCAGGGGACGCTGCTGCTGGCGCCGGTGGTGAAGGTGGGGGCGGTGAAGAGCGACCGGGCGAAGCTGTGCGCGCTGCCGATGAAGATCGAGGAAAGTTGCGCGGCGCCGTGTCGCGTAGTGATCGTGGAGGACGGCCGCCACGGGGAAGGAAGCTAGTCGTGCGGGGTCTGACTCGCCATCGTTCAGGGGGATCAACCATGCCGGAGCATCCCATTTCTCGCCGTGCCTTCCTGAAGACCGCCGGGGCGGCTGTGGTGGCAACGTCCGTTGGCCTCTCAGCGGGTGCGGCGCCGGCCGCGGCGGACCTCGATTCCGGTCGCAAAATCCGCATGGGGATCGTGGGCGGGGGCTTCGGCGCAGCGTTCCTCTGGCACCTCGATCCCAACTGCATCGTCGAGGCCGTCAGCGACCTGCGCCCCGATCGCCGCGCCTTCCTCCAGCAGGTCTACAAATGCGATAAGCCTTACGAGTCGCTGGAGAAGCTCGTGCTCGATCCGAAGATCGATGCGGTCGCGGTGTTCACCGGTGCCCCCGACCACGTCCGCCACGTGACGAACGTGCTCAACCACGGCAAGCACTGCATCTGCGCGGTGCCGGCGGCCTTCTCCCTCGAAGAGGCGCACCAGCTCAAGGAGACCAAAGAGCGCACCGGCCTGACCTACATGATGGCGGAGACGAGCTACTATCGCCCCGAGACGATCCTCGCGCGGCAGCTATGGCAGGACGGCAAGTTCGGCGGCTTCGTCTACTCGGAGGTCGAGTACTACCACAACATGGTCGGGGCCGAGAGGGAGGCGCTGTGGTTCTTCAACGGGCAACACACCTGGCGCTATGGCTACCCGCCGATGCACTATCCGACGCACTCGACGGCCTTCCACGTCGGCGTCACGAAGGAGCGGCTCACGAAGGTCTCGTGCCTTGGTTGGGGCAGCACGGATCAGGGCTGGAAGGACAACGTCTACCACAACCCGTACTCGAACCAGGCGGCGCTGTTCAGCACGAGCGGGCGCAACATCTGCCGGTGCAACGTCTTCTGGGAGATCAACGCCGGCGGCGAGCGTGCGCAATGGATCGGGGAGAAGATGGCGATGTACATGCCCGGGTCGGGTGGGCAGCCCTTTATCGTTCAGCCCGCCGGGCAGGCGCCCATGACGGTTTGCTCGGACTACCTGAGCCTCCTGCCGGAGCCGATGCGTGTGGAGACCGGGCATGGCAACTCGCATGGCTTCCTGACGCACGAGTTCATCAGCGCGCTCGTCGAGCGGCGAGAGCCGTCGGTGAATGTCTACGAGGCGCTCGCGATGACGGTGCCGGGGATCGTGGCGATGGAGTCGTGCCGGAAGGATGGGGAGCAGTTGAAGGTGCCCAGCTTCGACAAGGCCTAGGGACGCTGCCATGCGACGATCAACGGTCTGGGCGCTACTGTGTGTCGCTGCGATGTTTGCCGTCTCGGCCTCGGCAGACTTGGGGCGCGGATGGACCTGCGCGTCGGGCAAATGGACGCGAGTGCGCGAGGTCGTTCCGATGATCCGGCAGGGGAGCGAGAAGGGCACGGCGGTTGCTCTCTGCCAGGCTGTGCGAGGGGTTCATGGCGCATGGCGGGCGAGCGTTGAGCCGGGGCTCGGCGCGGCTGAGGTCGGCCTCTTCGCACAAGTTTCGGCGGACAAGAATACCGGGTTCCTCCTCACGCTCGGCGGCAATCCGAGCATCGGTGGCCTCGCGCTGAAGACAGCGGACGGGGCGGTGCTGTGGGAGGACCGGTTCGCGCCGTGGCGCGTGTATCAGGCCTACGTGGTCGAGGCCGTGATCGAGCGCGGGCGGGTGAGGGCGCAGCTATTCGAAGCGGACGGCAAGACCCTCGTCTCGCAGAGCCCGTGGGTGAAGGTCGCCGAGCGCGTGACGGAGACGCCGGGCGTGATGGGCCTCCATACACGAGATGGCGTCGCGCGGTTCTGGGGATGGGAGCGCGGTGCGACGGCCCTCTCGCCGGTCGTCGCGGATGCGCCGAATCTGCGCCGGCTTGTGCAGGACGNNGGATGTGGACGACCGCGGAGAGGCGACGCCTCCGCCAGGGCGCGGTGATCGAGCGCAGCAGCGTGGTCAGCCGAGACATGCGTGGGGCGCTACGACAGTGGGAATGCCACGTGAAGGTCGACCAAGGCGCGGGCGGGGCGGGCCTCCTCTTCCAGTCCGACGAGAAGATAGCTCACGGCTTCATCGCCTGGCTGGGCGGCAGCTTCGGGGCCGGATCGCTGATGCTCTACCGCCTGCCGGGCGAGGCGCTGTGGGCGGGCGCGCAGGGCAACTGGCACTACGACACCGAGTATGTGATCCGCGCCGAGACGCGCGGCGATGAGGCGAGGGCGGTGCTGCTTCAGGCGGACGGGAAGACGGTCATGCAGGATTCGGGCTGGATCAAGGTTGGGGCCGAGGATGCTGCTCGCGAGGGTGAGACGGGCTTCATGACCTGGCTGGGTACGGCCGAGTTCTGGGGCTTCTCCGAACAGACGTCGGTCGGGCCTGGTACGACGACGTCGGCGCCGGAGCAGGCTGCGACACTGGGCGGCGGATGGACGACGTCCGGCGATGGCGCGTGGTCGTGGGTTGATGACGCGCATGCGCGTCTCGCACAGACGGGCAATCCGAAGCAGGCGATCGCTCTCGACGAGGGGATCTCCGGAAGCACAGGCACGTGGCGCTGCCGCGTGAAGTTGGCGGATGCGATGACGAGCGCGGGGCTGGTTTTCCAGGCGAACCGCGACTTGAGCGAAGGCTTCGCGGCGGTCATCGCCCCCGAGGGTTTCCGCCTGCAGAACCTCGGCGGGAAGGTGCTGTGGCAGGACAAGGCGTGGCGGCCGAAGCCCGGAGCGGAGTACGTGGTCGAGGGCGAGGCCATGACCGACCGCGTCGCGGTGAGGGTGTTCGCGGCGGAGGGCAAGACGCTGCTGTCGGAGTGCCCCGCGGTCTACGTGTCGCAAGCCAACAACAATCGTGTCGGGAGCCTGGGCTTCCTCGTGCGGGGCGGCCCGGCCGAGTTCGCTGACTGGGGAAGGAAGTAGCCCGCGCCGCCTCGCCCGCGTGAGAGGGAGGAGGCCGTGCGTCGCGCGGTGAATTAGCACCCGGAAGCGAAGGCTGCCCAACCTCTGGAGGTGCCCGCTGATGTCTCTTCGCACTCTACTCGTCGCCGTTCTAATCGCCTGCCCAATCGTGGCCGCTCAGGCCGCCGATCAGCCCCTCGCGTCGTGGGAGTTCAACCGCGATGGCGATGCCGAGAAGTGGTACCCGGCGCATTCGCTGGCGCCCTTCGAGGTCGCCGGCGGCATCCTCAAGACCCACGCCACCGCGGGCGATCCCTACATGATCGCCTCCGAGGGCGATGCCTTCGACCTTACGGCGAACGATTTTCAGTACGTCGAGATCAGGCTCAAGTCGGACAAGGACGGCTACGGCGAGTTCTTCTGGGCGAGCACCGTCGAGGGCAAAGACGCCGGGTTTGTGGGCGGCAAGGAGCGCGGGTTCGGCGTGCGGGGCGACGGCCAGTTCCATATCTACCGCGTCTTCCCGATCTGGCAGGGCCGCGTCACTCGCCTGCGCTTCGACCCGCCGGATGATGCCAACCTTGAGATCGACTACATCCGCGTCATGCAGACGCCGCCCTCAACGCACGAGGCGACGAGCCCGCGGTGGGACTTCGCGAAGGACGGGGCGGGCGGCTTCATCCCCACGAGCGGCTGCACCTACGATGCGCAGGCCGGCGGGCTGAAGGTCACGATGGACAACGAGAACGCGATCCTGACCAGTTCGGTGCTCGATCTGAGCGCGGCGGACTATGCGTGTGTGACGCTGCACTTCACCGCTTCGGCGCCGATGCAGATCATGCTCAACTGGTCCGACACGACGGACGGCAACTTTCCCGGGAGCAACGTCATCCCGGTCGACCTGAGCGCGGGCGAAGACTACGTGACGCTGCACTTCTCCGACGTCGCCGCGTGGGCCGGGGCGATCAAGCGCATCGCAATCGGCGTGGCTGCCAAGCCCGACGACACGCTTACGCTGCAGTCGCTCGCTTTCGCCAAGCAGCCCGAAGGCCCGGCGAAGCTGACGGTCATCTCGCTCAGCGGCGAGCGCTCGATCTATGCGACCGGCGATAAGGCGAGGCTCGTCCTCAAGGTGCGGAATGATGGCGGAGAGACCGCCCGCAACGTGCGAGCCACGCTTAACGGCGCCGACGCGATCAGGCTGCCCGACCTTGGGCCCGGCCTCACCGCGGAGGCGTCGTGGACTCTGGCTGCCGCCAAGCCCGGCCTCCTTCCGGTGTCGGTCAAGCTCGAGGCCGACAATGCCTTCCGCGCCGCGCAGGCTGCGACGGAACTCATCGTCACCGAGCCCATGCCCGAACTCACCGCGACCGGCGGCAAGCCCTTCGCCGCGGTCCGAGGCGCCGGGGCGATCCTTGGAAACGACAAGCTGCAGCTAACCTTCGCCGGAGATCCGAGCGGCTTCCGCAGCGCACGCGTGGACCTGCGCGACGGATCGCGGACACGGACGATGGGCTTCCTTCCGCATCTCGCGAGTCTTGCGGTCGGCGATGACGCCGCACCCGTGTCTATGACCCTCAAGGTCGTCAACTCAAAGTCCAGCGCCACCGGTGCATCCCTGAGCATGAAGGGAACGCGAGGCCCGGTCACGGTCGAGGTCACGTACAGCGTCAAGCCCGGGCAGACGTGGGTCGACATCGCCTACCGCGTGACCTCGTCCAAACCTGTCGCGATCCGCTCGTTCCAGGGGCCGTGGCTATGGGCGGGGGAGGGTTCTTTCGCCGACCAGCAGGATCACGCGATCTTCCCCGGCGTCGAGTGGCTGGTGAAGGGCGAGCGGTCGTCGACGTCGCTGGACATCTCGCCGCCGATGCATGTCCGCTGGGCGCCCCACCCGAACTGGATAACCATCCCGAGCATGGCGATCGAGCAGGATGGCGCGATCGTCGGGCTCATGTGGGACCCGCTGCAAAAGTGGGACGGCAAGCTGATCCGCCCGGCGGCGGCCTTCGCGTCGCCGAACTTCGTGGAGATGCGTCGCAACCACCTGCTGGGCCTCTTCTTGCCGTCGATCCCCGACTACGTGAAGGCCAACTCGCTGCTGGCGAAGAAGGCTTACGACCTGCAGCCCGGGAAGGCGCTGACGCTGCAGGCCAGCCTCTACGCCGAGCCACGGACCGACATTACCCGCGCGTCGACGCTATGGTACGACCGGTTCTGCGGGAAGGTCGGGGCGGCGCCGTCGCTGCCTGCCAAACCGCGCGACTACACCGCGACGATCGACATGTGCATGCGCGCGTACGAGAAGGTCCTGTGGGCGGGCGAGACCAAGGGCTGGATGCCGGTGATGGGCTGGGCGCCGGCGCGGGATATAGGCATCGCCAATCTGTACTATGCGGCGGCGCAGGTGCGGGCAGGGACGCCCGATGCGGCGGCATGGTGGGCGAGAGCGCTGGACGTGGGTGCGGGCAGTGGCGATATCACCTTCGCTCTGCGTGGCCACGGCAATACGGATGCGGCTCTGCGCGCCATCGCTGCGGGCGGAGAATCCGCCGCTGCGAGTCAGCCCGCTGATGCGCGGTATGCCTTCCATCCCGATGCGCAGCGGCAAGCTCTTGGGCCGGACGGTGGGATTGCGGTGGGCATCGCCGCGGGACCGACCGAGGGGCTGCTCCGCGCGGCCCTGGCTACTGGTGACAAGCAAGCTCTCGAGGCTGGACTGCGCGGCTTGGCGTTCATGGACCAGTTCGATGTGCCGCGGGCGTCGCAGGTGTGGGAATGCCCGCTGCACTCGCCGGACATCCTCGCCTCGGGGCAGGCGTGCCGCGCGTACCTGCTGGGCTATCGCCTCACGGGCGAGGAGAAGTATCTGCGGCGGGCGATCTTCTGGGCGCGGACGGGCCTGCCCTTCGTCTACGCGTGGCAGGCGCCGGAGATGCCGCCGATGATGAAGTACGCGACGATCCCGATCTTCGGGGCGACCTTCTACACCGGCTCGTGGTTTGGCGTGCCGGTGCAGTGGAACGGGCTCGACTACGCCTACGCCTGCCTCGAACTCGCGAGGTATGACAAGTCGTTCCCGTGGGCACAGATCGGTGAGGGCATCACGATCGCCGGCATGAACATGCAGTCGACCCGCGCGAAGGACTATGGGTGCTATACCGACAACTGGAATGTGGTCACGAACACCGAGTGCGTGGGGTGCATGCTGAGCCCTGGGGGCATACTCGCGAACGTCTTCCGCATCACCAGGAAGCCCTCGAGCGCGGGCGCGGATGGGGTCGTCACGCCGACGGGGTGGATAGCGGTGAATGGGCCAGCGGAGGTGTCGGGTGCGACGCTGAAGGGCGATGTCCTCACCGCGAGGGCAAGCTACCTGCCCGGGGAGAGCGGCGTCGTGGCGATCCTGCCGGTGACGAAGCCGGCGTCGGTGAGCGTCGATGGGAAGGCGCTGGAGTTCCTTGCGAAGGGTGAGCCAGCGGTCGGGCAGTGGACCTACAACGCGGGGCTCAACTGCGTGAGCGCGAAGCTCAAGTTCGGGGCGCAGCCTGCGACGATCGCGCTAAGTGGCGTGCGGCGTGCCGAGCCAAAGGCCGGGGCGACCGAGTGGACGTTCAACACGCCCGACGATCCGCTGGGATGGACGCCGGCTCATGACCTCGGCGAGCCGACGGTGGAGGGCGGCATCCTGAAGATGAGCATCACCGGGACCGACCCGTACTGCTTCAGCCCGTTCTTCGCCGTGCCCGCCGAGAAGGCGAGCGGCTTCGCGCTCAGCATCCGCTGCACAAAGCCGGGCGGGCAGATCTTCTGGGCGACGGACGTCGGCGGAGGGTTCGCGCCGGAGCGATCGGCCAACTTCGACTTCCCGGCCGACGGGCAGTTCCACGAGGTGACCATCGACCTCACGGGCAACCCCGAGTGGCGGGGCAACGTCCAGGGGCTCAGGGTCGACTTCAACGACGGCCCGGGCGGGACGGCGGAGCTGCAATGGGCGAAGGTCGTGCGCAAGTAGTCGCTCAGTCGGCGAGCCGATAGACGTGGCGTTCGTAGGGGCCGAAGCTGTCGGTCCAGGCGCCGACGGCGGCTTTGAGTTTGCGCCCTTCGAAGAGGACGGTGACGGCGGTGGTCTTGGTCGACAGCCTCAGCCTCGCGTCGCACGGCTCGCGGCTGGTGTTGACGGCGACCACCCAGGTCGCGTTGTCGTGGCGATAGCTCGCGACCATGACTGTCTTGCTGTCGCAGGTCACGGCGGGCGCGGCGTCGGTGCTGCCGAGTACCGGCGATAGCTGCGACAGCTCCACGCACAGCGCGCGCATTTCCGCCCAGCATTCCCGCGTGCGTGGGATTTGCGCGAAGTAGTAGATGCCCCGCGCGCCCACGATGAGCGAGCCGTAGACCATGCACGAGAGTTCGCGCGGCGTGGGCTCGCGATCCATCCAGTACGCGTAGCCCGTCCCCTGCAGCCAGATCCACACCGGCTTGTGCTCAGACTTTGCGGCGGCGGCCATGGTGGCGGCGCCCTGGATCGCGTGCATCGGAAGGCCGTGGGGGATCGGGTAGATGTCCGTCGAGTAGATGTCGCCCATGTGCCCGGTCAGCTTGTCGCTCAAGTAGTTGATCAGCGCCGGGTGATCGGGGTCGAGTTCGTGGGCGAGCTTCAGCCGCCGGTCGGCCTCGGCGAAGCGCTCACCGCTGGGCTCGTCGAAGACGTACCAGCAGAGGAGGGCCGGGTGGTTGCGCAGAGTCGTGATATGGCTGCGCAGGCGGTCGATCGGGATGTCGCCATCGAGCCATGGGATGACGCGAAGGCCCAGCTCGGCGCAGCGGTCGAAGTAGGTCTTCAACTCCTCTGTCGTCTGCGACGCCCGGATCTCGAGGCATACGTCGGGGAAGCCTGCCTGCGCCGTGACGTCGAGCATCTTCAGGTCGGAGACGAACTCCAGGCCCAGCGAGTGCATCAGGTAGGGCTGGCCGTCGAGCAGGAAGCGGCCGGAGGCGTCGATTGAAACCTTCGCCGGCTTGACCGGGCCGATCGTGTGACGGCCGGCCGCGATGTCTGGAGTGCGGTGCGGGGGCGACCAGTCGACGTCGGCTTCGCGCTGGGCGAGGGCGTCGTCGCCGCTGTTCGGATGGAAGTCGGCGGTTCGCTGCCCAGAGACCTGGAACTGCACGTCGTCGATCCAGAGGATGCCGTCGCCACCTGGGACGATGCGGACGATGAGCATCTGCGCCGGGGCGATGCCGGGCAGAAGGATCCGCGACCACTGCGTGCCGCCCTTCGCGGTGGTCGTCGTCTCGCCGCACGAGAGCGTGACGGGGAGGCCGTCGCGATCGCTCTTCACCCACGCCGAGAGCGTGTAGTCGGCGGGTGGATCGGTGCGCAGGCCGAACCATGCCGAGTCGGCATGCAGGCGCGGAAGGCCGGGCTCGTTGACGATCTTCAAGCTGAACTTGCCGCTGTGCGCGACGGTGTTGTCGAGCAGGAAGTGGCGACGCCAGAGGTCCATGTCAGCCGCCCAGGGCAGGTCGCCGACGCCCCAGTGCCCGCTGCCCCACGCGTAGGGCAAGGGCCCAGGTATTTCAAAGCCGCCGTTGCGCAAGTAGTTGCGGTGCGGGTCGCGCGGAAGGGCTTTGAAGTTGCGCAAACGGAAAATGACGGGTCCCGGCGCGGCACCCCACACTGAGAAGCGGAAGCGGTCGACCTTGTCCCAACCGGCGGGTTTGTCCTCGGTGCCAAAGTCGCCCAGCTCCCAGGTGACGCGGGCCCACCTACCCGTGCCCGCGCTGCCGCCGACGCGCGCGTACCCNNGCGTACCAGCCGCCGGGCGTGCCGAAGTAGATGCCTGTCATCCCGGCGCGCTCGGCATGCTCGACGCTGATTTCGACGCTCACGGCCTCGACGGCGGTGAGGTCGAGCGGGCCGATGTAGTCCCAGGCGAGGCGCTCGCTGCCGGTCTTGTACTCGCCCTCGAGGACGAGGCAGGTAGTGCCGTCGGGCAGCTTCTCCACGCGCACGGGCGGGGCACCGAACTGGGGCTGCCAGACCTTCTGCGCGGAGGCAGTGTCGGGGAAGCTGCAGAGATCGGGCAGAGCGGCCCAGGCGTTAGCGACCATGAGAAGCACCGGCATCATCATGAATAGTTTCATGGGGCACTCCCTAGTAGCGATAGGCAGCCAGTTGATCGGCGGTACATTCATCATCCGTCGCGACGAGCATCGCCGGCATCGAGACTCCGCCCAGGCCCGTCGCATGCATGACCCTGAGCGCGATCGTGTTCCTGACCCCCGGCTTGAGCCATCGCTTCGCGTCGAAGATGACGGGCACGCCGGCCAGTTCGCCCACGCCCTTGCCCGTTGAGGCGTAGGACCGCTCGCAGGTGAGTTCGCCGTTGATGTAGACCCACACCTGCTCGTTGACGCCGAAGAAGTCGAGGTAGAGGTGCTTCGCGGCGGCGAGGGCGTCTGGGATTTCGAGGTTCTGGAAATACCAGCCGTAGCCGGCGAAGCCCGGGAAGCCTTGCTGCTCCCAGCCGACGCCGCGATTGATGTGCAGGCGAGTGAGCCCCTGCTCCAAAGTGGCGACGGACGCCTGGGGACTGCCGGGACCGCCAGCTACTCGGAAGGCGGCGTCAAAGTATCTCTGCTCTGCGGGCCATCCGTCACGCACGCCGTGGTCGTCGGGGTCGGCCTTGAAGATCCACTCGGCAGGCAGGTAGAGCTTCGGTGGCGCGGCGTCCGCATCGATGCAGGCCTGCCACTTGGCGGCGATCCTGTCGAGGGTGATGGGGATGCCGAGATTGGTCAATTCGCTGCGCTTGCAGAGGGCGACGAACTCATCGAGGCGCGGCTTGAAGGCCAGGCGGTCGGAGTGCGGCCCTCCGAAGCTCTTGCCGTAGATGAAGTCGCCGAACTCGGTGTAGTAGCCGAGGCCCTGCGCTAGCTCGAGGTAGAGGAGAGACAGCTTGGCCCGCTTCACGCGAGCCAATATCTCGGGGCTTGTCGCGAGACGTTCGGCCTCGTCGAAGCAGCGCCTCATGGTCGCCATGAACTCGGGCGTGAACATCGGCCCGTCCGGCGAGTAGGAGCACTGGAGGTTGTTGATCAGCGGGTTGTCCGACGCCCCGCCGCACTTGTGCGGAAGGCGGTGCCACTTCTCCCAGTAGTCCCACAGCATCATCTGGTATTCCCAGAGGGGCTCGGCGGCTTCCTTGTAGTAGCCGAAGACGAAGTCGCGGAGCAGCGCCTTCGTGTCCAGGTCCGGGTTCCATAGCTGCTTCGCCCACACCCAGCCGCGCATCTCGTCGACGTCGTTGAGTTCGGACTCGTACATGATCCCGACCGCGCCGTGGGCAAGGTTGAAGCGCGTGTTCTCCGCGACGACGGCCCAGTTCGCCATCGGGACCAGGTAGTGGACGTAGTCGGTCGTGTAATCCCAGATGAAGATGTGGGCGTTGACGGCGTGCCAGGCCTTGAGCATCGACTGGAACTCGTCGGACTCGGACTCGAAGCAGAACTGGTACTTCCAGGCGTGGGAGTCCGTGCAAAGTTGGATGATGACGGACGGGTCGACCTTCAGTTTCGTCGGCGGGCGCGCGTAGTCGAGGTAGGTCAGAGCGAGGATGTGGTTGTTCGGGAACTCCTTCTTCACGCCCTCGGCGATGCGGTTGATCATGTAGAAGTAGCTACCGGAGCGTCCGCCATTCTCCTCGTCGAGGCGCTTGCAGTTCGGGCAGTCGCAGAACCCGCGCCCGTCGTTGGGACCGATCGCGGTGATGGTGACCTCGGGATGGTTGCGGAAGATCTCGCAGGTCTTTTCGATGCTGAGGCGGATGACGTCTTCGTTCGTGGCGCAGAGCTGGCTGGGCTGGCGCTTGCCGTTGACGAGCGCGTAGTACTCGGGATGGGCGGCGAAGTACTGGTCGGGCGGGAAGTACCAGCCGTACGTGTGGCCCATGTGGTGGTAGCGGATGCTGCCTCCCCAGGCCATCGGAATACGGGCGTGGGGCGTGTTCGTCTTGTTGTGCAGCGACCAGTTCGAGTCGTGCATCTTGTAGATGTAGGGGTCGCGCAGCTCGAACACGGGAAGGACCTTGCGGGGGACGAGACTCGCGGTGAGCTTCACGGACCTCGGGGTGTCGACAGAGGTCGTCGAGTACCACCGACAGCCGAGGTCCTCCTCCAGCAGTGAGTAGACGCCGTTCATCAGACCGCGCCCGCTGCCGCCGTAGAGGTAGACGTTGCCGTCGATGACCTCGAGCGCGTAGCCCTCGGCGGCGAGGTCGGCGTTCTTCCACGGGCAAGGGGAACTCGCGAGGAGGCTGGTGCGGCCGATGCTGATGAAAGACGTGTGCTTGGGCGAAAGGTCGGCCTCGCTGACGATTGGCCAATCGGCGCCGGTTATCAGCTTGAGGTACAGGGCAAGATCGCCGGCGGCCTTCTGCTCGATGCGCTTTGCGTCCTTCGGGATCACCAAGGCATAGCGGGATTTGTAGTTGTCCGCGAGGGTGATCGGTGGGGCGGGCGTGCCGCGAGGTTTGAGGGCGCTGACCCAACCCTTCGGCATGTCGGTGCGATGGATCGCCGCGTCGTGGTCGATGGTGATCCCCCCGATATTCGTGAAGCCATCGTACTTGCCGTCGGTGGCCTCGACGTAGAGGAAGACGTTGTAAAGCCCGAGGAGGACGTGGGGCTTGAACTTCACGCGATAGGCCACCGTAAGGTCGTCGGCGGTCCTCTCGATGCGCGAGTGCTCGCAATCGATGTAGCCCTGATCGTTCTCAAGGATCTTGCCCGCTTCGCCGGGGAGGCCGGTGGCTTCGGTCGCATTCCAGAAGCCGTGCTTGACGATCTGCAGCTCGTTCGTTGGCACGTGATAGCCGACGTAGAAGCCGCTAAGTTGCTCGCTGCCACGGGCGATGACCAGGTACGTGTTGGTGAGGATGCCGATGTGCCCGACGTAGCGGTAGGTCGCGGTGATCGTGTGCCAGGTGTCAGTCGCGAGGGGGGCGATGCCCTCGGTCTCGCCATCGAAGGTGACGCTCATGTTGCGTGGAGCCTGGTCGCCCAGACCTCGCACGGAGGAGACTGCCAGCAGCAGCAAGGCGAGGCACAGGAGGTGCGGCATCGTCATCGGGAACTCCCTCGTGCGAACAGTAAGATAACGCAGTCGCGAGACGCACTCTTCACGCTAACCCGGGCTCGACCTGCAGGCAGGCAGCGTGATCGCGGTGCTCGTCACGGCGTCGGAGCGCAGGTGAACGGCTCCCTTCCGGCGAAACCCCCACCATGCTCCGTCGTCTTGCCACGGGGGTAAGTCTGACGCTCATCGTCATGCTGTGCGGCTGCGCCCGGGAGGCCACTTCGGTCGGCGGGCGCAAGGTCGTGCGCGTGTGGCACGTGTGGGGAGGGACGATGGCGGAAGGGTTCGCGAAGCTGTGCGCCGAGTTCAGCCGGACTCATCCCGACATCGACCTCCGCCCGGTCTTCGCCTCCAACGACCTCGCCACCAACCAGAAGTTCTTCACCGCCGTCGCCGCGCACAAGCCGCCCGAGGTCATCTTCGTCGACGGGCCGCAGGTCGCGCCGTGGGCCGAGTGGGGCGCGCTGCAACCGATCACCGATCTGTGCGCGAAGGCGGGCATCAAGGACAGCGACTACTTCGGCCCGTGCTGGCGGCAGAATACTTATCAGGGACAGGTGTGGGCGCTGACCTTCTGTGCCGACCCCAACTTCGGCTTCGTGTGGAGCAAGAAGGCCTTCCGCGAGGCCGGCCTCGACCCCGAGAAGCCGCCCACCAACATCGAGGAACTCGATAGGTACGCGAAGGCTCTCACCAAGCGGCAGGGCAACGAACTCGTGCAGATCGGCCTCATCCCGTGGTCGCAGTACGGTGCGGCCAACTCGATCTTCACCTGGGGCTGGGCCTTCGGCGGCGACTTCTTCGACTACGAGCACAACAGGATCACGGCTGACGACCCGAAGGTCGTGCAGGCCCTCGAGTGGATGGTCTCGTACGCCAAGCAGTACGACGTGACGAAGATCGCCAGCCTCGAGCGGGGCTTCGGCGCGGCTGAGCAGAACCCGTTCATCACGGGCAAGGTCGCGATGATGTGCCTGCACATCGGGGGCATCGCCGACCTCGCCCGGTACGCGCCCAACCTCGACTATGGCGTCACCTACCTGCCGGCGCCGCCGGGTGGCGAGCAGCATAGCTCGTGGGTGGGCGGATGGTGCGTGGGCCTGCCGCGCGGGGCCGAGAACCGTGACGCGGCGTGGGAATTCGTGCGCTGGATGTGCGCCAGCCCGGAGGGGACGAAGCTCATGGGCGAGGCGACGGGCCTCTTCCCCGGGCTGAAGACCTCGCCGTACTTCGCGACCGTGCGCGGGAAGAAGCACTACGAGAAGTTCTTCCAGATCCTCCAGGAATGCCGCCACCAGCGCCCGGTCATGCCGGTGCAGGCGAGGTACATGCGGGAGTTGGCGCGGGCCGTCGATGCGGCGGTCTATGGGAAGCTGACGCCGAAGGACGCCCTCGTCCGGGCGAGAGAGACCACGCAGCGGGAGCTGGACATCCTAGCGCCACCGTCGGCGAGACCTCGGGGGGCCAAGCCGTGACGACACCAAAGCGCAACAGTCAGGATCGCCGCCGGCTCCTCCAGGGGCTGCTCTTCTGCGCGCCGATCATCCTCGGCCTGCTCATCTTCATGGTCTACCCGGTCACCGCGTCGTTGTACTACAGCTTCACGCGGTATAGCGTCATGAAGCCGCCGGTGTGGGTCGGGGCGGCCAACTATCGCCAGCTTGGGCACGACGAGCTGTTCTGGAAATCACTGTCGAACACCGCGTACTTCGCGGCCATCGCCGTGCCGCTGGGGATTGTGGTGGCGCTGGGCCTGGCGATGCTGCTCAACCTGAAGGTGCGCGGGCTGGCGCTGTACCGCACGTTCTTCTTCGTGCCTTCGATCGTGCCGCTGGTCGCGAGTTCCGTGCTGTGGATATGGCTGTTCAATCCGCAGAACGGCGCGATCAATGCGCTGCTGCGGCCGCTGCTGGCGCATTTCGGAGGAGGGGAGCCGCCGGGTTGGTTCGCCGATCCCGCGTGGTCGAAACCGGCCATCATCCTCTGGAGTCTGTGGGGCGTGGGCGGGTCGATGGTCATCTTCCTCGCCGCGCTGCAGGATGTGCCGAAGGAGCTGACCGAGGCCGCGGAGGTCGATGGCGCGAAGGCCTGGCATCGCATCCGCCACATCACGCTGCCCTTCATCAGCCCGCAGATTCTTTTTGTCTTCATCATGGGGCTCATCGGCGCCTTCCAGTTCTTCACGCCCGCCTACGTCATGACCCAGGGGACCGGCGGGCCGGTGGACTCGACGCTGTTCTACTCGCTCTACCTGTTCAACGTGGCCTTCGCGGACTTCAAGATGGGGTACGCCTGCGCGCTGGCGTGGGTGCTCTTCCTGCTAATCCTCGGGGCGACCGCGCTGATCTTCAAGTCGTCGGCGCGGCGCGTCTACTACGCCGGGGGAGAGAGGTGAGAAGCCATGGCGCCGAAAGACGATAGCGGACGCCGGATGTCCTGGCCGCGAACCCTCCTCGCCCACCTGGTGCTGATAGTCTTCAGCGCGATCTTCCTCGTGCCGCTGCTGTGGCTCATCTTGTCGTCGCTGAAGACGGATGCGCAGATCTTCAAGTTCCCGCCCGAGTGGATACCCTCGCCCTTGACCTTCAAGAACTATCCTGGCGGGCTGACCTTCATCCCCTTCTGGCGCGAACTGCTGAATACGTCGATCATCTGCGTCTGCGCCGTGGTCGGGACCATCGCGTCGTGCTCGCTCGTGGCGTACGGGCTGGCGCGGATCAAGTGGCGTGGCGGCAACGCGCTGTTCTACATCATCCTGAGCACGATGATGCTGCCGTACCAGGTGACGATGGTGCCGGTGTTCGTCATGTTCGCGCGGATCGGGTGGGTGGACAGCCTCCTGCCGCTGATCGTGCCGCACTTCTTCGGCAGCGCGTTCTACATCTTCCTGATGCGCCAGTTCTTCATGACGATCCCGGTAGAGATGACCGAGGCGGCGCGGATCGATGGCTGCAGCGAGTGGGACATCTACCGGCGGATCATCCTGCCGCTGAGCAAGCCGGCTCTGGCGGCGGTGGGGCTCTTCGCGTTCATGGCGATGTGGAACGACTACCTGGGGCCGCTGATCTACCTCGCCGATGAGCGCAAGTACACGCTGTCGCTGGGGCTGGCGAGCTTCTCGAGCCAGTACGGGTCGTACCCGGGGATGCTGATGGCGGTGACGACGGTGATCACGGTGCCGATCATCGTGATCTTCTTCTTCGCGCAGAGGACGTTCATCCAGGGGATAACGCTGACGGGGATCAAGGGGTGATCGGTGCAGCGCGGCGAACGCAAACCGCAGACGACAGGGGGTGTGCTCGTGCCGTACCTGTGGGTGTCGTTCTCGATTCCCTTCGAGGTGTACATGAAGGACACGGTTGATGTGACGTTTGAGGTCACAGAAGGAGTGCGGGCGCGAGTGCGTCTGCGGCCCCCAGCCCCGGGCGACCGGCCTTTTTCGGTCGTGGACGAGGTGAACAGCACATGGATTGGCATGAAGCAGGAGGATATAGTGACGGCTGAGCATTTTACCCGAGCCGAGGTATGGTTCGCTCCGCCATGGGGTACGGATTGTTTCGATGGGGACAGACCGGACGAGGATATCTCAGCTGCTTGGGACGCCCTGATGCGCGAGGGACCCGGGTATGTGGTCTCCATAGTGAACCACCTACTCCACCTCGCGGCGCCTGTCAGCAGGCAGTACCAGCTTAGGCCGCTGGTCACGGACGATATTCGGGACTGGGGGACGGGCGAAGCGAAGGCCCTGGATGAGGAGCCTCTCCAACGGGGGCTCATGTTCACTCCCCCGAGGTCAAACCGGCCGCCGGTTCTGAGGGCTCTGGACGAGGTGCTGCCTGAAATCAGGCAGGCCCTGGAGCAATACCATGCTGTTCCGGTGTGGCAGAGGGTTCGCGCCAACGCTGAATGGTTGAATGGGCTGGGGCAGTATGACGCGGCGATTGTCGTGTCGCATGTCGCGCTGGAGATGAGGTTAAATGCGCTGCTGACCCGTTTGTCGCAGGGCCCTAGGACGACGCTGGGAGGGATCGTTAAAGTGCTCTGCAGAGTGCTCTTCAATTGGGAGCAGGAGCGCGTCCGCGTGTTGGAGGGCTACCAGTCGGAAGTCGAGGCGCTTCGTGGGCCCGCGGCTCACGGTGGTGGGGGACGCGAGGAGGCCACCTGGGCCACCTGGCCCCAGGTTAGGCAACACCTGGACACCGCCCAGCGGATGGCGGAGTACTGCGAGGCGGCGTGTTCCCGGCGGGATCAGTGACGACGGTGATCACGGTGCCGATCATCGTGATCTTCTTCTTCGCGCAGAGGACGTTCATCCAGGGGATAACGCTGACGGGGATCAAGGGCTGAGGCTGCCCGGAGGTGTTCCTGTGATCAGGACGCAAGTGCATCTAACGGAGGATCAACTGACGGCCCTTCGCGATCTGGCGCGCACGGAACGGGTGTCGGTCTCCCATCTTGTCCGGGTGGCCGTGGACCTGCTCCTCCAGGCTCGGCGCGGGCCGAGTCGTGAGGAGATGGTCGAGCGCTCCCTCGCGGCAGTGGGGCTGTTCAGGAGCGGGACTGGCGACCTGTCGGCCCGACACGACGACTACTTCGCTGAGCAGGGGTTCGAGTGATGGATCACGACTTCGACGTATGGGAAACGGAGATCGCGGCCTACGAGGCGGCGGACCGCACCAGTCCGCCCCCGAAGCATGCGATCCTCTTCACCGGTAGCTCGACTATCGCCCTCTGGCAGATGCTCGCGCAGGACTTCCCCGAGCACCAGGTGATCAACCGCGGCTTTGGCGGATCCGAGCCCGTCGACTCCACGCACTTCGCCGGCCGGATCATCTTCCCCTATGAGCCGTCGGCCATCTTCTTCTACAGCGGCGCGAACGCCCTCGCCGCCGGCAAGTCCCCAGCCGAGGTCTTCGCCGATGTCCGCGAGTTCGTCGAGACGGTTCACGCTCGCCTGCCCGAGACGGAGATCGTGTTCATCTCCCTCTTCGCCACCATCGACCGGTGGGCGATGGCCGAGGAATTCAGGGCGGTCAACGGGCTGGTGAAGGAGTATGCGGAGGGGAGGCCGGGGCTTACGTACCTGGAGGCGTTCGACTTGACCTTCGGCCCGGACGGCAAGCCGCGTCCCGAGCTGTTCGCCGAGGACATGCTGCACCTCAACGCCGACGGCTACGAACTCCTCGCCGAACGAGTCCGGCCTTTCCTCGCGGCGATGCGCAGCTAGGAGTCCGGCCGCGGACGTCGAATTGGGCCGCCATGGAACTCAAAAGAGTCATCATCGGCGGTCCACGCCCGGATCAGACGTGGCGCGGCATTCCCGGCATTGAACGAAGCCCCGGCGGCAGGCTCTTCGTGTCGTGGTTCTCGGGCGGCGAGCGAGAACCCGATGAGCCCAACCGCGTCTACCTCCAGATCAGCGACGACGATGGGCAGACCTTCGGCGAGCCGATCGTTCTGGCTGATCCCCCCGGAGCCTCGCGTGCCTTCGATCCCTGCGTGTGGCTCGACCCGCGTGGACGGCTCTGGTACATCTACAACGTCAGCAACCGCGAAGAGGGCCAACACGGCGTGTGGGTGAGAATCTGCGCTGAGCCCGACGCCGCGGAGCCGCAGTGGTCCGAGCCGCGTCGCCTCGGCTTCAATGTGGCCTTCTGCTTCCGGATCAACAAGCCCACGGTCCTTAGCACCGGCGAGTGGCTGATGCCCGTGACCTGGGCGCGAGATGGGGCGAAGGAATGGTTCGCGGGCGCGAGCCAGGTCCACGGCTGCGCGATGTCGAGGGATGAGGGCGCGACGTGGTCGCTTCACGGAGAGGTGCACACGCCGCCGTGGGGCCTGGAGAACATGTTCATCGAGCGCAAGGACGGCGTCGTCGTGATGTACATGCGCTGCGATGCCGGGACCATCTGGCGGAGCATGTCGACCGATCGCGGCCGCACCTGGAGTCAGGGCTCGCCGACGACGATCATCAACCCCGGCACGCAATTCTTCGTGTGCAAGCTCGCGAGCAGACGATGGCTTCTTATCAATAGCCCCGACCCAACCGCGCGGACGGGGATCGTGGCGATGCTGTCGGAGGATGAGGGGAAGACGTGGGGGCCGCCGCTGATGCTCGACGAGCGCACCGACGTGAGCTATCCCGACGCGTGCCAGGCGGCCGACGGGACGATCTACGCTGTGCACGATCGCGAGCGCCATGGCGCGATGGAGATACTGCTGTCTGTGTTCAACGAGGGGGACTTGGGATGAGGCTCACTTCACTGGCGCTAGCGCTGCTAGTCCTAACCGCATGGGCGTGGGCACGACCGGAAGGGTTCGCGGTGCTGGCCGACAGATCGGGCATGACGGCGCCGGCGGATCAGGTACCTGCGACGACCACGTATGCGTCGGCGTGGAAGCCTGCGCCGGCGGAGGTTCAGCGCGGCTTCGCGGCGCATCCTGTCGATACGTCCGTCGATCTCACGCCTGACTGGGTCTGGCCCGAGCCGTGTCCCGACAGCGACCTGCGCGTGTTCTCCTGCCCGGACCAGTACACGGCGCGGGCGATCGCGGTGCGGGCTCTTGGTCCGGTCGCGGGGCTGAGTCCCGTGGCCTCAGAACTGCGCTCGGCGAAGGGCAAGGCCATTGCGGCGGACAACGTTGATATCCGCGCGGTCCAGTTCCTGCCCTACAAGGATCGCGACCGGTTGCTGTGGCGAGCGGCGTGGCTTGAGAGGCCGTTTCCGCTGGACGTCCCGGCGAACAAGACCGCGTGGCTGTGGGTGACCTTCTACGTTCCGGCCGACGCCGCGCCGGGGCTGTACCGTGGCGAGATCAGCCTGCGCAGCGCCGCCGGCAAGTCGGTGGGCATACCCGTTGCGCTGAGGGTGCTCGACTTCAAGCTCGATCGTCCGGCGGGCTCGTGGGGCATGTACCTTCCGGGCCACTTCTTCCACAAGACCGACGGCAAGTACGTCAACTATGCCTCGGACGACTCCTGGCGCGCGGACAACCTCGAGCGCTACTTCCGGTTCTGGAAGACGCGCGGCCTCAACTCGCCGACGCTCTACCACATCTACCCGGACCTCAAGTGCGTCGATGGCCATACCGTCGCCGGCTTCGCCGATGTGAGCCGCTTCGCCGGGGCGATGAAGGCGGCGGGCCTGACGGGCGACCTGTGCCTCGACCTGCGCTTCATCGAGTTTTGGGCCGGCGTCGCCGGGCCGAAGCTTGAGGAACTGCGCAAGGCCGGCAAGCCAACCGACGGCGATATCGGCATCCACGGTCCCGATGGGCAGGAGCTGTGGGATTACGGCGACGAGGCGAAGCGACTCTTCCGCGAGGCTGTGACCCAGCTTCTCGCCGTCGCCGAGCGCGAGAAGTGGCCGCCGCTGCGCCTGCTGGTCGAAGAAGAGGTCGGCTATCCGACGAGGAAGACGGCGACCTACGATGCCTTCATGCCGTCGCTGCTTCAGGTCGCGCCCGACCGCGCCTACATCGTGGACGACGCCATCGGCTACGGCCTCGCGCAGGCGATCGATCGCGGCGCCCGCGATAACCTTCGCGTCCGCCAGTACAACAACTGGACCGAGGAGGGCCTCGCGGACGCCCGGCAACACGGCGCGCAGGTGTGGAGCTACAACATGGGCTTCGGCCGCGGCGCGTGCGGCTTCTACCAGCAGCGCGTCGGGTCGCAGGGCTACCATGAGTGGGCCGATCAGTGGGATCCGGGGCTCGACTGGCGACAGTGCCTCATCACGGCCAACGGCATGCTCAGCTCAGTCAACCTCGAGCGCGTGAGAGAGGGCCGCGACGACCATGCGTATTGCTATACGCTAGCGGTGCTGGCGGACCGCCTGACGAAGGAAGGTCGCGTTAAGCCGGCGGAAGCCGCGCGGCAAGTGCTGGCCGACGTGGTCGCCGACCTTCCGCTCAACCGCTATCCGTACTTCGACTGGGAGGCGCGGCTCGCTCCCGGCGAGTGGGATCAGCGGAGGTGGCGCCTCGTCCTCGCCATCGAGGACGCGCGGCGGTCTCTGGGTGAGAAGCCCTCGCTCGCGACGGGCACTCCGGCCGGTGCGCCTGCGATCGTGGGCGTCGCCTCGCGTCAGGCCGAGAGCAAGCCGGCTCTCAAAACTCTCTACGCACCCTTCTGCACAGCGCCGATCAAGCTGGACGGCAAGCTGGACGAGCCTTGCTGGGCGACGGGCCGCAACAGCACCGGCTCGCTGTGGTGGACGTGGGAGACCGAGGCCGCCATGCGCGCCCGTGCTGGCAGCGTCGAGGAATTCGAGCGCATGGACAAACCCAGCGCCGGACATGCCGAGATATCCTATGGCGAGCAGGGCCTCTATCTGGCCGTCGCCTGCAATCACGCGACGCAGGAGAACTGCCGCTGCACTCATGGCGACGACGACACGAACCTGTGGGAAGACGACTGCATGGAGTTCTTCTTCGCGCCGTCGGGGACCGCCGCAGGCTACTTCCATCTCATCGTCAACGTGCGGGGCAAGCGCGTGCTGATGAAGTACTCGAACGTTGTGCCGAACCCGGGCATCCAGGTCGCCACCATCAGCCCCATCAACGCCAGCGGGGGGTACAGCCAGGAGATACTGATCCCGTGGAAAGCTCTTGGCCTCGCCCACGCGCCGGAACCGGGCGCAGTCTGGCCGATGAACGTCGGGCGCGAGTTCAACTCGTGGAACCAGATCACGAGTTGGGCGCCGGTCAACAGCATGTTCGCCGAGACCGATCGGTGGGGGTTGCTCGCCTTCGCCGGGACACCTGGGCCGGTGGCGGTTGAGGATCTGGAGCTTGGGTCTCGGTATCCCGGGCGCAACCTTGCGAAAGGGACGCTGAAGGTCCTCGGGCAGGTTGGCGCGGGGGCGCTGACCGTCAGCCTCGACGACGGGAGCGGGAAGGTGGTGGGGCAGACGAAGGTCCAGCCGGGGGAGCCCTTCACGTTGGAGTACACCGTGCCCTCTCTGCGTGAAGATGCGACGTGGCGGCTGCAAGTAGTGGGTCCTGACGGTGCGGCGCTGACTCAAGTGCCTGTGCGCATCCCAGCGGGGGGGCCGTCGCTGAGCCTCGATCATGTCCCGGCGCGAGTGATCGCGGGCGAGAAAGTTGTCGTCGATCTGACTGCCCGCGTCGGCGATCTGACCGCAGCCGACTGCCGCTTGGCGGGCGAGTTGACGCCAGCGACCGGTCGGACGGTGAAGCTTGCCGGCATGCCGTTGACCGCCAGCCGAGGGCTGCGGGCGTGGCTCGATACCGCGGGGCTGAAGCCGGGCCGATGGACTCTCCGGCTTTGGGTGGAGGGGGCAGGGCTCAAGGACAACGGCGCGAAGGCGCCGCTGGAAGTCTTGCCGTCGCCCACGGGCCTGGCCCCGTGAGAGGGAAGCCAATGATCAAGCTCTCCAGCCTGGCGCTTGCCCTGGCGGGCCTGATGTCGGTGGCCTCCGCGGCCGACGCACCCTTGAAGAAAGGTCCAGTGATGATGAAGAGCATCCTGAAGGGGCAGTGGCGCTTCGGCGGCGAGTTCGGCGCGCGCATCGACGGCAATGTCGAGAACTGGCTCTTGCGCATGCCCGGGGCCAATCCGGGGCTCCTCGAGATGTTCCACCGCCGCGACCGGCACTGGCCCTACGAACGGATCGTGCCCTGGGCGGGCGAGTTCGCGGGCAAGTACCTCATCTCCGCCGTGCAGGCCTGCCGGATGACCGACGACCCGCGCGTGAAGCCTTTCGTGCAGAACTTCGTCGACCAACTCATCGCGTGCCAGGACGCGGATGGATACCTCGGACCGTGGCCGAAGAGCGAGCGGCTGATGGGCGAGTGGGACCTCTGGGGCCACTACCACTGCATGCTCGGCCTCCTCATGTGGTACGACGACACCGGCGACCAGAAGGCCTACGACTGCGTCCTGCGCGCCGCCGAGTGCATCTGCAAGCTCTACATCGACAGCGGGCGTCGCCCGATCGAAGCCGGGTCGCCGCCGATGAACCTCTCGGTGCTGCACATCTTCGGCGAGCTATATCGTCGCACAGCGAACCCGCGGTATCTGACCATGTGCCAGCGCATCGAGGAGGACCTGCCCAAGGACGGCGACTGGCTGCACCGGGGCGCGGAAGGCGCGGCCTACTATCAGCTTCCCGGGAGCGGTCCGCGTTGGGAGAGCCTGCACATCGTCGAGGGCTTCGAGAAGCTGTATGAGGCGACGGGCGACGAGAAGTACAAGAAGGCGCTGCTGGGGCTGTGGGACAGCATCCGCAAGTATGACCGGCATCCGACCGGGGCTTTCTCCTCCGATGAGGGCGCGTCGGGGAGCATCTATGGCGGCGGCTCGATCGAGACCTGCTGCAGCGTCGCCTGGACGGCCCTGACGGTCGACGCGCTGCGCATGACCGGCGACTCCACCTGCGCCGACGAGCTTGAGCTGACCCTGTGGAATGAAGGGATGGGCTGCCAGCATCCGTCGGGGAGTTGGTGCACCTACGACACGCCGCTCGATGGGACACGCGCGCCTTCGTATCACCAGATCGTCTTCCAGTCCCGCATCGGCACGCCGGAGCTGAACTGCTGCTCGGTCAACGCCTCGCGCATCCTCGGGGCGGTATCGGAGTGGGCCGTGACGAGCGATGCCGACGGCCTCGCCGTCAACTTCTATGGGCCGAGCACGATCGATGTGCCGCTGGGCGCCGACAATCGCGTGAAGCTCGTGCAGGCGACGAAGTATCCGGCTGAGGGCCTAGTGCATCTGACGGTCGAGCCCAAGCATGCGGCCAGCTTTACGCTGCGCCTGCGCATCCCGGCATGGTCGAAGGCGACGTCGGTGAAGGTCAACGGCCAGCCTGCGGCCGAGGCGCCAAAGCCGGGCACGTATCTCGCCCTACATCGCGAGTGGAAGGCGGGCGACGTCGTCGAGCTATCGCTGGACATGACGCCGCGCTACGACACCGGCCAGGGACCGCGGCGTGGCGGGAGGGCGGCGATCCACGTCGGGCCACTGCTGCTGAGCTTCGATGCGGAGTACAACGCGATCGAGACCGCGGACCTCAAACCCATCGACATGTCGGCCCTGAGGCTTGAGGCGGCGCCGGTGACCATGAAGCGCGACGGGTTCCACTTCCCGCCGATGGGGCTGTGGAGGACGGCCACCGATGGCGGCGACGCGGTATACCTGTGCGACTTCGCGAGCGCCGGCGCGATGGGCACCGACTACGTGTCGTGGCTGCCTGCGTCGCATGTGCCTCCGGCCGCGACGATGCTGAAGACGCCCGTCGCCGACGCGACCGGTCAGCCTGGCGAACTGCTGTTCCGGTGGACGCCTACCGGGGCGAGCGGTGACACGTACGATCTGCTCGTCGCGAAGGACGCGGCCTTCCAGCAGATCGTCCTGCAGGAGAAGGGGCTGAAGGGCGCGTACACGATCGTGAAGCCGGGCCTCACCGAGGCAGGGGCGTACTACTGGAAGATCGTGGCGACCAACGCTTTCGGCGCCACCGACAACCGCGATGGCCCCCGCAAGCTCGTGGTCGACACGGCGGCGAAGAGCCCGTTCCTCATCATGGGCGAGGATGGCCTCATGGTCTCCTCGCCGCTCGATGGCGATGGCACGCCGACGGTCGGCCTGCGGTCAATCGAAGAGCAACTGACCCCCGCGCCCGATCGCAAGGGCAATCCTCGTGGCGCCGTGGCCCTCAACGGAACCGGCAGCCGCCTGCGGTACGATCTGCCCTTCTTCCCCGAGCGCGACTACTCGTTCTACGCGTGGATATGCCCCGAGGGCTTGCCGGTGAGCAGCATCAAGCAGGTGTTCTCGGGATGGTGCCGGGGCGGGGATGATCCGCTGCGCCTGACCATCGATGGCCACGCGATCTTCGCGCGCATCGAGGGCAGTGGTGGCGGGGGTACGCAGGGCGTCGAACTCGCGAACGGCGAGTGGGTCCACGTCGCCGCGGTGAAGCAGGGGACGACGCTGACGCTGTACGTGAACGGCAAGTCCGCGCAGTCGACGGGCATCGGCGAGTACATCCACTCGCAGAGCACGCAGATCGGCATCGGGTTCAACCCGCTCTTTCCCGGCGGCGAGTACTTCAAAGGTAAGATCGACGACTTCGCCTTCTACGCGAGGGCGCTCAGCCCGGAAGAGATCGCGAAGGTCTACGCGCGGTGAAGGTTAGGATGCTGGGATGAGGATGAGGTTGAAGCCCGGCGTGAAGGCGTCGATGCGGATGCCCTGCGGCGCGGCTTCGACATGGGCTGGCGATGCGATGCCAGTCGCCCAGTCCAGTCGCTGCGCTGCCTGAACGCGCAGCTTCCGCCCCGGTCGCAGGACGACGTGCGCGTCGGCGCCTTCGGCCCGTACCACGATGAGCACGCCCTTCGCTCCGCCATCGAACCAGGTGGCCGCCGAGCATCCCTCGGTCGTGAGCCCCGCGTCGTCCATGAAGCGGCCGACCTCCATGAAGGGTGTGAGCGTGCGGCGCGTGTGGATGGCCTCGCGGAGGAGGTGCGTCGCCTCGGTCTTCGGGGCCGGGGCCTCGGGCCCAGTCGCAGCGCCGCCACCGACGCGGAAGATGCCGCCGAGGAGAAGCGTGCGCTCGATGTGCGCGGTCATCGCCGCGGCATCGTCGAGGCCGACCTGCCCGCAGTCGAAACGCGCCCAGGGCACGGTGTAGCGAAGCAGGCGCGGGAAGCTGGGCGGCGGGTACGAGGTCGGGCCGAAGTTGCAGAGGTACCGGTCCATGTACTTGGCGTACAGGTCGCTCGCGCCCTCGGCCTCCATGAAGAAGCCTGGGGAGATCGCCTCGCCGGCGCGCTGAGTCTCCTGGAGAAGCTGGAGGTAGGCGCGGTTCCAGAGGCCGAAGCTGTCGTGGTCGTGACCGTGGCCCGAGGCCGCGCAAAGCTCGGGGGCGATGGCGGAGGTCTGGTCGAGGTAGATGCCTCGCGCGCCCATCTGCGCGTGGAGGCGGGCCGTGTCGCGGAAGAGCTTGCGCCACTCCGGGGTGGCGACGCAGGCTGCCCAGAAGGGCCGCTCGTGCCAGAAGTAGAGCGGGAACTCGCCCCACTGGAAGCTCACGCGACGGACGCGGAGACGGTCGATGCCGCCCGGCGTGGAGAGCCAGTCGCCCGCGTAGTCGTTGCCCCCGGCGCGGAACTTCGCGGCCGTCGAGGCATACCCGCCGTCACCCTTCGCGATGTATTCGGGATAGGCCTGGGGGAAGCGCGCGTTCCAGGCGAGGGCGTCGGCCGGGGTCTGGAGCGGGCTGAGGAGATAGCCGTTCGTGTAGAAGTAGGGCGCGAGGCCGGCGGCGCGGATCTCTCCCAGCTTCGCAGTCATGCCCGCGACGCCGAGGTCGGGCGGGGGGAAGAAGCACGGGTAGTACTGATCGCCTCGGCCGTACAGCGGCAGCCAGAGGCAGACGTCGTGGACATCGAAGGCCCCCGCCCAGGCGCGGACCTCCGAGGGCAGAAGGCCATCCCAGCGGCCGTACATGAGCGTGGCCACATCGCCGCGACGGGGCGTCGGCGGGCGGAAGCCCTGCGCGATCAGCCACTCACGATAGCGGTCGGCGACGGGATGCCAATCGGGGGTGTCGCTGTGCCGCACCTCTATCTCACCGAAGGACCATCGCCCGCCGGAGGGCACTCGCGGATGCGTGGCGACCTCGTAGCGCATGCCGTTGTCGTGGCGCGTGCCATAGAGGGTGAGGACCTCATGGGTCGGGTCGAAGACGGTCACGCTCAGGGACTCGCGCGCGCCGAGGTGGACAAAGAAGGGGAGGCAGAGGTCGCCGACATAAGCGCCGTAGAGGTAGGGCACGCCCTTGCACGCGGTCTTGGCCTGGGCCTCGAAGGCGTCTTGCGAGCCGAGGGCATCGATCAGCGCGCCGGTGTACATGCTCGGCCAGAGGATGCGATTGCCGTCCCACGAGCCGCCGAAGCGAACGCCCTCGAGGATGGGGAAGGTGACGCCGCAGACGGTGGTGTCGGGCTCGTCGTTGACCACGCGGTACGACCATCGCTCGGTGCCGTCGCGGGTGGTGCTCGTGGCGTGGAAGACGATGGCGGGCCTGGCGTCGGCTGAGGATGGGCGGCAAGACCACTCGGTGGTCGCGCCGCTGCCGGACTCGCGGACGAGTTCGCCAGTCAGGACGACAAACTCTTGGGCGCTGAGGTCGCCAGTGAAAGCGGTGATGGAGACGCTCGGAGCGGCGGCCGCGATTCCACACGAAAGGCCGAGACCCGCAAAGAGCAGAGGTAAGAAGTATCTCATGTCAGGTCGCGGAGTTCGGCGCCGAGGCGCCTTGTTCCTTCTGCCGAGGCGTTCGCGGGCATCGTCGAGAAGGGTGTACCATGAGACGCGGAAGCGGCGGAAGCGCTGCGCCACAACCGGAGGAAGGTCGGATGAAGAGAGCATGCCTCGGGTCGTCGGGCCGATTCCTCGTCGTCCTGGCGGTGGTAAGTTGCGCCGCCTGCCTGGCCGGCAACGAAACCAACGTCAAGCCTCTGGACGTCGGCAAGCCCTTGATCGCCTACTGGAACTTCGACGAGATCTTCGGGAGCACTTGCGCCGACTTGGGCGGCAAGGGTTACGACGCCGCGCCGGAGTACATGACGGCGAACCTGCGCCGGGTCGAGGGCCTCTTCGGCAACGCCCTGGCCTTCGCCGGCACCCACATGCTGCGCGTCTCAGGCAAGCCGGACTTCACCGGCCTGCACGCCCTCTCCCTCAGCGCCTGGGTCATGCCGACGGAGCTGTCGGGGTATCGCGAGATCTTCCGCAAGGACGACGCGGAAAACCGGGTGCTCTTCTCCTTTCAGGACGACGGCACGCACCTCTCGCTGGGCCTCAACATCGGCGGCTACGTGGAGTGCGATGCGCCCATCACGCCGGCCCAGATCGTCGACGGCAGGTGGCATCACTGCGCAGCGACCTTCGATGGCGACACCATGCGCGTGTACCTCGACGGCAAGGAGATCGGGTCACTCAAGCGACCGGGCACGATCACGGCGGGCGGAGTGGCGCCGGGGTGCCTCGGGTCATCCAGCGGCGGCGAGAACTTCCAGGGCATCATGGACGACCTCCGCATCTATTCCGAGGCCCTGACCGCGCAGGATGTCGCCCACCTCTACGACAACGGCGTGGCGGCGATGACCCGGATGGTCTCGACCGTCGATAGCGGCGAGCCGAAAGTTGATAAGCCGCTAATCGCGCACTGGACCTTCAACGAGGCGGGTCTGGGCTCGTCGATCCGTAGCTCCACCGATGACCGGGCGACGGATGCGACGTCCAAGTCCCTCGTGCTCCACGTCCGCGGCGTTCACGGTAAGGCCCTGAGCCTGGCCGGCGAGCACGCCCTGGCGACGGCCGGTTGGCCCGACCTCAGCAAGATGCAGGCGATCACCTTCTCGGCCTGGACCATGCCCACGGACCTCTCGGGCTACCGGGAGATCTTCCGCAAGGAGGACGGCGACAACCGCCTGCTTTTCTCGTTCCAGGAGAACGGGACGATCCTCTCACTGGGGCTGAACATCGGCGGGTACATCGAGTGCGATGCGCCCATCAACCGCGACGAGGTCATGGACGGGCAGTGGCATCACTGCGCCGCCAGCTTCGACGGCAAGACGATGCGCGTGTACCTGGACGGCAAGCAGATCGGCTCTCTCGATCGGCCGGGGACCGTCGCGACAACGCCGAAGACGCCGGGGTTCATCGGCTCCAGCAGCGGCACGAGCGAGTGGCTGCAGGGCGGGCTGGACGACCTGCGGATCTATAGCGCCGCGCTCACGCCTGCCGAGATAGCGGGCCTGCACGACGCCGGGGCGCACGCTCTGGACAGCTATGCCCAGCAGCTTGAGGGCGAGCTTGCGGCCCTCTACCAGAAGGCGCCGACCTTCGCCGAGACTCTCGCCGACTCGCGTCGGAGGATGATCGAGGGTGGGGCGGGGCTGGATCTGGACCTCGCCGGGCTGCTCTTGCGGAAGATGCGGACAGACTTCCCCGAGGACTCTGGCAACTTCTCGGCATGGACCGGGGCAAACCCGCTGGAGTTCATGGCCGCCCGCGGCGATGACTACGAACTGGCGCAGACCGGACGGCTCATCGACCTGCTCCTCGAGTACAAGCCGCTCACCGAGCATCAGAAGGCGAAGGAGACGCCCGAGCAGGCGCAGGTGTGGGCGCAGGCCGATGCGATCGCCCGCAGGTTCGACGAACTGAAGGCCAAGGGCGCGGCGGCGCGGTTCTCGCCCGAGTGGATCAGCATGGTCCTCGAGGCGGGCAAGCATGTGCAGTTCCGCCCCTACATGGCCGAGCCGGTCGCGCCATATATCAAACCCGCGACGCCTCTGACGAAGGACCTGTCGCGTGCCGAGGCTCGCGATGCGCTTGAGCGCGACTGGATGCACCAGTGCGGCGGCAACCCCTCGCCCGAGCGCATCCGTCAGGAGATCGGATGGGCGAAGCAGGTGGCCGATCGCATCGAGTCCGAGTCCGGCGGCAAGGTCGACCTCAGCAAGCAGCGGGCGAAGCTGGCCGATCTGGGCAAGCTCGCGCAGGCGGTCAAAGCTCCGGATCGCGACCTCTACTTCAAGGTCCGCGAGGTCAAACGCGACATCACCTTCCGCAGCCCGGCGGTGGACTTCGACCGCGTGCTCTACGTCGACATGCCCTATCCGCAGGGGTCGGAATGGCAGCACGAGACGCGGCACCGCGAGGGGTACATGGCCGTGCCAGGCGGGCGGCTGATGATCCAGCAGGGGCTCTCGCCGGCGGGGCATCTGACGCAGCTCATGCCGCAGGCGCCGCTGCATGGATCGTTCTGGCGGCCCGATCTTTCCTACGACGCCAAGACGGTCCTCTTCTGCTTCAAGCCGGCGAACGAAAAATCGTTCCACCTCTATGAGATCGGCCTGGACGGGAAGGGTCTGACCCAGCTCACCGACAGCGCTTACGACGACTTCGACCCCATCTATCTGCCAGATGACAAGCACATCGTCTTCTCGACGACGCGGGCCAACACCTACGTGCGGTGTATGCCGCCGACGAATGCCTTCGTCCTCGCGCGATGCGATCGCGACGGAAAGAACATGTACCTGATCTCGTGCAACAACGAGCCCGACTACCTGCCGTCGGTGATGGACAGCGGGAAGATCCTCTACACGAGGTGGGAATACACCGACAAGCCGCTGTGGCGTGCGCAAAAGCTGTGGACGATGAACCCGGACGGGACGCAGGTCGCGAGCCTGTGGGGCAACCAGAGCGTGTGGCCCGACCTGCTCAAGGACGCCCGCTGCATCCCCGGCAGCAACCGGATCATGTTCACCGGCAGCGCCCACCACAACTGGTTTGGCGGATCGGTGGCCATCGTCGACCCCGCGAAGGGGCTCAACTTCCCGGCGGGCCTCACGAAGGTCACCGCCGACACGCCGTGGCCCGAGGTCGGCAACGGCCCGGTGGACCCTATCGAGTCAGCGACCTACCACTCGAGCGGCGCCTACGAGGCCTACTACTCGCCCTATCCTCTCAGCGAGCGCGAGTTCCTGGTCTCGGCCAGTCGCGGCGGCAAGTTCGTCCTGTACTTGATGGACACCGAGGGCAATCGCGAACTCGTCTACGAGGGCATCAACAACATCTTCCACGCCATCCCCGTGCGGCCGCGGACGAAGCCGCCGGTCATCCCCGACGAGGTCACCTGGCCCGACCGGGCGCACCGGACTCATCCCGAGGACGGCTTCATCTATAGCGCGAGCGTCTATCAGGGCGTGCCGGAGGAAGTGAAGGGGAAGGTCAAGTTCCTGCGCGTGATGGCCATCCAGCCGAAGACCTACACCTACTGGTACAAGCGGCCCTACGCGTCGACCGGGCCGGTCGTGTCGATGGTGCAGTCGGATGGCGTGAAGCAGGTCCTCGGCACCATTCCCGTCGAGGCCGACGGGTCGGTGTACTTCCGCGCGCCGGCTGGGAGGGCGCTGCACTTCCAGCTTCTCGATGAGAACCAGCGGGCGCTGCAGACGATGCGCAGCTTCACCGGGGTCATGCCTGGCGAGCGGCGCGGATGCCTAGGGTGTCACGAGCTTAACCCGGTGGCACCGTCGGCGGGCACGCAGCCTCTCGCCATGACCCGCGAGCCGAGCAAGATCACGCCGCCGCCGTGGCCCGAGGACACGGTCAGCTATCCGCGATACGTGCAGCCGGTGCTGAACAAGTATTGCGGGAGCTGCCACGAGGGAGCGGGTGTGGCGCGGAAGGTGCTCGACCTCACCCAGCGGCCGGGGTACGCGATGTTCGACGAACCCTACGTCACGCTCACTGGTAGCCCGACCTGGGGCGCGCCGTATACCCCGCCTGCAAAGCCGCCGCCCGGCTTCGGGATCGCGGATACGCTGATGGTGGAGGGCTACTCGACGACGGACCCGAAGGCCTACGTGACGCCGCCGCCGATGAGCGCGCTCTCGTATCGGAGCAAGCTCATCGAGATCGCGTCGAGCGGCAAGCACCATGGGGTGAAGGTCGACTCGGTGAGCCTGCTGCGGCTCATCTGTTGGGTCGACGCCATGTGCCCCTTCTTCGGCGAGGAAGAGATTCGCTCGGAGCCTGACCCCGAGTTCCAGGGCGTCGACTGGCTGGCTGTAAGGCCGCGGCTGAAGACGGCGCCGCGGATCGTGCGGCCGGGGCCGATCGACTGATCCTGCTAGCGCGGAGAGGACATGGCGACATGATCCTTGGCACGCTGATGTCCCTCGGCCTCGTGGCTGTCCAGCGGATGAGAGAACGATGCCCGCTTGCCAGGGGCAATCCCAGAGCCAGGAAGGTGTTTCATCATGTACGCAGCTTCGTGGAGTGGTGGCAAAGACGGTTGCCTGGCCACCTACAGGGCCATCGAGCAGGGCCTGCCGGTTCGCTTCCTGCTGAACACGATTGCGGATACCTACCAGCGGGTGCGCTTTCACGGCACGCCGAAGGACCTCCTCCACGCCCAGGCGGAGGCGATGGGCCTGGAGTTGCTGCAATGGCCTACACCGGACGACTCCTATGAGGAGTCCTATCTGGCGGCCCTGCGGGACCTGAAGAGCCGCGGCGTCACGGGCGTGGTCTTCGGCGACATATTCCCCGAGGCCAACCGCGACTGGGGCGTTCGCATGTGCGAGGCCGTCGGCCTGGAGGCCGTTCACCCGATCTACGGGATGGATACGCAGGCGGTCATGGCGGAGTTTCTGGGGGCCAGGTTTGAAGCCGTCATCGTCTCCGGCCGCCCGGACATCTTCTCGGGGGAGCAGATGGGGATGAAGCTTGGGACGGAGTTCCTGCAATGGGCCGCCGCCCAGCCCGGCCTCGACGTGTGCGGGGAAAACGGCGAGTACCACACGGTGGTTCTGGACGGCCCGCTGTTCCGCCGGCGCCTCGAGATCACGGAGAGCGAACCGGTGCAGGTGAACGGCCACTGGTTCCTTGATGTGCGGGCGTGGGAACTGAGGGAGAAGTAGGTCTCCCACCGGCAAGGTTTTTCCTAGCGGACGCCACGGACGTTGCGCAAAAGGACCGCGCCGAGGATGAAGTAGGCGCCGGCGATGAGGAAGAGGGCCACGTATCCGCCGTGGTCGTAATGAACTTGCGGCAAGCCCCCGACCATGATCGTGGTTTTGCCGAAGGCTCCGAGCAGCACTCCCCCGATCGGGACCGCGATCACTTGCGGCAGCGTCAGGGCGATGTGCCACACGGCCATGTCCTTGGCGGCGTCCTGCTCCTTGTTCGGCAGGACGTCGACCCCGAGCGCCCAGTCCACGCTGCAGTAAGCGCCGAAGCCGAGGCCAAAGGCGACCGCGACGATGTAGGCGTACATCAGCGAGGGCGAAAGGATGAAAGCCAGGCAGGCCGCCGCGATGAGGGTGTTGGCCGTGTAGATGACCGGCCTGCGACCGATGCGGTCGGACACTCCTCCGCCCAGCAATGCCGTCGGGGTCGCCGCTACGAGGAGGATCACGAACATCTGCCCGGCCGCAAGTTCGGCGCGATCAATCGGCACCTTCGCCTCATCGACGAGGTAGTACTGGATGAACTCCTGGACCGAGTAGACGCCCATCATCACTAGCAGGCGGGTGATCCATACCCAGGCGAAGTTGGGGTGCTTGCGCGGATCGATCCACAGGCGCTTGAGGAAGGCGATGAGATCGAGGGGGCCGGGCGAGTCCGTCCGGGGCTGCTCGCGTATGCCGGCCGCGGTGATGATCAGGAAGACGACGAGCGTGCCTGCGATCACACCGTAGGCGGCCAGCACCTGGCCCGCGTGCATGAGCAAGCCCGCTGAGACCGCGCCGGCGATCTGCCCAAGCTGGGTCATCGCCGCCATCCAACCGCCCGCCTGGCCGCGCTGGGGTTCGGGCACGAGGTCCGGGATGATCGCGCTATAGGCGCCCGTCGCGATGTTGTTGCCGGTGTTGCTGACGAAGTAGCCGACGATGTAGAGCCACAGAAGCAGGTGCTCGCCTGCGAACCATAGCAGGGCGAGGCCAACGAGGTTGATGCTCACACCAACGAACATGAAGGGGCGGCGCCGGCCCCAGCGACTCATGCAGCGATCGCTGATCGGCCCCACGAGCAACGGCACAAGGATCGCCGGGAGGGAACCAAAGCCGATGATGAGGCCGAGCATGCGGGAGGGGTCAGAAGGGAAGAGCCGCCTCATCTGGCTGGGCATGATGATGAGCAGCAGCGCCATCCAGAGGAGGTTGGTGCCGAACCAGTAGGCGCTGATGTAGAACTGCTGGCGCTGGCGCATGCGCGGCTCCGGGCGTGGGACGTCGGGACTGCCGATGTCGCTGACTGATGGCATCGCTCCGGCTCCCTCACTGCCAGATTTCGAGCTTCACTGCGCCGCCACCCTCGGGCATCTTCACGAGGAACGTGAATCCGCAAGCTCCGTCGGCATCGGGCCAGGCGTTGTACCACGGCTCATCCGGCGCGCCGGGCCCAAGCTCGCGGACGCCCGCCGCATCCGTCTGGCGAACGTGCAGCCGCTTGCCGGCCGTCATGCCGCGAACGCGAAGGGGGATCCAGTTGGTCCCGCCGCTGACCTCGGCCTCGATCTTCCCGCCAGCGGCGCGAAACTCCGGCGGGTCGGAGCTGACAACCGAGCCGACCTTCGCCGTCGCGCGCAGGGGGTTCAGCGCCCATCGCGTCCGCTCGCGCTCCATGGTCGCGTAGTCGGACGAGTTGTCGCCGTAGACCATCTGCACCGCGCGGTAGTGGATGACGCTGCCCTCGCGAAGCTCCGAGGGCACCTCGGTCGGGACGATCGCGACGTCGCGCGCGTAGGCGCCGTCGATCGTGTCGTCCTGTCCCGTGCAGAAGGCGTAGCAGCCGGGCTTGACCTTCCGCCCGCCGAGGGTCACGTCCCAGTCGAGGATCACGAAGCCGGGATTGCCGGTGATGTCGCTGCAGGGGAGGCCCTGGTCGAGGGCGTTGGACGCGCGGTAGAGGCAGCCGAAGGGCAGATTGCCCATGGGCGAGCCGTTCTCGACGACCGTGCGCGCGTAGGACAGGGCGCCGTCGTGGGCTGAGCCGTTCGCCTGCGTGTAGGCGAAGCGCATGAAGGCCATCGGGTTGAAGGCGTGGTGGCGGAGGAAGAACAGCGGCGCCGCGTGCTGGGCGTCGAGGCGGACGGTGCGGTTGACGTGCAGCGTGACCTCGGTGAAGACGCGGGTCATGTCGGAGTGCGGCGCCTGCCAGAGGCGGAGGGTGCCGCTCACCGCCCCGTCGCGCGTCGCCGTGTCGACGGTGTAATCGGCGAGGAAGGGCCCGGTCTCACGCATCGTAACGAAGCCGGGCATGAGGCCCTGGTACTCGCCCTTCTCGTCCCAGTAGCCGAAGAAGGTGGGCAGGATCGCCGAGACCGAGCGGACCTTCTCCTGGCTGTAGATGCGGCGGAAGTCGTTGATGCGCAGCTCGTTGCCGGGCGTGAGCGGGCCGGGGTAGGCGCCGGTCGTGAGGGTGTGGGACTCGCCGCGCCCGACGGTCGTCTGGAGGAGCAGCGGGTCGCCGATGTCCTCGAGGCTGTTGAGGTAGAGCACCTCGCGATCGGCGAGGGCGTGGTAGATATGCTCGGCGCGGATCTCGCGAGTCTCGTTGGCGCGTAGGGTGAGCGGGTAGGTCAGGGTGGCCCAGCCGGGCTCGCCGGCCTCCTTCCACATCTCGGGATAGTTGAGGCCGAACTGGATCAGGCTGGGGATGGGCTCGCCGGCACCGTCGCGTAGGATGCCGCCGCCAATCCCGCCCCAGGGGTCGCGCTGGTCGATGAGGATGGTGCGTGGCCGGGCGTCGTTGTGGATGACGTAGCGCGCACCGGCTCGGAGGCCGATAGGCGGCTCGGGCGTCCCCGACGTCTGCGCGGTCAGTGCATACACCCCACGCGTCGCGTCATAGCCGACGCACTTGCCCATGCTCATCTCGAAGGCCGAGGGGCCAAGTGGCTCCCGCTCGTCCACCCGCTGGTCAACTATGGCGGCGACCGAGGGTCCGACGGCGATGAGACCGCCGACCTCGTGGGCGGAGCCGGGCCGCCAGGGAACGTCCGCGGGCTGGGAAGCCGCGAAGACCTCGGAGTAGGGAGCAACGCCGCTTCCTGGGGGAGGACCGGTGTCGTTGGCGGTGGTGGGCATGGTGATCCACGTGAGCTTCCGGATGAGGTGGTCAAGCACGAAGCCGCATGCCGTCGGCGAGACCGCCGGGCAGGCTTTGTGCCCCTCCGCCGGCTTGTACACGTACATCCCCCGGTTGATCCAATCCTTGCTGTCCGGGCAGAGGAACGCCGCCACGAAGTAGACGCGGTCCTCGTGGCAATAGATGCTGATCTCCGCGAGGCCCGGCCAGTCAGTCGCGCCGTTGCGCAGGATGATGTTCTCGATGTGTAGCTCGACGAGGTACGGCCCCTCGCGTAGCGGGTGGAAATGCGGCACCGGGGTTGCCGCCGCGGTGTACTTGCGCCCGTCCTGCTCCAGGAATACCTCGCCCAGGTGCGCAAGGTCCGTCTTACCGTCCGGAGCGAGCAACCTCACCATCGGCGATTTGGTGACGTCGACAGCGAGCGTGTAGGTCGACGTGACGACCGTGCAGCCCGTAGTCCAGTCGGTCATGCGCACGGCGAAGCTCGTCGCGGCAGGTAAGGTGAGGACTGCTGCAAGCAGGAGCAGTGATCGGCATCGCATCGCGGCACACCTGTCCTTAGACGGGATCGACAACATCAGTATAGACCCGCCATGCAGGTCACGGCGCGGCGGGACGGAAGACTGCTCCCGAAGGCGGATTGAACGTAGGGGCATCCGAAACTCGCTGAGAGGATTGGTGGTCATGTACAGCCGATACTATGAGCCTGAGATCTTCGTCCAGACCCTCGATGGCATCGACCGCGCGAACCATATCGTCGCGACGTATTTCATGGAAGACACGCTTGCCGGGGAGGACTTCATCGACTACTTCTCGCTCATCCAGTCGATGATCCTCGAGGGATCGACGGGCACGTGGGAGAAGGTCGCCGAGGACACCGAGGAAGTCCGTGCGAAGCTCAGCGGCAAGCTGGTCGGGTACTACGAGGTGCCCACGTGCGGCGAGTTCAAGAAAGCCGCGGTCATCCAGTGCGCCTTCCCCATCGACGCGTGGATCGACAATGTGCCGATGATGCTGCTCAGCATCGCGGGCAACTGCTTCGCCTTCAGTGACCACCTCCGCCTCCTCGACATCGCGATCCCCGAGAATCTGCTCGCGATGTTCAAGGGACCCAAGTTCGGCGTCCCAGGCATCCGCGAAAAGCTGGGCATCCCCGACCGGCCGTTGTCGCTGCACATCATCAAGCCGAAGATGGGGATGACGCCCGAGCAGGTGGCCAACCAGTGCTATCAGACGGCGATGGGCGGCGTCGACTGCATGAAAGACGACGAGATGACCAGCGACGTCTACAACTCCACCTATGAGGAGCGGCAGCTTCGAGTGGGCGAGGCGCTCGACAAGGCCGAGGCGCAGACCGGCAAGCGGCCGATCTACTTCCTGAGCATCACCGATGAGCCGCGGCGCATCTTCGACAAGGCCGCGCGCGCCGTCGAGCTTGGGGCGAACGGGCTGCTCGTGTGCTACTCGGCGGGGCTGCCGGTGCTGAGGCAGTTGGCCGAGGACCCGGCGATCAACGTGCCGATCCTCCTGCACGGTTCGCACATGATTGCCGCCCAGCCGCGAATCTCGTGGCCGGTGTTCGGCAAGCTCGGGCGGCTGTGCGGGGCAGACCTGATGCTCACGCCGACGCTGTGGTCGAGCATCCCGATGGTGAGCCTCGAGGAGGGCATCCGGACGGCGCAGGTCAAGCTGGCGCCGCTGGGGCACATCAAGCCGATGTGGCCAATGCCCTGCGCGGGCATGTACCCCGGGCTGATGCCGATCATCGTGGGCGAGTATGGGCCCGACATCTGCGTCCCGGCGGGCGGAGGAATGCTGGGCCATCCCGACGGTTACACGGCCGGCGCGAAAGCGTGGCAGCAGGCCATCGCGGCGACGATGTCGGACGAGGACTTCATCGATTACGCGCGCAAGCCTGAGAACCGCGAGCTTCGGCGCGCGCTGGAGAAGTGGGGCTACATCGAGCGGCCGAAGACTCCGTGGCTGCGAGTGGCGCCGAAGTTCCATCCGCACAAGATGAAGTTCGACGACTAACGGGCGGGATAGCCTTCCATGGCGGATCGACACTTCCTGGCCTTCGACCTCGGAGCCGAGAGCGGACGTGCTCTCGCGGCTGTGTTGGGTGATGGGCGGCTCGGCTTCCAGGAGATCCTCCGCTTCCCCAACGCCACGGTCGAGGTCGAGGGGACGCTGCAGTGGGACGTGCCGTACCTGTACGAGAACCTGCTGCGCGGCATGCGGGAATACGTTCGGCTGAACGGGCCGACGGCCGACGGCGTGGGCATCGACACGTGGGCGGTGGACTTTGGGCTGCTAGGGCGCGACGGGCAACTGATCGAGAACCCGGTGGCCTACCGCGACGCGCGGACGAAGGGCATGGCCGCCGAGTCCGCAAAGCGCCTGCCGCTCGACGTGCTCTACTCGCACGCGGGCATCATGCCGATGGAGATCTACACGGTCTTCCAGATGCTGGCCCTGCGGCTCAGCGAAAGCCCGGTGTTAGACGCGGCTGAGACGTTCCTGATGATGCCGGACCTGCTCGCGAACCTGTTGTGCGGGGCGCGGATGTGCGAGCGGACGAACGCGATCACCACGAGCCTCTACGATCCGCACGCCGGGCAGTGGAGCGAGGATATCTTTGCGGCGCTCGACCTGCCGCGTGGGATCATGCCGGAACTTGTCGATCCCGGCGCGGTGCTGGGCGAGATGAGCGAGGAGATCAAGGGAGTGACGGGAATCGAGCAGGCGCCGGTGATCGCGCCGTGCACGCATGACTCGGGCTCGGCGGTCGCGGCGGTGCCGGGACGGGGCGATGACTGGGCGTTCCTCAGTTCGGGCACGTGGTCGGTCGTGGGGATGCTGACTGATAAGCCGGTGACGACGCAGGCCGCCTACGCGGCGGGTGTGTGCAACGAGATGACGCTGGGCAGCTTCTTCCTGTGCCGCAATATCACGGGGCTGTGGCTACTCCAGCAGGCGAGGTCGTGCTTCGAGCGAGAGGGGCGGGCGTGCTCCTACGGTGAGCTGGCGCGACTCGCCGACGAAGCGCCGGCGGGCGGGCCGGTCGTGCATCCAGACGACGAGGCCTTCCTGGCGCCGGGCGACATGGTCGGGGCGATCGGAGAGTTCTGCGACCGCACCAATCAGGATGCGCCGGAGGACATGGCGGGCGTGTCTCGCTGCATCCTCGAAAGCCTCGCGCTGTCGCATAGGAAGGCGTTGGAGACGGTCGCGGACGTTGTCGGCCGGCGGCCGAACGTACTGCATGTGGAGGGCGGTGGCTCGCGCAATGCCGTGCTGTGCCAGATGACGGCGGATGCGACGGGGCTGCCAGTTATCGCCGGGCCGGCGGAGGCCACGGTGATCGGCAACGTTCTCGTGCAGGCGTATGCGCGCGGCTATCTGTCGTCGGCGGAGGAGATCCGCGAAGTGGTGCGCAACTCAACCGAGCTTGTCGAATATGAGCCGCGGACGGACGGCGCGTGGGATGAGCGCTATGGCCTCTACCTGCGGCTCTTCGAGGAGGGAGAAGCATGATCGCCGGACATCCTTTCGGTGCATGCCTGCCGACCTTCGGAAGCTGTGCCGACCGCTACTGCCTGTCGGGGTATGGCGGCGCGTCGACGATGGATGCGATGCTCGACCTGGCCGCCACGGTCGAGGGACTGGACGGCCTCGAGCTAGTGGGGAACTGGCACGTCAACGACGAGAACATCCGGCAAGTCGGGGGCATGCTCTCGGACCGGGGCCTAAAGATCTGCATGCTCGTGCCAGATCTGTGGACGCAGGCGAAATGGGGACGCGGGAGTCTGGCTGCGCCCGATGCCCCCACGCGGCAGGCTGGGATCGATGAGGTGCGCAAGGTCATGGACTGGGCCGCCGAGTTGGGCTGCCCCTTCGTCGATGTCTGGCCCGGGCAGGATGGCTTCGACTATTGCTTTCAGGCCGACTACATCGAGGCGTGGAAATGGATGCGCGAGGGCCTGGCGGCGTGCATCGACCACAACAAGCAGGTGCGCGTGCTGGTCGAGTACAAGCTGCGGGAGCCGAGGACGCACTGCTTCGTGAACAGCGCGGCGAAGGTGCTCCTGCTGCTCGACGGGCTCGGCGATGCGGGCGTGCTGCTGGATGTGGGCCATTCGCTCGCGGCGGGTGAGAACGTCGCGGAGGCGGTGGCGCTGCTGGCCGATCACGGCAAGCTCGACTACCTCCACCTCAACGACAACTATCGCTCGTGGGACGATGACATGATGGTGGGGGCGGTGCACCTGGTCGAATACCTGGAGCTGGTGTACTGGCTGCGGCGAGTAGGCTATGGTGGGTGGCTGACGCTCGACGTGTTCCCCTATCGCGAGGACGGCGTGCGGGCGTCGACGCAATGCCGCGAGTGGATGGAGGCGTTCTTCCGCGCGGTGGAGCGGGTCGGTATGGACGAGTTCGCGGCGGCCATCGAGCGCGCTGATGCGACTGAGGCGACAGCCCTCGTGCGGCGTGCGCTGAACATGTGAGGCCAGGGGCCTCCAAGCAGGCGGGCGGTGACGACGGATGGCGGTGCCAGTCAAGGTTCCCGATATCGGTACGACGCAGGATGAGGTGATCCTGCGGGCGTGGCTCGTTGAGCCCGGAGACACGATCAAGCGCGGCGACATCATCGCTGAGATGGAAACGGACAAGGCGATCGTCGACTTCGAGTGCCCGCTTGAGGGAACGGTCCTCGCTCTGATCGCGCAGCCGGAGGACTACGTCAAGACCGGCGACGTGCTGATGTGGCTGGGTGCGCCGGGCGAAGCGGTGCCGGAAGGCGAACCGACTGGGGCCGCGCCGGCCGCGAAGGCTGAGCCTCGCGCGGAGAAGGCTGCGCCCCAGGCGGCGGCAGTGGTGGCGCCTGCTCGTGAGAGGAAGACCTCGATCGCGATCGAGGCGCGAGACATCACCGACCCCGCCTTCCTCCTCGCNNGTTCCTCTTCCTCGAAGGGGTCATGCCCGGCACCATCCACCAGTACCAGGGCGAGGAGGCCGTGGCGGTCGGCGTATGCTCGGCGCTCCAGGCCGACGACGTCATCACCAGCACCCACCGCCCGCACGGCCACGCGCTCGCCCGAGGGCTCACCGTCGAGTCGCTCATGCACGAGTTGTTCGGCAAGGCAACTGGCTGCTGCAAGGGGAAGGGCGGATCGATGCATGTGGGCGATCTGGCGAAGGGGATGGTCCCGGCGATAGCGATCGTGGGCGGCGGTGTCCCCATCGCGACCGGCGTCGGCCTCGCCTTCAAGATGAAGCAGGAGCCGCGGGTGGCGGTGTGCTTCATGGGCGACGGCGCGGTCAACGAGGGCGCGTTCCATGAGGGCGTGAACATCGGCGCTATCTGGTCGCTGCCGGTCGTGTATGTCATCGAGAACAACCTCTACTCGGCCTCGACGCCCATCTGCACGACGGCCCTCGTGGACTAACTTGCCGACCGCGCGTGTGCGT
>PMZA01000148.1:0-5846 GCA_003170595.1 Armatimonadota bacterium
CCCTTGTCCTTGCCTTTCTCCTGCTCACCGGCTGCGCCAAGACCCTGCCCGCCGCGGGTCCTTCCTCGCCTTCCTCCGCACCCACCTCTCCCTCCACCCCCGCCTCTTCCTCCGGCGATATCGCCCTCGGCGCTTTCTTCGGCAACACGGGATCCTTCGCCACCTTCGGCATATCCTCGACCAACGCCCTTCGCCTCGCCTGCGACGAAGCCAACGCCGCCGGCGGTGTCCTCGGCAAGAAGTTCAACCTCACTGTCGAGGACGATCAGTGCAAGGCGGAAGAGGCCGCCAACGCCGTCCAGAAGCTCATCCAGCAAAACCAGGTCCTCTGCGTCCTCGGTGAAGTCGCCTCCTCGAATTCTCTCGCCGCCGCCCCGATTTGCCAGAACGCCAAGACCCCGATGGTCACGCCTTCCTCCACCAACCCCGCCGTCACCAAGACCGGCGACTACATCTTCCGCGTCTGTTTCACCGACGATTTCCAGGGCCTGGTCATGTCCCGCTTCGCCCACGATAAGCTCCACGCCAAGACCGCCGTCATCTTCTCCGACGTCAGCTCCGACTACTCCAAGGGCCTCTCGCAGGTCTTCCGGGACGACTTCACCAAGTCCGGCGGCAAGATCCTCGCCGAGGAGTCCTACACTCAGGGCGACAAGGACTTCCGCGCCCAGTTGACCAAGTTCAAGCCCCTCAACCCCGACGTCATGTACGTTCCCGGCTACTACGGCGAGGTCTCGATGATCATGCTGCAGGCCCGCCAGCTCGGCCTCACCTGCCCCGGCCTTGGCGGCGATGGCTGGGACTCGCCCAAGCTCGTCGACATCGGCGGCAAGGCGGTCGAGGGCTGCTTCTTCTCCAACCATTACTCCAAGGACGACCCCAACCCTGTCGTCCAGAAGTTCGTCGCCGCCTACACCAAGACCTACAAGGAGGCGCCCGACGCACTGGCCGCCTGCGCCTATGACGCCTTCCGCGTGGTGGCCGAGGCTCTCAAGCGCGCGGGCAAAGTCGACCGCACGGCCCTCCGCGACGCCCTCGCCCAGACGAAGGATTTCGACGGCGTGACCGGCAAGATCACGATTGACGCGAACCGCAACGCCCGCAAGTCGGCGACCATCCTGACGATCAAGAACGGCAAGCAAGCCTTCGTCCAGACCATGGCCCCGCAGTAACGGGCCTTCCCTTGGTTTGTGGAGGGGCCGCATCTGCCCTGGCGCGCGCGAGCGCGTAAGGGCGAATCCGGCCCTGGTCTTGGCTTCTCCGCTTGGCTTGTGGAGGGGCCNNGGGTCCCCTACCCGGCCCGGCCTTTCGCTCTGGATTGTCATCCTGAGCGCGTGTTCTGCGCGAAGGATCTCATTTTGGTTCTTGCCCTTGTCGTTTGTTTTCTTCCTTCCGCTTGCTGTAGGGCGGGGATTTACTCCCCGCCGGCCTTTGCCTTTCGCCTTCGCACAACCAACCTTCCCATGCTCCAACAACTCATCAACGGCCTTTCGCTCGGCGCCATGTACGCCCTGATCGCTCTGGGGTACACCATGGTCTACGGCGTCCTCAAGCTCATCAACTTCGCCCACGGCGAGGTCTTCATGTGCGGCGCCTTTCTCGGCCTCGCAGCCCTCGCCGGCTTCCATCTCCCGCTCGCCCTCGCCCTTCCCTTCGCCATGATCGGCGCGGCCCTTCTCGGCATCGTCATCGAGCGCGGCGCCTACCGCCCGCTCCGCTCCTCACCGCGCCTCTCGGCTCTCATCACCGCCATCGGCGTCTCGCTTCTCCTCCAGAACCTCGGCGTCCTCATCCTCGGCGCCGCGCCCCAGAGCTACCCCGCCGCCATCTCCGCCGATCCCGTCCCCTTCCTCCAGTCCCGCTTCGGCCTCATCGTCACGTATCAGCAGGTCTTCATCGTCCTCGCCACTGCCGCCATCCTCGTCCTCCTCCACCTCATCGTCTCCCGCACGAAGGTCGGCAAGGCCATGCGCGCCGTCTCCGAGGATCGCCAGGCCGCCCAGCTCATGGGCATCAACGTCGACCGCATCATCTCCTTCACCTTCGGCCTCGGCTCGGCCATCGCCGCCGCCGGCGGCGTCTTCTACGGCATCTACTACGGTACCGCCGATCCGCTCATGGGCCTCATGCCCGGCATCAAAGCCTTCGTCGCCGCTGTCCTCGGTGGCATCGGCTCCATCCCCGGCGCCATGCTCGGCGGTGTGCTCATGGGCCTCGTCGAAACTGGCGTCTCCTCGGTCACTCTCCACGTCTCGCCCACGGTCACCTTCACCGGCTCCACCCTTCGCGACGCCGTCGCCTTCTCCGTTCTCATCCTCGTCCTATTGGTGCGGCCTGCAGGCCTCCTCGGTCGCGCCGCGAGGGAGAAGGTGTAGGGTCATGAGCGGCGACCCCACGCGCAAACCCTCCCCGGTCAAGCATTACCTCCCGCACTTCCTGTCGGCCATCGCCGCCGCCGCCGTCCTCCTTCTCCTCAGCGTCTACCTCCCGCGTTTCATCAGCCCGTACATCATCCAGATCCTCGTCTTCGTCGGCTGCAACATCATCCTCGCCGCGAGCCTCAATCTCATCAACGGCGTCACCGGCCAGTTCTCCATCGGCCACGCCGGCTTCATGGCCCTCGGCGCCTACACCTCCGCCTACATCTCCGTCACCTTCGGCCAGCACTGGCTCGCTCCCTTCATCGGCACGCCCCAGGAGACCCTCGTCACCTCGCTCTATCTCGTCGCCCTCATGATCGTCGCCGGCCTCGCCGCAGCCCTCGGCGGCCTCCTCGTCGGCCTCCCATCCCTCCGCCTTCGAGGCGACTATCTCGCCATCGCCACCCTCGGCTTCGGTGAGATCATCCGCGTCCTCCTCCTCAACATCGACGCCGTCGGCGGCGCCCGCGGCTTCACGGGCATCCCGCGTTACTCGAATCTCTTCCTGGTCTTCGGCGCCGCGACGATCACCGTCGTTGCCCTCCGCAACCTTGTCTCCTCGGTCCACGGCCGCGCCCTCCTTGCCCTTCGCGAGGATGAGACAGCCGCCGAGTCCCTCGGCATCGATTGCGCTCACTACAAGACCGCCGCCTTCGTCCTCGGCGCCTTCTTCGCGGGCGTAGCCGGCTGCCTCTACGCCCACTATCTCCAGTTCATCCACCCGCGTGGCTTCGATTTCATGAAGTCCATCGAGCTTGTCCTCATGGTCGTCCTCGGCCGCGGCAGCCTCGCCGGCGCCTGCATCGCCGCCGTCTTCGTGACGCTCCTTCCCGAGGGCCTCCGCCAGGTGAAGGACGTCCTCCATCTCCAGACCGACCCGCGCATGGTCATCTATGCGGCCCTCCTCATCGCGGTCATGCTCCTCCGCCGCGACAAAGTGGCCCGCGGCCTTTCGTCCATTCGTAAGGGAGGGAAGAGCCGTGGCGTCTGACGCTCACCCCCTCCTTTCCCTCCGCGACCTCACCGTCCGCTTCGGTGGCCTCACCGCCGTCAGCGATCTCTCCCTCGACGTCCCGTCCGGCAGCCTTCTCGGTCTCATCGGCCCCAACGGCGCCGGCAAGACGACGGTCTTCAACGCGATCACCGGCGTCTACCCGCTCGCCTCGGGCGACCTCCTCTTCGACGGTCACTCGATCGCCGGCCTGGCCCCTCATCGCATCGCCCGCCTGGGCATCGCGCGCACCTTCCAGAACATCCGCCTCTTCCGCGGCCTGTCGGTGCTCGACAATCTCCGCGCGGCGATGCATCAGGATTCCGACTACGGCCTCCTCCGCGCGGCGGCCCGGTCGCGCACCTGGGCCGCCACCGAGGCCCGCCTCGAGGCCGCCGCCCTTGACCTCCTCGCCATGTTCGACCTCCGCGACCGCGCCTCCGAGCCAGCCGCGAGTTTGCCTTACGGCGATCAGCGCCGCCTCGAGATCGTCCGCGCCCTGGCGACGAATCCGCGCCTCTTGCTCCTCGACGAACCGGCCGCGGGCATGAACCCGGCGGAGACCTCGTCCCTCATGCACCTCCTCCGTGGCCTCCTCACGCGCTTTTCGCTGACGATCCTTCTCATCGAGCACGACATGCGCGTGGTGATGGGGATTTGCGATAGGGTAGTGGTGCTCAACTACGGCAGCCAGATCGCGGCCGGCGCCCCGCGCGAGATCGCCCACGACCGCGCCGTCATCGAGGCCTACCTCGGGGAGCCCACCGATGCCTCTCCTTAGCCTCCGCAACATCGACGTCCACTACGGCGCCATCCACGCCCTCCGCGACGTCTCCCTCGACATCGACGCCGCCGAGATCGTCACCCTCATCGGTGCCAACGGCGCGGGCAAGTCGACGACCCTCAACCTCATCTCCGGCCTCCTTCGCCCCTCCGCCGGCGAGATCACCTTCGATGGCGAGTCCCTCGCACGACTTGCCCCGCACGACATCGTCCGCCACGGCATCTGCCAGTCGCCCGAGGGCCGCCGCGTCTTCGCCGGGCTGACGACCTTGGAGAATCTGGAGATGGGCGCCTACCCTCTCCGCGGGCGCCAGAAGCTTCGCGACTCCCTCGCCGAGGTCTACGAACTCTTCCCACGCCTGGCCGAGCGCCGCTCCCAGCGCGCGGGCACGCTTTCCGGCGGCGAGCAGCAGATGCTTGCCATCGGCCGCGCGTTGATGGCCCAGCCGCGCCTCCTGCTCCTCGACGAGCCGTCCCTGGGCCTCGCGCCGAACCTGGTGCAGAGCATCTTCTCCGTCATCCGCGACATCAACGCCCGCGGGGTAACGATCCTGCTGGTGGAGCAGAATGCGCACATGGCCTTACGCGTCGCCCACCGCGGCTACGTCTTGGAGACCGGCCGCATCGTCTTGTCGGACACGGCGCGCAACCTGGAAGCCAACCCGCAGGTCAAAGCCGCCTACCTGGGCGAGTGACTGACGGCGGTCCGCATCCTTTGCCTTTGCCTGCTGTAGGGCGGGGCTTTANNGGACCTAGTTTTCGCCAGGCACCACCCATCTAGGAACGGCGTCGCCGCCCCAAGTCCGCCTTTCTCCCGAACCTTCTCGTCCCCGAATCGTTCATATACTCACCGGCCCGCGATTCTCCTTAGCGTGCCGCATCACTTCTGGTTATACTAACTACTGATGATGCAGAGCATCCTTGCGCTTATCGCAGTCGCGGCGGCCCTCGCAGCCCCGGTGGCCTCGCCTAAGCCGTTGTCTGCCAAGCCCTCGGCAGCCCAGCCCGCCGCCTCGGCCGCCACCGTCCCCAAGCCTGCCGTCGCCCCCCTTTCCGCGCCAGCCACCTCCTCCGCAGCCCTCGACGACGCCGTCGCCGCCACTCTCCATCGCCTCAACACCGATCCCGCTGCCCCCTGCTCCGACGAAGTCTTCTTCCGCCGCATCTACATCGACCTCATCGGCACCATCCCAGACCCCCAGTCCACTTACAACTTCCTCCAGGACCGCTCGCCCAACAAGCGCGCCGTCCTGATCGATTTCCTCTTCACCCGCCCCGAATTTGCCGATTTCGGGGCCCTCAAGTGGTGCGACATCCTCCGCGTCAAGTCCGAGTTCCCGATCAATCTCTGGCCCAACGCCGTTCAGGCCTACCACAAGTGGCTCCACGATGCGGTCCGCGACGACATGCCTTACGACCGCTTCGTCCGCGCCCTCCTCACCTCTTCCGGCAGTAACTTCCGCGTCCCGCCCGCCAACTTCTACCGCGCGGTTCAGGGCCGCGATCCCGCCGCCATCGCCCATGCCGTCGCCCTCACTTTCATGGGCACGCGCATCGATTCCTGGCCCGAGGCCCAGCGCACAGGTTTTGCCGCCTTCTTCTCCCGCATCGCGTATAAGCATACCGATGAGTGGAAAGAAGAGATCGTCATG
>PMZA01000148.1:5893-6662 GCA_003170595.1 Armatimonadota bacterium
TCGTCAACCGCGTCTGGTTCTGGATCATGGGCCACGGCATCATCCACGAAGCCGACGACCTCCGCCCCGACAATCCGCCCGCCTCACCCGAACTCCTCGCCCTCCTCGAGAAGGAGCTCGTCGCCTCCCACTACGACTTGCGCCACATCTTCAGGCTCATCGTCAACTCGCGCACCTACCAGTCCTCCTCCATCCCGCCCGAGGGCAAGCCCGATCCCAAGACCCTCTTCGCCCGCTACACCGTCCGCCGTCTCGACGCCGAGGTCCTCATCGACGCCCTCGACTGGCTCGGCAACGAGGGGGAGAACTACTCCAGCCCNNCGCCGACGGCAGCATCACCAGCCAGTTCCTCGAGCAGTTCGGCCGCCCGGGGCGTGACACCGGCCTCGAGTCCGAGCGCAATCTCAACGCCACCGACGCCCAGCGCCTCTACCTGATCAATTCCGCTGATCTCCAGCGCCGCATCGAGCGGAGCCCGCGCATCAATAAGCTCCTCATGATGGCTCGCGGCAACCGGACCACCGCCATCCAGTGGATCTACCTGACCATCCTTGCGCGCTATCCCACCGAGCCCGAAGCCGCCGCTGCCGACGCCTACTTCAAGACCCCTGGCCTCACCGCCAAGCAGGCCTCCGACGATATCATCTGGGCCCTCATCAACAGCAAAGAGTTCATGTATCGGCATTGACCCGTCGTACAGTAGAGGAGCGGACATGAGCGACGATCCGAAGGGCCTTTCCCGCCGTGACTTCCTGCGCAGGGCCACCAC
>PMZA01000148.1:6689-17517 GCA_003170595.1 Armatimonadota bacterium
CACCTCGACACCTTCGATCCCAAGCCCGACGCCGGCTACGACTATGCCGGCCCTCTCAACCACCCCATCTCCACCAACGTCCCGGGCATGCAGATCTGCGAACTCCTACCCCTCCTCGCCAAGCAGGGCGACAAGTACTCTCTCCTCCGCAGCGTGGCCCACGGCAACTTCGGCCACGAGACCGCCGCCTACCTCACCCAGACCGGCCACGAGCCCGGTGGCACCCTCGTCTACCCGACCATCGGCGCCGTCGTCGGCCTCTTCAAGGGCTACGACCACGGCTACAAGGGCCTCGTCCCGCCCTACGTCGTAATCACCCAGCCCCAGGGCCGCTTCTCCGAATGTGGCTTCCTCGGCCCCATCTACAAGCCCTTCGCCACCGGCGGCAATCCCGCCGCCAAGCGCTTTGAAGTCGAGGGCATCTCGAGCCAGGGCATCACCGACGAGCGCCAGGTCGATCGCCGCGCCCTCATGCACAACCTCGACGCCCTCGGCAAAGCCGACCCCTCCGACCCCTCCTTCGCCGCCTACGATAGCGCCGAGGAGAAAGCCTACGATTTCGTCCGCGACGCCGCCAAGATCTTCGACCTCGCCGAGGAGAAGCAGGACCTCCGCACGAGCTATGGTCAGAACACCTTCGGCCAGTCCTGCCTTGCCGCCCGCCGTCTCGTCGAGCGCGGCGTCCCCTACATCACCATCAACCACGGCGGCTGGGACACTCACAAGCGCCACTTCGAGGCCATGCGTCAGAAGCTCCCCGAACTGGACAAGGGTCTCTCCACCCTCCTCACCGACCTCTCCGATCGCGGCCTCCTCGACTCCACCATCATCTGGTGCTGCGGTGAGTTCGGTCGCACCCCGCGCATTGACTGGGCGCCCCCCTGGGACGGCGGTCGCGGCCACTACGGCAACTGCTTCTCCGTCCTCGTCGCCGGCGGCGGTTTTCAGGGCGGTCATGTCGTCGGCACCTCCGACGCGAAGGGCGAGTTCCCCGCCACCCGTCCCGTCCACGTCCAGGACCTCATCGGCAGCATCTACGAGCTTCTCGGCATCGACCCCGACGGCGCTCTGCCCAACCCCCGCGGCCTCGACCTCAAGGTCATGCCGTCCGAGGAGAACGGCCCCGGCAAGGGCCGCCTCCACGAGATAATGTAGACCCTTCACGAAGGGATTGGTATATTTGGCTCACCAAGGGGGGCGCGATGGTAATGGTTAGCAATAAGGGAATCTGCATTGGACATGCCGGGGCGGGGCCGGGTATTGCGCCCGCGACAGTTGAAGTCACCATGAGCCTCGATGGCAGGACGATCTGGGCGCGACGGCACGAGAACGGCAGTTCCGGTCAGAAAGTCTTCCGGCCCGTGCCGGGAAGTTGACACCGCAAATGGCACACCCCAAAGCCTTCATCATCAACGTCGGTGCGAACGCCAGTCACGCGCCGCTTCGTAGCCCGATCTTCGACGACGGCACGTTCTTCTTCGTCCCTATACCTGAGGCCGACGAGGGGCTGCCCCGCTACCGGGACGTACTGCCCGAAGCCCTGCCCTACCTCCCGGCGGCCTATCGCGACGAGAGGACCCACAACGACCCGGAATTCGCGACGTTCACCTATGGGGACTACCCGGTGTCCACGGGCAGGGCCGGCCTCCTGAAGCAAATCACCCCCGGGGACTATCTCTGTTTTCTGGCCCGCCTGGTCATGTGGTCGAGGAAGGACGGCGGGTTCATGGATCGGGCGGCCTTCTACATCGTGGGGTACTTCGAGGTCGGCGAGGTCTTCCAGAACGTGCCCCTGTCACCGCCTGAGTCGGTGCTGAGGGCGGTGGCGAACAACGCCCACGTTCGACGCCTACGCGGTCCGGAGGACTATAGGCTCTGGATCATCAAGGGGACGTCGAACTCTCGGCTCCTCCGCCGCGCCCTGCCGTTCGACCGCAAGTTGGCCGACCGTGTGATGCGAGACACGAACGGTGACCGTTGGTCGTGGGACCCACTACGGACCGACCTCCAGGTGATCGGTTCGTACACCAGGTCCTGTCGGATGATCAGCGACCCCGATCGTGTCGCCGTGTTGCTGGAAGAGGTGCGGGAATACGCAGGGGCAGGAGTCGTCTAGATGGTGGATTCCTCTGCAGCTTCCAGCATCCTGGGTCTTGGTGAGCCATGTATATCAATGCCTTCACGAACCGGAGCCCGGCCATGAATCTGACCGGCCGCCTGTGCCTTCTCGCGCTGCTAGCCTCCGCCGCGAGCATTCTCACGCCCGGCGCCTTCGCGCCGACAGCCTTGGCTCTCCCGCAGGAGAGAAACCCCTACATCGGCTACGTCTTCCCGGCCGGCGGTCGTCAGGGCACGACCTTCGAGGCCAAGATCGGCGGCCAGTTCATCCGCGGCATCCAGAACGTCTTCGTCACCGGCGCCGGCGTCACCGCCACGATCACCCGCTACGAGGGACCCAACGGCCCCCTCACCCGCCAGCAGCAGCAGGAACTCCGTCGCCGCGTCCAGGAGATCGTCCAGGCCCGCCTCCCCAACCGCGCCGCCCGCTCCGCCGTCCAGAAGACCGACACCCAGCCGCCCAGGGTCATCCCGCTCCCCGACCTTCCGGATCTTCAGCACCTCGAACTGCTCAATGGCCGCCAGCTTCGCAAGATCGTCGAGAAGTACGCCAATCCCGACAAGCGCACCAAGCCCCCCATCGCCGAGACCGCCTTCCTTCAGGTCTCCATCGACGGCGGCGCCACTCCCGGCGACCGCGAGATCCGCCTCCTCACCGCTGCGGGTCTCTCCAACGCCCTGGTCTTTCAGGTCGGCCAGCTTCCCGAAGCCTCCGACCGCGATGCCGACGACGCCGCCGAGGCCCCGACCGCCCCGCTCAACCTTCCCATCGCCCTCAACGGTCAGATTATGCCCGGCGAGGTCGATCGCTTCCGCCTCGCCGCCCGCAAGGGCCAGCATCTCGTCCTCCAGCTCGAGGCCCGCCATCTCATCCCTTACATCGCCGACGCCGTCCCCGGCTGGTTCCAGGGCCTGATCTCCCTCCATGATCCCGCCGGCAACGAGATCGCCTTCGCCGATCATTACCGCTCTGATCAGGACCCCGTCCTCTTCTGCGACATCCCTTCCGATGGCGTCTACACCCTCGATGTCCGCGACTCCATCTATCGCGGCCGCGAGGATTTCGTCTACCGCTGCACCGTCGGCGAGGAGCCCTTCATCACGCAGATCTTCCCCCTCGGCGGACGCCTCGCCGCGCCCACCACCGTCTCCGCTATCGGCTGGAACCTCCCCTTCGACAAGGTCACTCTCGACACGAAGCCTGGCGGCGAACCCCTGCGCGACTCGGCCTGGCTCTGCAAGCTTGAGGACTCCAACCGCCTGCCCTACGCCGTCGACGACCTCCCCGAAGCCGCCGAGGTTGAGCCCAACGACACGATCAAGCAGCCCCAGAAGGTGACGCTCCCCGTCATCATCAACGGCCGCATCTCCAAGCCCGGCGATGTCGATGTCTTCCGCTTCGACGCCAAGGCCGGCGATCAGGTCGTCGCTGAAGTCAACGCCCGCCGCCTCGGCTCGCCCCTCGATTCGCTCCTCCGCTTGATGGATTCCTCCGGCAAAGTCCTCGCCTGGAACGACGACACCGAGGACAAGTCCATGGGCCTCCTCACGCATAGCGCGGACTCCTACATCTCCTTCAAGATCCCCGCGGCCGGCACGTATTTCGTCCAGCTTTCCGACGCCCAGCACCATGGGGGAGAGGAGTACGCCTACCGCCTCCGCCTCAGCCCGCCGCGGCCTGACTTCGCCCTGCGCGTCACTCCCTCGACGATCAACGAGGGCAACGGCCGCCCGGCGATTCTCACGGCCTACGCCTTCCGCAAGGACGGCTTCGACGGTGACATCGACCTCGCCCTGAAGGGCGCGCCCGACGGCTTCCTCCTTAGCGGTGGCCGCATCCCCGCCGGTCGCGACAAGGTCCGCCTCACCCTCACCGCCCCGCCTCAGCGCATCGACGATCCGGTCGCCCTGCAGATGGAGGGCCACGCCCAGGTCGACGGCGTCACGGTCACGCATGAGGCTTTCCCGGCGGACAACATGATGCAGGCCTTCGCCTACATGCACCTTGTCCCCAAGCGCGTGTTCATCGTCGACGTGATGGGCGCGGGGCGCAAGGCTCCGGGCGCGACTGTCGACGGCGCGCCGATCCGCGTGCCTGCGGGCGGCTCAGCCCCGGTCAAGCTCCTCATCCCGGCGCTGCCGGCCTCGCTCAAGAACGTTCAGCTTGAGATCGACGACCCGCCCGCGGGCCTGACGCTATCGGACGCCGCCTCGGCCCCGGGCGTGGTCACCTTCATCTTGAAGGCGAAGCCTGACGCGCCGAAGGTCGGGTATGCGGACAACCTGATCCTGGAGATCTTCTCCGACGTGGGCGGCAACCGCGCATCCCTGGGCATCCTTCCGGCCGTCTCCTTCCAGATCGTGAAGCCCTGACGCAACGAAAGAGGACTGTGTGCCCCGAGGGCGAAACTCAAGCCCAGGCACGCCCCCGCCCAACTCCCGAACGGAGGTCTGGGCTGGGATGTCTCATCTGGAGTGACGCCACATGCCCCTGACGAGAGCGCGTCCGCTAGTCCGCGCCTTGGCAGCCCTTCTGCTGTTCCTTTCCATTCTGGCCAGCGAGAGCAACGCCATGATCTATCGCCCATCGGTCGGCAGATTCAAGGACGGCTTCGTGCTCTGGCACGATGGTCGGTTCTATCTCTTCAGCATGTACAAGACGGGCGGGGATGACAACAACTTCCGCAACGTCTGGTTGGCAACGTCAGAAGATGGCGTTCATTGGAAAGATGTTGGGCCCGTCATCAAGGACGCCCCTTTCAACATCTGGGCCATGGCCGTTCATCGCATCGGCGACCGGTTCATCATGAACCATGGCAGCTTCACCAGCTCTGGCTCGCAGAGCGTTATCCGGTTCTGGGAGTCCACGGATATCCTTCACTGGACCTACCTGGGCCACGACGCGGACCTGGTCCCTGACGCCCGCTGGTATCCCGCCGACAGTCGCCTCGATTGCATGAGCGTCATCCCGGTTGTCGAAGGTGGCAGAACTCGCTACTACGGCTACGCAACCGGGCCCGGCGGCTTCCTCGAATCCGACGATGGTCTTCATTGGTCGGGCAAGCCACAACCGGTAATTGACTGGGGCGTCTTTCCGCCTCCGCCAACGGAGGCAAACGAGGGCAGTCTGGAAATCGGCGGATGCCAACAGATCGGCGATCGCTTCTTCCTCGTCGGTGGTTGGTTCAACTACATGGGCAACACCGGTTACGGCGTCTTCACGCTGGTTGCCAACTCGCCCAAAGGGCCCTTCGTCGCCGATTCGGCAGCCTACCGGCTTTGCGGCAACTCAACCCGCTGGGTCGCTTTGTGGGCGCGTTTCTGCCCGGTGAAGGATGACGTGCTCGTCAACGGTTACATGTACAGCGGCTACACCTACGAGGGCGGCGAGACCTGGCTGCCTCCGCTGAAGAGGGCGGTCGTAGATCCCAAGGGCCATCTCCGGCTCGGCTACTGGAAAGGCAACGATGCGCTTCATGGCGCCTTCACGAGCCTCGATGTCGCGAGATGCAGGCAAGTCTATCCCGGCGACACGAAGGGCGATTGCCGCGTGATCGCGAGCGGCCATCGTCTCGAGCTTCAGGCACAGCCGGAACAGAACTCCTTCCTCCGGCTCAACGTGCCGAGAACGGTCGCGGTTCTCGATGACAAGCTCGATTGCAGCAAAGGTATCGTCGTCGAAGGAACGATCCAGGCAACCTGCCGCGACCGCCGGCTCGTGGCTCCCACGGCAGGCTTCTATCTGGAGGAGAAAGACGGCGAGGGAACAGCGATCCTGCTGCAAAGCCAGGGCCGGACGGATATCGGGAAGCTAACGCTTGGCGACCGTGCGGACTTCCACTCCGAGGATGTGATCGGCCCGGGCTGCGCCGCGCCGGCAGGCATCGTTCCCCACCAGACTCACACCTTCCGTCTGCTCGTCCGCAAGAACATGTTCGAACTCTACCTTGATGACCTGCTCGTGCAGACCTTCAACACTACGCATGATCCCAATGCTGCTGGCCTTGTTCCGCAACGGATCGGCTTCATGGCCGAGAACGGGCAGGCCATCTTCGAGGATGTCAGGATCTCGCCGATGACGATTGACGAATGAGGGCGCACGGTTACCGTGCGCCCTCTCGTCCTCGCTCTTCCGCCTTTGTCTTTCCGCTTGCTGTAGGGCGGGGATTTACTCCCCGCCGCGCTTTTCGCCTTTCGCTCTTTCGCTCTACGGTGTCATCCTGAGCGCATCTTTCTGCGCGAAGGATCTAGTTTTCGTCTTCGGATGCCCCTCCCATCCCGGCACCCATCCCGTCCTTACACTCCCAGTTCCTTCAGCGGCACGCACCGCTTTTCCTTCGCCGATATGAACGCCGCCTCGATCACCGCGATCGCCATCCGACACTGTTCCGGCTTCACGATCAGTTCGGCGCCCTTGGTCAGATGCGCGACGACGTTCGCATAGTACGCATCCCACGCCGCGCCCACGGGATCGATCTCCATCGTCGCGGTCACGCCATCGACGACGGTCCGCACGATGGCCTTGTGCTCATCGCCGAGGGTTCGCTTCGACAGCGCGCCCTGTTCGCCCCGCACGAGCCACCGCTGCTTCTCGATGCGCGAGATGCCGCCCACGTCCACATGCGCCTCGCACCCGTTCGCGAAGCTGACGTGCACGAGCGCCAGCGTCTCGGTATCCGTCGGCCACACGCGGTACTCCATCGTCGCGTAGACCCGCACCGGCTTGGCCGGCACCATCTGCACGACCTGGTCGATGAGGTGAGCGCCCCAGTCGAAGAGCATGCCGCCGCCATGCTTCTTGACCCCGCGCCATCCGCCCTGCGGCCCGTACCCGCCGATGGAGCTTTCGATGTCGAAGACCTCGCCGAGCATGCCCGAGTCGATGACCTTGCGCACGGTCACGTAGTCGGTATCCCAGCGCCGGTTCTGGAAGACGCTGAACATCTTCTTGGCTTTCTTCGCGGCCTTGATCATCATGTCGGCCTCAGCGGTATTGAGGCACATGACCTTCTCGGTGATGGTATGCCGCCCGCCCTCGAGCGACTCGATGACGAGGGGGCAGTGGGTATCGTGGGGGGTGACGATGGTGACCATCTCGCAGTCACTTTTCGCGAGCAGTTCGGTGAGTGATGCGAAGACGGGAACGCCCTCGCGCTCGTGCGCTTCATCGCGTCGCTGCTTGACGGGTTCGGCGACGCCGACGAGTTCGAGGCCCTCGGTGTTCTTGATCTGACTGCAGTGGAAGGCGCCCATAGCGAACGCCGATCCGTAGCCAGTGACGGCGCACTTAATGCTCATGATTGAAGCCTCCTTAGCTGTATGAGGCCGCGAGGCGACCTCGCCCCCGGCGCCGTCCTTTTCCGCATCTCGCACCGCTCTCCTCTTTAGTCCTTCGCCGTTGCCCTTCTTTGCCTTTCCGGCAGTCGTGCCCCGCTCAGAACGACCACGGTTCGTCTTCTGCGACTCTGCGTGAAGCTGTAGCCGCGGCCTTCCAGGCCGCGAAGCGGACCGAAGGTCCGCAGGGGGTGGAAGGCTGTGGCCTCTTTGCCTTTCCTCTTCCATCTTCACGCCGTCATCCTGCCTGTCCTGCCTGCCCTGAGCTTGTCGAAGGGAGCCTGCCGAAGGAAGCGCACAACCCAACGCGATGGGGAAAACGTCCCCGCGAAGCGACGCCTAGCGTCGCAGAAGAATCTGAGGTGGCGCTGTACCCACCTCGCCCGGCGGGCCTTGCCCCTTCGCTCTTGGATGTCATCCTGAGGAAGGCGCCCTTTGCCGACCGAAGGATCCCCCGCATCGCCTCCCCCCGTCACGCCCTTCCTTTCCTCCCCTTTCCCAACCGAACCCTTGCCGCCTTCCTTCGTTATTACTATCATCTGTACGTTGCATCCTGGGAGGGATGATCATGGCCTTCCGTACTTCCTTGCGCACTGCCCTGCTCTGCCTCACCGTCTTCGGCCTCCTCGCGAGCGCCCACGCGTCCTACAACTTCTACCTCGCCCTCGACGGCAACTACCCCTACCGCGCCCCCGGCCCGCCCGCAAACAACGCCCGTCCTGGCCGCCCTAGCCCGCCCACGGACCTCTACCCCTGCTTCTCCTTTTCCTTTTTCGCGCCACCCCTTGTCGCCGGCGGCTCCATCCGCAGGTTCAACCTCATGAGCACCAGCGCCCAGGATCTCACGCGGACCAAGCTTCCTTCGACCGTCAACAAGATCCTCGTTGACCGCCTTCCCGACACGTTCTCGGCCGCTCTCGCTGCCGCGGTGACTAACAAGACCGTCTACCCGACCCTCGCCCTTTCCTGCAAGTGGACCGGTTCCAGCACCGTCAACATCCCGGTCCGCGCCTTCCTTCTCACGAACGCCCGCATCACAGCGGTCAGGTCCTACACCCTCTCGTCCGCCGCCGGGTCCGGGGGCAGCGCGTCGATCAAGATGGAAGAGCTAACCATCACCTTCGACCACTTTACGGACATGATCGTCCAGATTCCGTAGCCCGGCAGAACCCTTGCGCCCGTCCGGGGCTCTTACTGGTATCCGTGTGCTTTACTCTTTGGGGGGATCTACCATGACCTTCCGCACCACCTTCCGCCTTGCCTTTGCCTTGTCTCTTTCACTAGGCCTGCTCGTGAGCGCGCACGCCTCCTACAGCCTCTTCTTCTCTCTCAACGGCGACTACCCTGGCCACATCATGCCGCCTCGCCAACAGGGCCGCCCGGGCCAGCCCGCCCAGCAGCAGCAGACTCTCTTCCCCTGCACCTCCTTCACCTTCCTGGCCCCGCCCCTTCGCCTCGGCGGGCCCCAGCAGAAGGTCCCCTTCATCGATTCCGCCACCACCGATCTCTCGAAGCTCAAACTCCCCACGGGCGCCAACCAGGTCCTCGTCTACCGCGTCCGCGACTCCTATTCCTCTCAGTTCGCCGATGGCTGCAGGACGAAGACCGTCTATGGGATGTGCGCCCTCTCCTACCAGGGCAAAGGCTCCAACGCTTCCGTCCCCATCCGCGCCTTCACGATGCAGATGGTCCACATCACCGCCATGACGCGTTACTCCCGCGCCAATCTCGGCCGTCCTCCGACCCCCATGGAGGAACTCACTCTCACCTTCGAGCGCCTTGACGACACCGCCGCCCCGGCCCCCTAGCCCCCCGAGGCTCAACAGAACTTTTCTCTCCCCCGTTCGTCCTTTCCTTGTCCATCAAGTCCGAATCCCGGGAGGGAACATGTCATGAAGCCTTTTGCAGTCCTAAGAGTGGTCGTCCCTACGCTCCTACTGGTAGCGCTCATGGTACCGACCCATGCGGCGGCCCCGGCCTTCACTTACTACATGCAGATCACCGGAGCTTCACAGGGGCAGTTCAACGGCGGCGCCGGCGGCAGCGGCGCCTTTGCCCAGACCAGCAAGTGCTTTGACGTCTTCTTCGTCGCCAAGGCGACCGCGAAGGGCCAGCAGTCTCAGCGGGTCACCTTCTCCGGCGGCCCCAAGAGCGTCCCCACGGCTCCCCTTCCCGCCGGCGTCAATATCGCCGGCGCCTCGTGTGCCTTCGACCCCTCCTCCGCCCAGCTCCTCCAGGCTTGGCTCAACCAGGAGTCCCTCACCGTCGTCATCAGCATGGTCGCTGCCGGCTCCACCACCGCCACTCGCACCTGGACCCTCACCGGCGCCCAGCTTGCTGAGATGAGCTTCGTCGCCAACAAGGGCAAGACCAGCACCAGCCTCAGCATGTCCGTCAACTTCACCTTCTCCAATATCCAGGACACCGGCGGCAGCGTCACGGCTGGCACCACCAAGCCCGTCCTCAAGCCCAAGTCCGGCACCCATCATGTCACGCCCAAGCCAAGCGCTACCGGCGGCACCGGTGGCACCGCTCAGCCCATGGAAACGCCCATGCCCAACATGTAGTCCGTCCCAGTCCTACAAGTCCCGGAGGGATAATCCTATGAAGCCTTCAACCATCCTGAAAGTCCTCGTACCAGTCTTTCTGCTGTCCCTGTTGGTCGTACCGTCCTTCGCGACCTACGACATGACCATGAAGATCACCGGTGGCACCCAGGGCTCCATCACCGATGCCGCCCCGTGCCTGGACTTCAACTTCACGGCCGTCCCGGCCACGAAGACCAGCACCCCGGCCCCCCATGCCTCCTTCGCCGCCGCCGCCACCAAGGACTTCTCGAAGACCCCCATCCCCGCCGGCACCAACCAGGCCGTCGTCGTCCTCAACTGGCTGCCTGACGGCGGTCCCAAGCTCATCACCGCCTGGCAGAATCAGGAAGACTGCCAGGTCGTCCTCTCCATGGCCGGCAAGGCCGGGAACGCCGCCGCCGGCGCCCGCACCTTCACCATCGCCAGCGCCAAGATCCGCGGGATCTCCTTCTTCACGATCAAGGGCAAGGATGGCAGCAACAACAGTCGGATCTCGGTCACCTTCCTCTTCCCGAGCGTCTCCGACTCCGGCCCGGCTGCGGGCTCAACCCCGACCGTCGTCCAGCCCAAGCGCGTTCTCACTCACTAAGCATGATTGTTTGCCCTTACCTGTTGTCCCGCGGGGCGGCCCCACAGCCGCCCCGCTTCCGTTTCCACCCTCCGCACCTTCATCAGCCTCCGCCCACACGCGTCTGTCATCCTGAGAGAGCAGCGTTTTGTGCTGCGACGAAGGATATCCTTCTGGCTTTGCCTCGCCGCCTCAACCGCTAGCCCGGATAATGCATGAA
>PMZA01000140.1 GCA_003170595.1 Armatimonadota bacterium
CATTACGACTACATCCGCTTCGTCGGCTGCGGCGGCCCGGACGTCTCGGAAGGCTATCGCGAGACACGCGAGCCGAAGACCAAGGCCGGCGGGAAGTTCTGGGTCTGCGGCGCGGGCGGGCCCATGGGCCAGATGCACGTGCAGTGGGGCATCGAGCAGCCTGAGCCGCCGGCGATCATCGTCGCGTCGGACGTCGACCACAACCGCCTGGCGGTCGTGGCGGCGAGGTTCTCGGCCGAGGCCCAGAGCCGTGGCTCGCGGCTCATCTGCCTCAATCCGAAGGAACTCGGGCCGGAAGGCTTCGACGCCGCGCTGCGCGAGATCGCACCAGAAGGCTTCGACGACGTGTGCTGCCTGGTGCCGGTGCCGGCGCTCATCGCGGACTGCTCGAAGTACGTCGGGCCGAAGGGCGTCTACAACATCTTCGCCGGGGTCGGGCGCGGGACCATGGCGTCCATCGACCTCTCCCCCATCGTGACGAAGCACGCGGGCCTGCAGGGCACCAGCGGGTCGAGCATCGAGGACCTCGAGATGACCCTCCGGCTGGCCGAGAAGGGGCAGCTCAACACGAACATGTCGGTGGCCGCGATCTGCGGTATCGGCGGCGCGAAGGATGGCCTGCACGCGGTCATGGACGCGACGTACCCCGGCAAGACGGTCATCTACCCGCACATCGAGGACCTCGACCTTATCGGCGTCGACGAGCTTGACGAGACGCTGCCGATGGTGGCGGAGAAGATGGCGCCCGGGAAGGTGTGGTCGCGGGCGGCGGAGATTGCGCTGCTGCGGAAGTTCCTGCAAAGCAAGTAGCACCTGCCGTAGCGGGAGGGGGAGCCGGACATGGGAGCGCACATGGGGTTCGTGGCGTGGGTGTTCCTCGGGGCGATCTCGGGGATGGTGGCGCGGTTCCTGGTCGGGCAGTCGGGCGGGTCGTGCTGCGGGGACATCATCGTCGGGATCATCGGCGCCGTGCTGGGAGGGGTGCTGTTCAACTCGCTGGGCGGCCGGGGCGTGACGGGGTTCAATCTGTACAGCCTCGTCGTGGCGGTGGTGGGGGCCGCGGTGTTCCTGCTGCTGCTGAGGGTCCTGCATCATGCGGCTGGGGATAACAGAAGGCATCCGCCGCCGCCGCAGGTCTAGAGCATGTGCCTGGGCAGTTGCCTTTCGATGTCATGCTGAGCGCGCGACGCTTTCCGTCGCCGCGAAGCATCCCCGGACGGCGTGACGTTGAGCGGGGATCCTTCGGAGCAGCGAAAGACGCTGCTCACTCAGGATGACACCCAAAGGCGAGAAGGCCAAGCGCCAAGGACTAGAATCGACGACCGGTCGCCCTCAGCGGCCGGTCGCTGCTTTCAGGGATGCCTCGAAGATGTCCAGGCTCTCGTTGGCCTCGGCCTCGGTCATGACCAGCGGCGGGGCGACGCGGATGACATTGCCCAGGACGCCGATGGGCGCGATGACCGCGAGGCCGCGCTGGAAGCACTCGTGGATGACCGCCTTCGTCAGATCGCGATCGGGGTCCTTGGACTTGCGATCGGTGACCATCTCCAGACCCCAGACCAGCCCCATGCCGCGCACGTCGCCTAGCTGCTCGACGGAGCGCTGCATCTCGACGAAGCGGGCGCGGAAGAGGTCGCCGAGGCGTGCGGCGTTCTCGACCAGACTCTCGCGCTCCATGATATCGATGGCGGCGATCGCGGCGGCCGAGGAGAGCGGGTTGCCGCCGTTGGTCGACGACATCGAGCCCGGCGGGAGGAGGTCGAGGATCTCGTGGCGGCCGGCGACCGCCGCGCAGGGCACGCCCGAGCCGAGGCCCTTCCCCAGGCAGACGAGGTCGGGGTGGATGTCCCAGTGCTCCATGCAGAACATCTTCCCCGTGCGGCCGAAGCTCGACTGGACCTCATCGAAGATGAAGAACAGGCCCTGGTCGCGGATCCACCGCTCGAGGCCCTCGTACCAGCCGGGCGGCGGGATGAGGCTGCCGGCGCCGCCCTGGTAGGACTCAGTGATGACCGCACACATGGCCCCGCAGCTTTCCTTCGACACCGCCCAGTCGATGTACTTGAGGCACTGGAGGTCGCAGGCCGGGTGCTCGAGGCCGAAGGGGCAGCGGTAGCAGTACGGATAGGGCACGTGGAGGAAGCCGGGGACCATCGGCCCGTAGCCGTGCTTCACACCGAGCGATCCTCCCGCCGAGGCGGCGCCGAGGGTGCGTCCGTGGAAGGCGCCGTGGAAGGCGAGGATCTCCCAGCCGTCACTCACGCAGCGGGCGATGCGCATGGCGGCCTCGGTCGCGTCAGAGCCGGTGGTCACAAGGAAGAGCTTGTCGAGGTGGGCGGGCAGGAGGCCGACGACCTTCTCGGCGAGGAGGATGCGCGGCTCGCTTGCGAAGTCGTAGCAGTTGAAGAGCTTGCCGGCCTGCTCGCGCACGGCGGCGACGTAGTCGGGATGGCAGTGGCCCACGTTCGCCACGAGGACGCCCGAGGTCCAGTCGAGGAACTCGTTGCCGTCCACGTCGGTGATGACGCAGCCCGCGGCGTGATCCCAGACGAGCGGGACCTGGTCGGACATGGAGTGCGGCTCGAAGCGGCGGGACTTCTCGAGCAGCGCCTGGGCCTTCGGGCCGGGCAGGTTGGTGACGATCTTCGGCATGACGGTGTTACCCCCTGACGATGGGCGACAACGGCGGATAGATTACCCGCCGCAAGGCCGTCTCCTCCTTCGACCAGCGAAGGCCCACCACACGGCCACAGCCGCAGGCTGAAGCCTGCGACTACGGTTCTGCGTTCGGCCTCGCTAGACGATGTGCCGAGGCTCTGCGTCTTGTGGAGCCAGCTGAAAAAACCTTGCAGGAACCTGGCGAAAACCTTGCGGGATGGCCTGCGCAAATAGCAGGAAAACTCCAACTCGCCGCAAGGTTGCTGCAAGGACTTCTCCAAATCGCTGCTATTAGATTGAACGCACCTTCAGCACGAGAGGTGCGGCGCAATGACGATCGACGGAACGAAAAGACTGGCCCAGAAGCTGACGCGGGAGGAGCTGGAAGAGCTGGCGCGGCTGGTGGGCCCTGAGGCGCAGGGCAAGTGGTGGTACCGCGTGGGCAAGGCTCAGCCGCTCTCGGTACGCAAGACCACGAAGGGCGGCCGTGGCAAGGGTGAGGGAGCATGAAGCCCTGCGCGATCCCTCCGGTCAAGACTGATACGCCAAGGCCCTCCATGAACCCGCGTCACCGGCGCCTGCCCGGGGCGACCGAGGAAGGCGGGGCGATGGAAGTTGCCTTCGATGCCTATGAGCTGCTCGAGCAGATGAGGATGGCCGGGTGCGGCGATGATGAGCGGCGGGCGGTGGTGCTATGGCTGCGGCACCGGTCGGGGCGGAGGGTGGCGGCGGAGATGGGCCTGCCGCGGGCGAAGGTGATGGCGCTGCTCCGCACCGTGGCCACAACGATCGCGGCGTGGCGTGAGCAGCGGCGGCGTGGGACGACGCATGCCGATATCCTGGGTGTCTACGCGTCGGAGATCAGCCGCCACGCGCCGGTGGGCGAGCATCACTGCCTGCCCGGCGAGGAGGAGTGCGTGAAGACGGGGCTGTGCACGCGGCGGTGGTATCTGTTCCGCGAGCCGATGGTGTGAGGGGCAGCCGGGGGTATGCACTTAGGAAACAGGGCACGAGCCCTTGACGTCTGACGCCTCTCTTGCTACGCT
>PMZA01000154.1 GCA_003170595.1 Armatimonadota bacterium
AACCAGTCCCCGGCCCTCCGCCTCAGCCCACTTCCGGCTTCCCGGCCGGCATCTATCAGGTTGAGATCGACGGCCCCGAGGACCTCAAGGAGATCGGTTCCTTCGCCGTCCTGATCGGCCTCGATCAGATGCTCACCCAGGAGCCGCCGCCGGCCGCCGTCCTCATCACTCCGCCCGTCCTCGCCGCCGCGGTGGACAAGCAGTCGCGCCCGACGAAGCCCCTCCCGCCGTCCATCCGCCCCGACACCCAGAGGCTCTTCGCCTGCTTCAGCTATCAGGGCGCCGCCCCCGGCACCGTCGTCGAGGTCCGCTGGTTCTTCGGCGATGTCGAGGTCGACGCCGCCCGCTCGCAGGTCACGCTGCCCTCCGCCTTCGGTCAGGCCTCCGCGTGGTTCGAGCGTCACGGCACCCCGCTCCCCGAGGGCAAGTGGACCGTCGCCGTCTACCTTCCCGAGGCGCAGAAGCCTTCCGCCCAGCTCGCCTTCACGGTCGCAGCCAACGCCCTCCGGTGACCTCTCCCATGGCCCACGACGATCCCTTACCCCGCCCCCCAGAGGTCCCGAGCTTGTCGAGGCAGACCCTCCGCCGCGACCTCCTCACCGCCGCCGCGATCTGCCTCTTCGCGTGGCTCACTCTTTTCTACACCGCCTCGCCGATCGGCATCACCTACGATGAGCCAATCTACGCCGGCTGCAGCGAACGGGCCTGGGATTGGCTCTCGCTCCTCGTCACCAGCCCCTCCGACGCCCTCTCGCGCCCCACGATCGATAAGCTTTGGGACGCGAAGGATATGCACCCCTCCCTCACGAAGCTCACCGCCGCGGTCACCAGCCGCCTCGCCGTCCTCCACGTCGACTGGGGCGTCTCGCCCTTCACCTTCCCGCGCACGGGCACGATGTTCTGGGTCGGCCTCGCCCTTGGCTTCCTCTATCTTCTCCTCCGCGCCGCGGGTCTCGGCCGCGCCCTATCGATCCTCGGCCCGGGCCTCCTTTTCTTCATGCCGCACGTCTTCGGCCTCTCCCATCTCCTCACCCTCGACGCCCCTATCATGGCCGTCTCCTTCCTCGCCGTCGCCGCCGCCTGGTGGGCGATGGAGCGCGACGACCGCCCCTCCCTGATCCTCGCCGGCCTCCTCTTCGGCTGCGCTCTCGCGACGAAGGTCAACGGCTTCTTCGTCCCGATCATCACCTTGCCTTACGCCTTCGCCGTGCGCCCGCGCCGTGGCCTCTGCCTTCTCATCGCATCCCTGATCGGCGGCCCCCTGGTCTTCTTCGCCTCGTGGCCCTGGATGTGGCATGACACCGCCCGCCGCCTCGTCGACTACCTGGCCTTCCACTGGCATCACTGGGAGATCGGCGTCCTCTACTTCGGCCACGTCTACACCCTCGCCCCGTGGCATTACCCGCTCGTCATGACGGCGATCACCACCCCCGTCCTCACCCTCCTTCTCGCCTCCTCGGCCTTCTTCGGCTGGCTCGTCCACCTCCCGCACCTTCCCCGCCTGGGCTTCTACAGCGACGCCCAGGCCTTCAAGCGCCTCTGGCTCCTGGCAGGCTGGGCTCTGGTCATCAACCTCGGCCCCAGCATGCTCCCGTCCTCGCCCAAGTACGGCGGCGTCCGCCTCTTCCTCCCGGCGATGGCCTGGCTCGCGGTCCTCGCGGTCCTTGGCCTCCGCCCACTTCTCTCCCTCGCCCATCGCAAGGTCCACCTTCCCCCCGAGCGCCGGTGGCTCATCTCAGCCATTGCCCTCGCGGTGGTCCTCCTTCCCTCGGCCTCGATGGTCGCGCACTTCTTCCCCTGGGAGTTGTCCGCCTACAACGGCCTCATCGGCGGCCTGCCCGGCGCGACGCGTGCGGGGATGGAGCCGACCTACTGGGGGGATACCTACATCTCGGCGGCCTGGTGGCTCGACGCCCACGCCCCGCAAGGCGCGCGCGTATGGATCGACCCGCCGGGGATGGAGAGCGTCGTCCGCCTGTACAAGGCCTTCGGCGACCTCCGCCCCGACATCGTGACGGTCGCCGGCACGGCAGCCTTCGCCTCAGCGGATTTCGCGGTCTGTCAGAACAAACCGACGGAGTTCAGCGCGGAGGTGAAGCGCCTCCTGGCGACGACGCAGCCGGTGTGGACGGACACGATGGACGACGTCCCCCTCATCTACCTCTGGCGCCTCCACCGCTGATCTCACCGTCCCCCAGGCGTACTCGCGGCCTTCCAGGCCGCGGTGGTGGAGGGGCTGTGGTGGACTTCTCGTCTACGCATCGTACCGCTTTGAACGTCACGCCTTGCCCTTCGCCCTCGCGCTCCATACCCCCACGCCCACGAACGCCACCCCCAGCACGCCTATCGCCGCCCCGCACACATACATCAACCCATGGTATGCCTCATCCGTCAGCCACCCCCGCCCGACCACCAGCACCACGGCCATGAGCATGTACCACACGATGTCGCCCAGCTCATGCCCGATCCAGAACACGAGGAATTCGCGCGACGACTTGATCCCCAGCGCGGCCACCTGTCCGGTGCCGACGGTCGCCCACCACCCGGTGAAGTACGGGTTCGCGAGCGACACCCCCATCCCGGCGAGCACCAGCGCGTACCACGCCAGCGGCGCGACGGCGGTCCCATGCAGCGTCATCTGCCCGGCGTGGCGGAGGATATCGGCGCCCATCCACACGAGCACTCCGCCGCCGACGAGCGCGACAATCCCGCGCACCTTCGGCACGCCGAGCGCCTGCGACAGCCCGACCCTGAAGCCGGCGACGATCATGCCTTCGAGGAGGGCATGGCCGATGAGGATGAACACGGCGGCCATGATGCCCTGGGCGAGGACCTGCCCGATGACGAGGGCCCACACGGGCCCGGGCGTCATCGCACCGAACAGCGCCAGCAGGAACGCTACCCCAAAGGTCTTTCCCATTGCCCTATGCCTTGCCTCGCCCTTCCGCCTCCGGCTGTTCGTCGTGGCTCAACGTTTGGGGCCGCCCGCGCTGGAAAACGCGTATGGTGTTCGCGCATTTTCCAGCGCTGCGCGAAGTTGGCGCTTGCGCGGAGTTGAGCGCCCGCCGTACTTGCGGGCACCAGCTACGCGCAAGCGGTTTCATCTTTACCGCTCGCCCGCTCAGCCTCACGCCCGCGGCTCCAACGCTGGTCTACCGCCATGTCTCACCGCGAGAGAGCGGCGCTGTGTGCCGCGTGGGGTCAGGGGCCAGGGCCCCTGCGGGGCGTGGGGCGGAGCCCCACGGTCTTCGCTTGGCTTTGGCTTTACCCGTACTGCGGCACTTCCATCTGTTGCCCTTCCCACAGCGCCGACTGGTGCCCCACGATCCCCGGCACCGTCATCGCCAGCGCCTCATACAGGTTCACCTCAGGCTCCCGATCCGCCACGATCGCGTCGATGAACTCGGTGGTCAGGAACGCGTGCGACGACCCGTGCCCGGTGTCGTAGCGCATCTTCTCAGGCACGAGTTCCCAGTAATCCGGAAACTCGGTGATGTCGCCCTCGGGGCAGCGGATGATGTAGGGCCTCCCGGCATCGTCGGGCATGTACAGCGATGCCTCGCGCCCGAACCATTGCGCCCGCTCGCCGAAGGCATGGGCGCTCCACGACACGTTGCAGCGGAAGCTGTGCCCCTGATCGGTGATGCACATGCTCACCTCATGCGAGTAGGGGTTGCCGTACACGTTGTCGAAGCACCACGGCTCCTCGGGTCCCCAGCCCGCGCACGAGATCTTCAGGATCCTCTCGCCCGTCACGCCCACGAGGAACGCGCTCGAGTGGGTGGGGTAGTGCATGGGTGGGAAGCCGTAGCGCCACGTCTTCTGCCCGTCCCGCCACCACAGACCCTGCACCTCCTCGCCCACCATCGGGTGATAGTATTCGCCCTCGCTGTAGATGAGTTCGCCGAAGATCCCGGCCTTGAACATCCTTCGCGCGAGGATAGTCTCCCACCGGTACCAGCTCGTCTCGGCCATCATGTACTTGGCGCCGGTGCTCTCCTTGATCTCGGCGAGCATCTCAGCCTCTTCGAGGTCGAAGCACGCGGGCACGGCGCAGAACGGATGCTTGCCGGCCTCCATGATCGCGCACACATGCCGCGCGTGATCGGGCGCGCCGCTGAAGATCGCGACGCCCTCGACGTTGTCATCGGCCAGCACATCGTCGAGCGTCTCATACGCGGTCTCGCACTGGTACCTTTCCATCAGCCCGTTCCTTCGGTCGCTGATGGGATCGGCCACGGCGACGACCTTGCAGTTGGGGTGCTCGTGCCAGTGGAAGCAGGCGCCGAAGCCCCCGCCCACGACGGCCATCCTTACCATGCGGTCACTGGTCTGCTCCCAGGGCTTCCCGGCTTTGAGAAGTTCGTGCACGCTCTCGCTCATCTGACTGCCTCCCGTTGATCGCCCGCGCATGTTATCCTGTCGCCAACTGCAGCCCATCCGTGGCTTCCGGCCTTTGCTTTTCCGCCTTGATCCGTCATCCTGAGAGGAGCAGCGCCTTGTGCTGCTCAGAGAGACAGGTTTTGTCTCCGAAGGATCTGAGGTGGCAGCCTTGTTTTTCTCTTTGGCTGTCATCCAGAGCAGCGGTCGTCGCCGCGACTTAGCGACGCCATGCGTCGCAAGGACCTGGTTTTCGCTAGCTGCCTACCGTAGCCATCTCGCCATGCGCTGCCTCTCGACACGCCCTTCCCTGTTCCTTGCCGCCGTCCTTCTGCTGACGGCGCCGCTCATCTTTTCCTCCGCCGACGTCACCTCATCCACCCTTCCCCTCGCCCCACTCCCGCACGTCAAGCACCGCATTGCGGTCATTGCCCATCGCGGCGGCGCGACCCTCGCCCCGGAGAACACCCTCGCCTCCTTCCGCGCGTGCATCAAGCTCGGCATCGACTTCGTCGAGATGGACGTCCGCGAGACGCACGATCACGCCCTCGTCGTGATGCACGATCGCACGGTTGATCGCACGACCAACGGCACCGGCGCGGTAGCCGACCTCGACCTCGACGTCCTCCGTCGCCTCGACGCGGGCTCGAAGTTCTCGCCAGCTTTCGCGGGGACGAAGATCCCGATCTTCGAGGACATCCTCGACCTCTGCCACAACCGGATCAACATCTACCTCGATCACAAGGAGGGCTCGATCCGCGAGATCGTCGCTCTCCTCCGCGCGCACGACATGTTGAAGCAGGTCGTCATCTACGACGGCGTCGACGAGGCGCGCGAGTGGCAGCGGGTGGCGCCCGGGTTGCCGGTAATGATCAGCGTGCCGGATCAGTACAAGCATGAAGCGGACCTCCCTGACCTCGTGAAGCTTCTGCACCTGGAGATCCTCGACGGCCACTTCCTGGAATGGACCGCGCCTTTGGTAGCGGCCGCCCATCATGCGGGCGCGAAGGTGTATGTGGATAACCTCGGCGTGGGGGATAACGAGGAGGGCTACCGTCATTCGCTGGCGATGGGCGTGGACGGCATTCAGACCGACCACCCCGACAAACTCCTCACCTTCCTCCGCTAGCCGCAGCTCTGGGTTTTCGGAGGGGCCACATACGATGTCGCGCTTTCGGCGCGATATCGAATCCGGCCCTCGCTTTTCGCCTTTCCGCCTTCCCGCTCAACGCCTCCACCGCACTGGCTGTCATCCTGAGAGCGACGGTGTGTGTCGCCGAAGGATCTCCTTTGGGCTTTGCCCCGCCTCCTCAACCCTTCGCTATTCCCGCTACGCATGGCAGCTGTAGCCGCGGGCTTCTAGCCCGCAGCAGCGGTCCGCAGGAGCGCCTGGGGGTGGAGGGCTGTGGCCTCTTTGGCTTTTCCGCCCTTCGTCGTCACCCTGAGTGCTGAACGCCACGCGGGCGAACACACCCTTCCCGCACAGGATCTGCAGTGGCCGCGTCACCACCCCGCCCTACGCGGCCTTCGCCTTTGCCTTCGCCTTGGCCTTAGCCTTTCCCTTGGGTATACTCTTCGCGCCCGTCCGCCTCTCTCTGCGGACGGGTCTTGATCCTTGTCCTGCCTTGGGGGTTTTCCCTTGACTGACCGCTTTCCGCCGACCTTACGCCGTGCCATCGACGCGCTTGCTCGCGGCGATGTCGTGGCCTTGCTCGACCGCGCCGACCGCGAGGCCGAGGCCGATCTTATCCTCGCGGCCGAGCATGCGACCGGCGAGCGCGTGAACCGGATGATCACGATCGCCCGCGGCATTCTGACGCTGGCGATCTCGGGCGAGCGCCTGACGGAGCTTGAGATCCCGCTGGTCCCGCCGCATCATCCCGCGCCCCACGCCCCGCGCTTTGCGGTGCCCGTGGACGTTGCCGAGGGGATCACGACGGGTGTGTCGGCGTATGACCGTGCGGCGACGATCCGCGCCCTTGCCGACCCGTCCTCGCGCGCCGAGGACTTCACCTGTCCGGGGCATGTCTTCCCGTTGGCTGCGTCGCCGGGTGGACTGGCCGAGCGGCAGGGTCACACCGAGGGCGCCTTGGCCCTGGCGGAGCTTGCGGGTTTGCGGCCGGTTGTGGCGATGTGTGAGATCATGGCGCCGGACGGCCTGATGGCGCGAGGTGCGGCGCTGCGACGGTGGCTTGTGGAGCACGGCGTCGCTCCGGCGAGTGTGCCGCAGATCGTCCGCGTCCGCGGCCTGACCCCCGCCCGCTCTTAGCCTCTGCTTGTGGAGTCTTCGCTTGTGGAGGGGCCGAGTAGGATGCCGCACGGCAGGTCTCCTACCCGGCCCGGCTTTCGCCTTTCGTCCTTCGGATTTCGCGTGCTGTAGGGCGGGCATTTATGC
>PMZA01000496.1 GCA_003170595.1 Armatimonadota bacterium
TATGACCAGAAGCCCTACCGCCGCGCCCTCATGGAGGTCTTCGGCGCCTCTGTCACCGCCAGCCCCAGCATGGAGACCGAGTGCGGCCGCGCCATCCTCGCCGCCCATCCTGACTCCAACGGCTCCCTCGGCATTGCCATCTCTGAGGCTGTTGAAGTGGCCGCCAAGGATCCTGATACCAAGTACGCGCTGGGCAGCGTCTTGAATCACGTGCTCCTCCACCAGACCGTCATCGGCCAGGAAGCCAAGAAGCAGATGGCCCTGGCCGGCGAGTATCCCGACGTCCTCATCGCCTGCCACGGCGGCGGCTCCAACTTCGCCGGCTTCACCTTCCCCTTCCTCGCCGACAAGATCGCCGGCACCCACGACCCCGAGGTCATCGCCGTCGAGCCCAGCGCCTCCCCGACCCTGACCAAGGGCCCCTTCGCCTACGACTTCGGAGACACGGCGAAGCTGACGCCTCTGCTGAAGATGTACACCCTCGGCCACGACTTCGTGCCCAAGCCCGTCCACGCGGGCGGCCTCCGGTATCATGGCGCGGCCCCGCTGGTGAGCGCAGCCCTCGACCAGAACCTCATCACCGCCCAGGCCGTCGATCAGACGCCGGTCTTCGAGAGCGCGGTCCTCTTCGCGCGGACCGAGCAGTGGATCCCGGCGCCTGAGAGCGCCCATGCGATCCACGCCGCGGTGCTCCGGGCGAAGCAGGCGAAGGAAGAGGGGAAGGAGACGGTCATCTGCTTCAACCTCAGCGGCCACGGCATGCTGGACCTCGGCGGCTATGAGCAGTTCTTCGCCGGCAAGTTGGAGGACTACCAGTTGCCGGACGAGGACATCATGAAGGCGCTGGAAAGCCTCCCCACCGTCCCGCAGTAGGGGAGGGGGATGGCTATTTGAAGTCTGGCTTGTCCCTTTGTACCGATCGGGCCGGAGAGGACATCTCTCCGGCCCGTTGTCTTTGCTTGCTGTAGGGCGGGGCTTTACGCCCCGCCGACTTTCGCCTTTCCGCCCTTGGCTGTCATCCTGAGCGCGTTGTCTGCGCGAAGGATCTCCTTCTGGCTTTACCGCGCTGCCTCGGCCCGGCGACCTTGCTGCCGCGCCCTGTCACTGTAGCCGCGGGCTTCTAGCCCGCGGGGGTGGCCTGCTGTGGCGTTTGGTTCTTGCCTTAGCTCTACGTCGTCATCCTGAGCGCACCACCAATCGTCCCTGGACGCCCTGTGCCGCGAACGATCTGTGGTGGCGGGGAGAAAACCCTTCGTCTCCAGGCGTCTTTGCCTTTCCGTCCTTCTTCCTTTGGTTGTCATCCTGAGGGAGCGGCGTTCTCTGCCGCGACCGAAGGACCTAGTTTTCGCGTACCGCACCCTCCGGACGTCTCGCGACATCCCTTGCCGAAGTCGTGTGGGCAGAGTAGCCTTTGACCAGAGTTCTCCCCTTGGGGGGCCGGACATGGGCTGTCTAGGTCGAGCGGCCTTGGCGCTGGGGGTTGCAGGTCTTCTCATCGCAGGGAGGACCTCCCGAGCCTTCCCGGCGCATGTCCTCCGCACGTACCTATCGCCGGATGGCGATCTGGCGGCAACGGTCATCGCAACCGAGACTCGCAACGGCCCTCGGGGAGACGTCGGACGAGACGAGATCGAGATCCGGCGCGCCCATGGTCGGCTGCTGCGCAGCCTGCGCTACGAGTCGCCCGACAGCGACCACGGCTGGATCGTGGAACAGGCAGCGTGGACGCCGGACTCGAGGTTCTTCGTATGGAGCCTTGAGAGCCTCGGCGGCCACTCACCGACGCGCAACCCCACATGCTTCTGGAGCCGCCGGATGAACCGCATCCTGAGTCTGGGCGACCTGGTTGGTCATACCGTGACTCGGTCGGCGACCGGTAGTCTGTTCAAGCTGTATGCCCCCAACACTGTCGCCGCGACGATCGAGGTAGAGGTCAAGGTGGGGAAGCGGGCGTATGTGTATGCGCCTACCAGGAGATACTCCCTCGCCCGGCTGGAGGCTGCCTACGCCCGGCGTCGCCACCTTTCGCGACGACCTGGGACTCGCCGCCTCTAGAACTTCCCTTCCCTCACCATCCCCGCCGTCCTCCTCAACCTTCCCACCACCGTCTCCCTCTCCAGCAGTTCCAGCAAATGGAACAGCGACGGCCCGATCGTCGTCCCGGTCACGGCCGCGCGGCACGGATGGATTACCTCCGCCGCCTTGACGCCCTTCTCTTCAGCCAGCGCCCGCGTCGCAGCCTCCAGCGCCTCGGCCTCCCACGCTGCCGCCTCGTACTTCTCCGCCAGCGCGTCCAGCGTGTCCGCGGTCTCAACCTTCTTCAGCCACTTCTCGACCGCCCGCTCCTCGTACTCATAGTCGTCGGTGAAGAAGTAGCGCGCCCAGGTCACGTACGTCTTGAGCAGCTTCGCCCGCTCCTTCATGATGTCGCAGACCTTCGCCAGCCACGCCCATCTCTCGGCCGTGGGCTCAGCCTCGAACAGCCCCGCCTCGACCAGATACGGCATAACCCTCCGCGCGATTTCCTCCGGCGGCAGGATTTGCATGTACTCGCCGTTGATCCACTCGGCCTTCCCGATGTCGAAAACGCCCGCCGACTTGCTGCACGCGTCCAGGCTGAACCGCTCGACGATGTCCTCGCGGGTCATGACCTCGCGCTCTTCACCCGGCGACCATCCCAGCAGCGCCATGAAGTTGAACATCGCCTCAGGCAGGTATCCCAGGTCCTTATACTCGATCATGCTGACCGCCCCATGCCGCTTGGACAGCTTGCTGCGGTCGGGGCCGAGGATGATGGGGAGGTGGGCGTACTGGGGCGGCTCGATCCCGAGCGCCTCCATTAGCTGGAGGTGTCGCGGGGTATTGGTCAGATGGTCATCCGCGCGAATGACGTGCGTGATCTCCATGGCATGATCGTCGGCGACGACCGCCATATGGAACGTCGGGTAGCCGCTCCGCTTCTGGATGACGAAGTCGCCCATGAGCGCGTTCTCGAAGTCGACCTCGCCCCGGATGAGGTCGGTGACGGTCGTCGTCCCGGTCTCGCGCATCATGAAGTTGACGGCGTAGGGCACGCCCTCGGCCATGAGCCGCGCCCGCTCCTCGGGGTCGACGCGCTTGCACTTGCCGTCATATCGCGGCGGGACGCCCCGGGCGAGCGTGATCTGCCGGCGCTCGTCGATCTCCTCGGGGGTGCAGAAGCAGGGGTAGGCCTTCCCAGCCTCGACCAGCCCGCGGACCATGGCCTGATAGCTTTCCAGCCGCTCGGACTGGATGTAGGGCGCATGGGGACCGCCGACATCGGGCCCCTCATCCCAGTCGAGCCCGAGCCATTCGAGCCCGGCGTATATGTGCGCGAGGGCATCGGGGGTTGAGCGCACCTCATCAGTATCCTCGATGCGGAGGATGAACTTGCCGTGGTTGTGCCGGGCGAAGAGCCAGGCGAAGAGGGCGGTATGCACGTTTCCGACGTGCATGTAACCCGTCGGCGATGGGGCGAAGCGTGTCCTGACTTCCTTCTCTGGCATGAGCGATTTCTTCCTTTTCGGCCTATTTGGCTGGGCGGGGAGCATACCCCGCCCGCCGCCCGGCGGCAACCCGGGTGCCTTCAAGCGTGCGTGGATCTGTAGCCGCGGGCTTCTAGCCCGCGGGGGTGGTAGGCTGTGGCCTCTTTATATTTGTCCTTGGGTTTTGCCCTTGAGCCTTTCCTTCCGTTATGCTACACTTGCACCTGCGTGGGGTGGAAAATCGAGCCAGTCTTCGTCGCACACGAAGGGGGAGGGCCTATATGCCCCGCAAACCCGCGTTTTTGATCGTGGCAGCGCTTCTTGTTGTCGCCCTGCATGCGCCTGCGAAGGCCGACGAGGTTCAGCTCGCCGGCATGCGCTTGGGCCAACATGCCATTAACCTTCTTGATATTTGGGGCCAGCCCGACGGCATCGTCACCGGTGAGGGCAATGAGCAGGCCGCCCCGACCGGAGCGCAGGCTCCCGGCGCCGCAGGTGGCGCTCCCATGATGTCCCAGCCCGGCATGGGTATGCCCGGGATGGGTGGCATGGGCGGAGGGGCTGCGATGGGCATGCCTGGCGGTGGCGGCGCGATGGGTCCCATGGGGGGCATGGGCGGCATGGGGATGCCCGGCGGCGGTATGGGTAGCGGCGCCATGGGTCCGATGGGTGGACCGATGGGCGGCATGCCCGGCGGCGGTGGCGCTGCCGGTGGTGCGATGGGGCCAGGCGGCATGATGGGCGGCATGGGTGCGCCCGGCATGGGTGGCGCTGGCGGAGCGGCCGGAGCAGGTGCGGCTGCCGCAGCCCCGTTCCCGATCTGGGCCCTTCCCGTCTGGATCACCCTGCGTGGCGGCGAGGTCGAGTGGATCTATCAGCGAGGCCCAGTGGTCATGGGCTTCGCCCTCGACCGCGACGGCTACATCACGGTCATCGCCGTAGCGGGGCGCGAGTGCAACTACGCTCGCAGCGCTCTCTGGCAGCCCCACCGCTACGTCAAGCTCGGCGACAGCTTCAAGCGCCTCCTTTATCGCTACGGCTATCCGGACGACCTGGCGACCTACACGGCCGCCGGCCCGGCTGTCGGAACGAATGCGGTGACGGTGACGTTTAGTGGTGTGACGCGCACCTTCACTCGCGACTGCGTCCTCCGCTATAGCGACCACGACAACATCGCCTTTACGCTTCACGATTTCAAGGTTGTTCGCATGCACATCTGGCAAAGGTAAGTAGGTAGACGAGCGTTTAGCGCCCCGCTGGCCGCTCAGGTCGGCGGGGCGTCTCTTTCGGAGGCACGGCTTGTCAGCGTTGCCTTTGTAGCCGCAGGTGCGAACCTGCAGCGGCGGTCCGCAGGACCGCCTGGGGGTGGCAGGGGGAGGCTGTTCTTGGCGGTGGTCCGCTTTCGCCTTTCCCGACGCGCCGAACTATCTCGGCGTGTCTCGGCGTTTCAGAAGGAAGACTCGCCCCGCGCGCGAATATCTATCGCAGGACTTCATCCTCGAGGGTGGCACTACCAGGACATGGCTCAAGACACGGCCAAAGAAGAGATCAAGCGACGCCTTGATCTCGTTGCATACATCCAGCGCTTCGTGCCGCTCCAGCGGTCGGGGCGGCGTCATCGCGGCCGCTGTCCGTTCCATCAGGAGCGCAACCCGTCCTTCTACGTTGACGGTGGCGCGGGTCTCTTCAAGTGTTTCGGCTGCGGTGCGGCCGGCGACATCTTCGCCTTCGCCCAGCGCATCCACAGCCTGACCTTCCCCGAGGCTGCCGAGCAGCTTGCCGCCGAGGCCGGCGTCGAGTGGCGTCCCGCTCATGCCGCCGCCGATAAGAGCCGCCAGTCGCTGCGCCAGTCCATCTTCCGCGCTAACGATCTCGCCCTCCGCTTCTTCACGGAGAGCCTCAACGGCCCCGAGGGCGCTCAGGCCCGCGAGTATCTCGCCGCCCGCGGTCTCTCCGAGGAGACCATCGCCCGCTTCGAGATCGGCTACGCGCCGGCCGACGAGCAGAGCCTTCACCGCTTCCTGACCGCCCGCGGCCTCGCCCGCGATCTGTGCGTTCAGGCCGGCCTCATCCACGGCGGCGGGCGCGACATGTTCGTCGAGCGCGTCATGTTCCCGGTCCGCGACGCTACCGGCCGTGTCATCGCCTTCGGCGGCCGCACGCTCATCGACGACCCGGCCAAGTACATCAACTCGCCCGACACGCCCGTCTTCAAGAAGGGTGACAACCTCTACGGCCTCACTCTCGCCCGCACCGCCGCTGCCGCCGCCCACCGCATCGTCATCGTCGAGGGCTACACCGACGTCATCGCCCTCCACCAGGCCGGCATCGAGTACGCCGTTGCCTGTCTCGGCACGGCCCTCACGCCGAACCACCTCCTCCTCGCCGCGCGTTATGCCGAGCAGATAGTCCTCGCCTACGACGCCGACGCCGCCGGTCTGAAGGCCGCGCTGCGTGACATATCAATGTTTGAGGGCTGCCCTGCGGAGGTAAGAATAGCTTTGCTTTCCGAGGGTCACGACCCGGACACGCTGGTCCGCGCCGAGGGCCCCGAGGCTTTCCTTGCCATCATCGATCACGCTGTCCCGGCCCCTGAGTTCAAGCTCCAGATGGCCCTCGCGGCCTTCAAGACCTCCGACCGCTTGCCAGCCGAGGCGCTTGAGTCAGCCGCCGCCATTCTGACCGACGTCACTAGCCAATCCCGCCGCGTCGAGTTCCTCGACCGCGTCGCCGACTGGTGGGGCGGGGGCGATGCTCAGCGCACGGCGATGATGCGTCGCGCTCTTTGGCTCGAGATTGGCCGCAAGCTCCGCGAGGGCAAGGGGTCTCAGCGCCCCACTGGCACCCAGGAGCCCAATGACCGCGAGATCCAGACCCGCACCATCGCCGCCGCCACCGATACCTATGGGTCAGGGCGCCTGCTCAACGAACGGACGGTGCTCAAGTGGGCGGTCAACGATCCGGCCGCCGCCGCCGAGATCTTCGCCTATGTCGCGCCGGATGATTTCTGCTCCCGCGGCCACCGGATCATCGCCGAGGCTCTGGCCCAGCAGATCGAGTCGGAGACCTTCCGCCCCGACGACCTGCCTGCTGCCGCCGGTGACGATGCCGAGGCGGCCGACGTCGTGGCTACGATTTTGTTACAGGATGTTTTTGAGGCGGAGCGGGAGGAATTGGCCTCCTCTCTGCAGAAGATACGCGTGCTGGAACGCTGCGGGGTGGACAACCTCCGCTGGGAGCCGTCAACTTCTGATGTTGACGACATCCATGTGCCCGACGGCGACGTTGGGCTGGAGGAGCTGCGCCGCGAGATCATCGCCCGCCTGGACAGTGGCGAGCAGATCCCCGCGGACGACCCGCGTTACCAGGAATACCGTCGGCTGACCGAGCTGCTTCACGGTCGCCATGGCACCGAGTATTACCGCGAGCGCCGGGTTAGCACAGCCGGAAGCCTTGATAAGCTTCTGGAGAAGCAACGCCGCCGCGGTTCAGGAGGTCAGCGCTAGTCAGTGGCACGTGCCCGAGACATTAGACGAATACCCGAGGTCCGCAGGCTCCTCATCAAGGGGCGCCGTCACGGTGTGCTTACCTACGCCGAGATTCAGGACGCTCTCGGTGATTGCGAGGCCCTCGATGCCAACGGCATCGACGAGGTCTACCGCCTCCTGGGTGAGGCCGGTGTGCGCATCAGCGATGGCCAGGACCTTCTCCAGGTCGATGAACCCTTCCAGGGCATCGCCCCCTCCGAGCTTTCCGACCTCGAACAGGTCCCCATCGATGACTCTGTCCGCATGTACTTGCGCGACATTGGCCGCGTCCCTCTGCTCACGCCCGAGCAGGAGGTCGAACTCGCCCGCCGCATCCAGAAGGG
>PMZA01000426.1 GCA_003170595.1 Armatimonadota bacterium
ACGCCCGACATCCCTCCGCTCGACTCGCCGATCGTCTTCGCCCGCGAGGAGACGCACATCAAGGGTGGCACCGTCGAGGTCCTCTCGCTCATACAGGAAGAGAAGGGCGACAACTCCTTCCCCTGGACGCTCTACACGCAGCTTCGCACGCGCCACACCACCGGCGACGCTTGCGGCATCTGCACGCGCCTCTACAAGGACGGCCCCGGCTGGTGCGCCGGCATACACTCCGAGGTCTTCTCGAAAAACTGGGGCGTCGGCATCGGCGTCAACATCGAGGTCTCCAACCAGTACGAGGGCACGCAGGGCTTCAACGCGATCCTCGGCATCGAGATGCAATCCCTCGGCCCAAAGCCCGCCCTCGCGGGTTTGCAGGTCGAGGGCCCGGGCGGCTACGAGAGCATGGTCCGCCTCCGCTCGACGGCGAAGACCGGGATCGAACTGACTGGCAAGTGCGACGTCGGCGTCAACCTCCACGCCAACTCCCTCCGCCTCGACGAGGGCGCCTTCGTCCAGCTCGACCAGACGGGCCAGATCAAGCTGCGCTATCACGAGGGCAACATCGAGTTCTTCAACGGCGACAAGCGCATCGCCTATCTGCCCACCAACGCGGAGGACCACAAACTATGAGCACCCCCGACCCCGACGCCGAGCGCCGCCTCACTCCCGTCCAATGCGAGCATCTCCGCAAGCTCTACCTCGCCTTCGAGCAGGCGCAGACTCAGCTCAACGATTTCGTCACTTACCTGATGGCGGAGCACGGCCTGACGAACGCGGACGGCTGGGAACTCACCCGTGACTTCACCCGCTTCATCCACACACCGCCCGCCGAGCCTTAACCGCCGGGGTGCCTTCATGCCCACACGCCTCTTGCCGTGCCTTGCCTTCCTGGGGGTGGTCGCCTTGTCCGCCTTCGCATCCGGCTTCGACGACCTCGGCGTTCCCGTCACAGTCGGCATGAACATGGGCTGGCTCATCGGCGCCAACGCCATCGCCCCGGCCACTTACTCGATCACCGAACTCGCCCAGTCGCCCGTCCCGATCACCTGCGGCTTCGCCCTCGCTCCCGACGCCGTCTACTTCGGCTCCGGCGTCCACCTCTACCGCTACCGCTTCTAGGCGACCGCCTTTGCTTGTGGAGGGGCCGAGTAGGGTGGCGCGCTTTCTGCGCCAGGTTCCCTACCCGGCCCGCGCCTTTGCTCTACCCCCGCCACCGTATGATCGGGAACACGCTGTGGTAATCATCCGTCCACAGCCCGACCTTCGGCAGGTCCGTCGGATGGCACGTCGCCTGCGCGATCGCCGGCGCATCCAGCACCGCCTGGTTCCGGCACAGCAGCATCCAGTCCGCCGAGCACGTATCCCCGCCGCTGGGCTCGCGATGCATGACCAGCGCGGCCGCCAGTCCCATGTTCTCCGCCAGCTTGTACACCACCGGTCGCAGGTCCAGCGCCCTGTTCGTCACTTGCACCGCCAGCACGCTGTCCTGGTCGCGGAGGTGTGCGAGGCAGGTCGTGAAGAACTCCTTGGTCATGAGGTGCACCGGCACTGCATNNGCTGTTGAAGGCATCGAGGATCAGCACATCGAAGCGCTGGCTCCCCTGCGTCAGTTCCTTCTCCAGCGATATCCTCGCGTCCCCCTCCACGATGTCGAGGTCAGCCGCGCAGTCGCCGACATAGGTGAAGTACCCCGACGGCCCCGACAGCTTGATCACCGCCGGGTTGATCTCATAGAACCGCATGTAGTCGCCCGCCCGCCCATACACCGCGAGGCTCCCCGCTCCCAGCCCCACGACCCCGATGCGCATATCCCTCGCCTTCGCACCGGCCGCCGTCCGCCGCGGATGATTATTGAGGATCAGGCCTATCCCGCTCGTCGGCCCGAAGTAGCTCGTCGCCTCATGCCTCTTGGCCGCGTCGAGGAATTGCCACCCGTGCCACGTCCGCCCGTGGCGGAGGACATAGCACTCACTCGCCGCCGTGCCGCTGCCCATCTCATCCACCTGCACCTGACCGTAGAAGTTGCGCGTGCGGCTGTCGGGCAGGGTCATGGTCGCCCGGTCGTTGAACCACGGCACCACCAGGATCGCCACCGCCATCAAGGCGAGCACTGGCGCCAGAGCCAGCCTCACCGGCCGCACCAGATCCTTGTAGTGCAGCGCAACCCCCACGCCCATGATCGCGCAGAAGGAGAGGCCCAGGTTCAGCTCCCAGAACCCGTTGAACAGCATCGGCGCCGCCACGCCCACGAACACTCCGCCCAGCGCCCCACCCAGGGCCAGCGCCAGATAGAACGACGTCAGGTACTTGGCCGCTGGCTTGAGCGCGACCAACTCCCCGTGGCACACCATGCAGCACACGAACAGCACCACCGCATGCGCCACGACCTGCCCCATGATCGCCAGCATGACGCCCCTCACCATCACGAAGATGATGCCCCCAAGGCCGATCGTCAGGGCTGGCAGATACCACTTGCGCGAGTACCACCTCTCCTTGTCGAAGCAGAGGATGAACGATAGCAGGTACAGCCCCAGCGGCATCACCCAGAGGAACGGGATCACCGACACGTCCTGGCATAGCTGATTCGTTGTTGCGAGAAGCAGCGTCGACGCCCCGGCCGGCAGCGCCACCCAAAGAAGCTTGCGTCCCCAGGTCGGCGCGGCCCCATCGTCAACCTCCTCCGCCGTGACCTCCGCCTCAACCTTCGCCGCCCACATCCTTGCCGCGCAGTACAACGCCAGCCCCGCAAACACCGCATACGCCGCCGACCACACGAAGGCCTGGGCCCTCAGCGCCAGCCACGGCTCCATGACCACCGGGTAGGTGATGAGCGCCAGCAGCGACCCCGCGTTCGACAGCGAGTACAACCGGTAGGGCGACGCCCCCGGTTTCGTCCGGCTGAACCACGCCTGCAGCAGCGGGCTCGTCGTCGATAGCACGAAGTACGGCAGCCCCACAGCTACGCCCAGGAGCATCAGTATCCGCAACACAGGCATGTCCACGTTCTGCGGCTTCCAGGCAGCGCTCGGGACGATCGGCGTGCCCCACGACTTCATCGCCAGAGCCATCGCCGCCAGCGAAACCAACAGCACCGCCGAGTGGATCGCCGCCTGCCCCCTCGGCCGCAATCCGCTGATGACCAGATGCGAATAGAGGTAGCCCAGCAGGAGCAGCATCTGGAAGAACAGCATGCACGTCGTCCACACGGCCGGAGTGCCGCCGTACCACGGGAGGATGCAGCGCGCGATCAGAGGTTGGATCTGGAACAGCAGGAACGCACCGACGAAGATGGCTGCGGCGTAGCGGCCCATGTTTCTTGCTCCGCAGGCGGGATTGAATTGCCTGCAAAAATGATAACATACACGCGGGAACGGCCGTCTCCCGACTTCCTTTCCGGGCGGCCACCGACATCAAGCTCTGAGGGGGTATGTCATGAGAACGGCAACTTTGCTCGTGCTCAGCCTGGTCACGGTCATACTGGTCTCCCACGTTCTTGCCGACCCGGCCTTCGTCAAGATCGAGGGCCTCGCAGCGCCCACGCAGGCCGCCCACAATGCCCATCCCGGCCCGGCGGCGCCCCTGCAGGTCCTCAACTTCGTCTGGGGGCCCATGAAGTCGAATGGCACCTCCGCCATCGAGTGGAAATGGGGGCCCTCCCAGCAGGGCTCAGCGATCCTTACGAGAACCCCCGACGCCCTCTCCACGAAGCTCCAGGCCGGGGCTACCGCCACCACTCGCTTCCCCCATGTCATCATCACCCGCTACCACACGGTCAACGGCCAGCAGCAGATCTACGAGCGCGTCACTCTCACCAACGCGATCGTCTCCTCGGTGCGCAGACACGACGCGCGAAGCAACGACGGCGGCATCACGCACCTCGAGGACGTCACCCTCCTCTACGACAGCCGCCAGATTCAGGCGGTCACGGGTACGGTCCTGCCGAACGGCACCTTCAAGTACTGGCAGAAAGGCTTCGGGAACGACTCTACCGTCTTTCCGAAGTAGGGGGGCAGCCATCCTCCCGGCCCGGTGACTTGGTCGCTTTCTCCATCCCTCCGCCCACGGCGGAAGGTCCCGCCTTCTGTGCGCGGAACCTCGCCTCGCCATGTCACGCGCCAGAGTTGTCATCACCGACTACGTTTTCCCCAACCTCGATCCCGAGGCCGAGGTCTTCGCCGGCCTCGACGTCGACCTCGTCGCCGGACAGTCCAAGACCAAGGCGGACGTCCTCGCCCTTGTTCCGGGCGCCGACGCGATGCTCAACACCTACTTCGGGCCCATCGACGGCGAGATCATGGACGCCATGCCCACCTGCCGCGTCATCGTCCGTTACGGCGTCGGCGTCGATACCATCGACATCCCGGCCGCCACCGCCCGCGGCATCATGGTCGTCAACGTTCCCGACTATTGCATCGACGAGGTTTCCGACCACGCCGTCGCCATGCTACTCGCTCTCGCCCGCAAGCTGCCCCTGGGCGACCGCCGCGTCCGTGCCGGCGACTGGGCTATCGCTCCGCTCAAGCCGGTCACCAGCCTCCACGGCATGAGCGTGGGCCTTGTGGGGATGGGGCGCATCGGCCGTGAGATCGCCCGCAAGCTCGCCGCCTTCAACCCGGTCCTTTCCTACTTCGACCCCTACGCCGCCGGCGATGCCTCCCTCGCCGACTACATCTCCCTGTCCTTCGACGCCCTCCTCGCCGACTGCGACGCCATCATCCTCCAGGCGCCCTCGACGCCCGAGACGCACCACCTCCTCTCCGATGCCGCCTTCGCCGCGATGAAGCGTCGCCCCATCGTCATCAACTGCGCCCGCGGTGATCTCATCGACACCGACGCCCTCGTCCGCGCGCTCCAGTCGGGCCAGGTCTCGGCCGCCGGCCTCGACGTGATCGAGGGCGCCAATCCTCCCGCCGACCACCCGCTCTTCGCCTTCGACTCCGTCCTCTTGACGCCCCATTCCGCCTGGCTATCCGAGCAGGCGCTCTACAACCTCCAGCGCTTCACCGCGATGGAGGTCGCCCGCGTTCTCCGCGGCGAACGTCCGAAGTCGCTGCTGAACCCTGAGGTACTCAAGTAGGCCCGACACCCGGAGGTGTCTCACCATGAAGGAGTTCGGCCTGTTCATCAACAACGAGTGGGTGCAGACGCAGGAGACCTTCACCGATATCAACCCCGCCACCGAGGAGCCCCTCGCCACCTTCGCCGTCGCCTCCAAAGACGATGTTGATCACGCGGTCATGTCGGCGCGCAGGGCCTTCGATAGCGGCGTATGGTCGGGCATGCCCGCTCTCGATCGCGGCCGCATCCTCCGCCGCGTGGCCGATCTCCTTCGCGAGCGTGCCGAGGACTTCGCCGTCGCCGAGACCTCCGATGTCGGCAAGCCGATCATCGAGAGCCGTCTCTTCGACGTCCCGATGACCGCCGATTCCCTCGACTATTTCGCGAGCCTCATCGCCGACATCACCGGCACCGCCATCCCTGTCGGCCCCGATGCCCTCGACTACACCGTCCGCGAGCCCATCGGCGTCATCGCCGCCATCACCCCGTGGAACTTCCCCCTCGCCCTCGCCTGCCGCAAGCTCGCGCCGTGCCTCGCTGCTGGCAACACCGCGGTCATCAAGCCCGCCAGCCTCGCCCCGATGACCACCGTCATGCTCGGCGACCTCTTCCTCGAAGCGGGCATCCCGCCCGGCGTTGTGAACATCGTCACCGGCCCCGGCGGCACCACCGGCTCCGCTCTGATCCACCACCCGGCCGTCGACAAGCTCAGCTTCACCGGCTCCACCGAGATCGGCCGCGACGTCATCGCCGCCGCCGCCGAGGGCATCTGCGCCTGCTCGCTCGAACTCGGCGGCAAGTCCCCCGCTGTCGTCCTCCCCGACGCCCGTATCGAGCAGACCGTCGCCGGCATCCTCTTCGGCGCCTTCCTCAACCAGGGGGAGTGCTGCTGCGCCGCCACCCGCGTCCTCGTCGACAAGTCGATGCACGCCGAACTGGTAGAGGCCCTCGTCGAGGCCACGCGCAAGATCAAGGTCGGCGACCCCATGGCCGACGACTGCCGCATGGGCCCGATGATCTCCGCCCAGCAGCGCCAGAGCGTTCTCGACTACATCGCCGCCGGCAGGGCAGAGGTGGGCGAGCCCGTCGTCGGCGGAGGCATCCCCTCCGGCCTCGACCGCGGCTACTTCCTCGACTGCACGATCTTCGACAACGTCCCGACCACCGCCCGCATCTACCGCGAGGAGATCTTCGGCCCGGTCCTGACGGTCACGGCCTTCGACGGCGTGGACGCTCTCCTCGCCGCCGCGAACGACTCCGCCTACGGTCTCGCCGCAAGCATCTGGACCGGCGACGCCGCCGAGGGGTTGCGTCTCGCAGCCAGTCTCAAAGCCGGCACCGTCTGGGTCAACGTGCACAACTTCGTCTATTCGCAGGCCCCTTACGGCGGCATGAAGCAGAGCGGCGTCGGCCGCGAACTTGGCCGCGAGGGCCTGGAGGCTTACACTGAGGTCAAGAACGTCATTACCTGGCTCGGACCAGGCGCTTTCACCTGGTACTGATGCCTGTCGTCTCATCTGTTTGACGCAGGAAAGAGGAGAGATGGAGCATGCAGCAGACACGGCAAGAGAAGACTCAAAAGCCTCAGAAGGCGACCAAGAAGGCGATGAAGGAGAAGCGCGACAAGGCCAAGGAGAAGAAGGCCAAGAAAGAGTCCGCCTAGACTTCAACCCTTCACGCTGCCGGGCCCAGTAGCGGCCCGGCATGCTTGAGTCTTTGCCCTAGCCCCTCGGAGGCCACATCGATGAGGCTCGTCCGTTTTTCTGACGCCGGCTGTACTCACCGCGGAATACTCGACGCCGACAAGGTAGAGGTCGTTTCGTCTGACCTACAGCGCACGGGCGAGAGCTTTCCCCTCGCCGACGTGAAGCTTCTCGCTCCAGTCGAGCCGCCCGATATCTTCGCCATCGGTCTCAACTATCGCCTTCACGCCGATGAGAGCGGGGCGAAGTATCCTTCCGCGCCGGTCATCTTCCTGAAGGCGACGAGTTCGCTCATCGGGCCCGGCGACACGATCCTTCTCCCGGCGATGGCCCCGACGGAAGTCGACTGGGAGGCGGAGCTTGCGATCGTGATCGGCTCCACGTGCCATCGCGTGTCCGAGGATAACGCGCTCGACTTCGTGTTGGGCTACACCTGCGGCAACGACGTCTCGGCGCGCGACTGCCAGTTGAAGCTCGACGTCCAGTGGGCGAGAGGGAAGAGCTTCGACACCTTCTGCCCGCTCGGCCCGTGGATCGAGACCGACCTCGACCCCGACAACGCGGACATCACGCTGCGGCTCAACGGCGAGGTCATGCAGTCGTCGAACACGAGCGACATGATCTTCAACTGCCGCCAGTTGGTGAGCTACTGCTCGCACGTGGCGACCCTGCGACCGGGGACGGTCATCATGACGGGGACGCCTCGGGGCGTGGGCTTTGCGAAGAAGCCACCGCAGTTCCTGAAAGCTGGGGACACGGTGGAAGTGGAGATTGCCGGCATCGGCACCCTCACCAACCCCGTCGCCGCCGAGTAGTCAGGGGGCCATCATCCTCCGCTTTCTGTAGGGCGGGGATTCACTCCCCGCCGCGTCCTCGGGGACGGCTTTTCGAAGAGGCGTACTCGCGGGCTTCTAGCCCGCGGGGGTGGGTGCGCTGTGGTTGACTTCCGCAGCTCCGCGCCTGCGTCGCTTGTCGGCCCAGCTCCCGAGAAAGCCGCCGACCGCACACGCAAGCGTGGGCGTGATCGCATAGAGGAGGAAGGAGCCGGCGGTCATCCCGGGCCTGTCGGCTGCATGCTTGGGGGCTGCGCCCGCTAGGAAGTACGCTGCGGCCGCGAGACCGACCGCCGTGCCCATCAACCATCCGCCACCTCGTTCCCGATGGGCCCAGTACCCCAGCAGCACTCCGCATCCGGCCGCCAGCCAGGCCATCGCGAGGTCGGCAACCATCGTTGCCGCTGGCGCCGCCACCGCCTGGACAGCACCCGAGGCGAACAGCAGGAGGACGAACCCCAACGCTGCCAGCATCGTTAGGAGGAATCCAAAGAAGGCGATCCAGCCGAAGGTGCCGACGAACACGACGAGAGCGCGCCAGGCTCTGCCGAGACCGTTCGGCGCCAGTTCCGACCGCGGACCGACGTCGACCGGGTCCTCCGGTGCTCTAGGGTACGACAGGCCCATGCCCTCCGCCTCCCGGCCGGTTCTTCATCGAGGGGCGGAACAGGCGTCCCGCCCCTCGCTCATCTCTCCCTACATCGCCGCCGCGGCTTTCTCCTGCGCCATCGCCAGGAACTCCGCCTGGTTGTCCACCAGGATCTTCTCATACGAGTCCGCGTACAGCTTCATCAGTTCGAGATCATTCGGCGCGCCCAGGCCGCCCGTGCTGTGCCCCATGCACAGGAACTCGTCGATGAGCCGCTTCGCTTCCGGATATTCCGCCCCGTCGTAGGTGATCCCCGGCCGCGCGAACTTGCATGACCACGGGCAGCCCTGCCCGTACGCATCGCGGAACTGGAAGAGCGTCTGCTCGGGGATGGTGTAGTGCTGCCACCGCTGCGTCGGCGTACCCTCAGCCGACAGCGCCTCAGCCAGCGCATCCCGGTACGCCCACACCGGTATGTCGATGCCGTCCTTGTAAGGCTGCACCCGGAACACGTAGAAGAAGTAGCTGTGCGTCCTATCCGCAGGCACTTCCTGCACGAGGATTCCCGGCAGCTTGCTCAGCCGCTCGTCGAGGTACTGGCAGTTCTTCTGGCGCGCCTCGGTCAAGGCCGGCAGCCGCCTCAACTGGCTCCGCGCGAAGGCCGACTGCAGCGGGTCGGTGCGATAGTTCCAGCCCATCATGTACGAGTTGTACTTGCGCTGCTCGCCCGGCGTCACGTACTCGCCGAACATCCTAACCCGCCCGGCGAGGTCGGCCATCTCATCGTCGTCGGTGCTGAAGAGCCCGCCCTCGGCCAGCGCCGACAGGTTCTTCGACCCATTGAGCGAGCACCCCGCCGCATCCCCGAGCGACCCAACCTGCCGTCCCTTGTAGACCGAGCCGTGTGCCTGCGCGCCGTCCTCGATCACCTTGAGGCTGTGCTTCGCAGCGATCTCATGGATCTCATCGTAGTCGCACGGCATCCCGTGGATGTCGACGCACACGATCGCCTTCGTCTTCTCGTTGATGCGCTCCTCGATCTTCTTGTAGTCGATGCAGCACGTGTTCGGCTCGATGTCGACGAAGATCGGGATGCCATTCGAGTGCAGCACACACGACGCCGACGCGAGGAACGTGAAGGCCGGCACCAGCACCTCATCGCCNNGCCATGTGCAGCGACGCCGTCCCCGAGTTGCAGGCCAGCGCATGCTTGGTCCCGCAGAAGGCAGCCCATTCCTGCTCCAGCGCCGTGATCTCCTCATACGGATACCGCCACGGCGTCGCCTTGTCGAGCGCTGCCATGACAGCCTTCTTGTCGTCCTCATCGATCCACGGCCACGGCTGGATCATGCCCTCCGGCACTGTCCGGGTACCACCCTTGATCGCTAGCTCGGACATTCGAGAATCTCCTCCTGTGCCTTCTTGTCTATCCGGCCGTGCCGGCCCTTCCCTTGCTCACTTAGCTGGCGCCAATCGTCCCGCCAGNNGCGACTCCGTACGGCTCAAGCTGGACGGGGTAGTCGCCGGCTGATGTCCCGGAAACCTTATCCCCGGTCAGCGCGTCGGTGAGTATCCCGCCCGCCACCCCTGGCAAGTGGAACGCCGCCACCTGCCGCTCGCCGGTGAGGTTCACGGCGATCACCAGCGCGGAGTCCTTCCCCTGCCAGTAAGCGACATGCACCGGCGCGGTCGGGCTCAGTTCCAGCGGGTGCCAATCCCTTCCCGCGATCATCGGCTCGAGCCACGCCATCTCCTTGTTCGTCGTCGTGATCTCGGCCCACAGATCAGGCGCATCCCTCGTCACCAGCCAGCTTTCGCCCTTCGCCCCTGCATCCATCACGTACGCGTAGTCGACGATTCCCCGCGCCCCATGCACGAGCGAGAGGTACCGCATGCACCGGTGCTCGGCCGGCGTCGGGGGGCGCCCCGCACCGGTCTTCGCCAGGCTCTTATCCCACGACCACGC
>PMZA01000102.1 GCA_003170595.1 Armatimonadota bacterium
GACCCGCAGCTTCGCCTCGCCCACATCAGCCGGCATCGCCACGACGATTTTCCCCGCCGCCTTGCTTAGGTCAACCATTTCCGGCCGGGCGAAGATCTCCCTCACCACGACCTTCCGCGCGGGCTGCAGGTAGTGGTCCGGCCGCACGATGATGGACACCGTCGCCAACGCGGGCAGGTCGAAGTCCAACTGCGCCTCGTTAGGATTGCGCACGGCCTTGACCTCGACCGTCCCGACCCTGAACGTCTGCCCATCGCCTGTCGGCAACAACGCCCGGACCTCCGGCCCAGTCCACCATCCCGCCGGCACCGCCGCCTTGAGGCTCACATGCCGCGCCTGATCCGAGTCGTTGAAGCACACGAAGTTGACGAAGTCCTCCCGCGTCGTCGCCGCCACCTTGACCGCCGCATCATCGCTCGCCGCCAGGAGCCTCGCCCCGCGCAGGTCGCGGAAGATCCAGAAGACCCAGTACTCCGGCCGCAGGTCGTCGTCCGTTGGCGCCACCGCGAACGCCTTCGCGTGCAGGTCATGCGCGAGGTTGCCGACGCATTTATCCGTCTGCCCGAGCAGCCCCCACAGGAATCGCTCGTAGGGGATCGCCCGCTTCATCCACTCCGCCGGCGTACCTAACTCCGCCTCCGCCATCTCGTACCCGCTTTCCGTGATCCACGACTGCAGGCGCCGTCCGTTCATCCTCTCGCTCGCGGCGGCGACGATCTCAAGCTGGGTCTGCACCTCATCGCCGCTCACGTTGTACGAGTGGAAGTCGAAGAAGTCAGCGGTCGCGGCCGTGTCGCGGAGGAACTGTACGGTCGTGTCCCACGCGTACCAGGGCCTCTGTCCCTCCTGCGAGGGCGGCCACGTCGGCGGCCAGCACAGCACCGGCCCAACCACCAGCATGTCCGGAAAGCGCGCCTTGATCGCCTTCGCCGCGAGGTTGAAGAGCCGGTCATGCCCGCCCATCCATCCGCCCTCAGCCTTGAAGCGGTCATCCGACTTCCACCACGACGCGTTCGGCTCATTCCAGATCTGTACGAGCCTCAGCGCCGGGTCAGCCTTCTTGAGCGCCCCTGTCATCGCCACCGCCCACTTCGTCCACGCGTCGAAGTCCAGCGGCACTCCCGCCGCGTCGAGCTTCGTCAGCTTCTCGCCCACGCTAAGCTGCACCATCGGCTCGGCGCCCAGCCACCGGCACGTCCGCAGGAATCGCGCCAGCGGATATCTCGCCCCATCCAGCAGAGTCTGCTCGAGGATGTTCTGGGCGTCAGGGGTGTCGAACCATTCGGGCTTCGCTCCTTCCGGCGCATACCAATCCGCCGGCGCCGGGAAGCGGTACGCCCCGAACCCCGCCGCGACCATCCGTGCGCGATAGTCCGCGTTGCCCACGACCTCGGGGAAGCCCTCGAAGGCCGTCACGCCGAAGAGCGTCCCGGACACCGCCGCCTGATCGCCGAGCACGAGATTCGTGTTCGCACCGACGGTCACGCTCACCGGCGCCCCGGCCGCGCAGCACACCGCCGCCACGACTGCCAGCACAACCACTACTGCGTCCCCCTCGGCACCGCCACCGACGCGATCAGTCCGCGGATGATGTCGTCAGGCGTCTGCCCTTCGATCTCAGCCTCGGGGCGCAGGATGAGCCTGTGCNNGGCCATCGCCTGCACCTCATCCGGCCCGAGGTAGTCCTTCCCGCGCAGGGCCGCCAGCGTCTTCGACGCCATCAGCAGCGCCACTCCCGCCCTGGGGCTGCACCCCAGCGTCAGCATCGGATGCTCACGGCTCATCCTTGCGAGGTCGGTCACGTACCCCAGCACGTCATCGCTCACCTTCACCTGCGCGATCTCCGCCCGGCACTTCGCCAGCTCCTCATCCGTCGTCGCCGCCGCCACCCCCGCCAGGTCCAGCCGGTTCGGATCGAAGCCTTGCTCGTGCCGCCGCATCAGGTCTCGCTCACCCTCGATCGCCGGATAGTCCACGATCAGCTTGAGCATGAACCGGTCGAGCTGCGCCTCGGGTAGGGGATAGGTCCCCTCGAACTCCACCGGGTTCTGCGTCGCGAAGACCGCGAAGTAGTTGTCCAGCGGATAGCTTATCCCCTCGATGGTAACCTGCTTCTCCTGCATGCCCTCGAGGAGCGCCGACTGCGTCTTCGCCGGCGCGCGATTGATCTCATCGGCGAGCAGGAATTGCGTGAAGATCGGCCCGCGCCGCAGCCGGAAGTCTCGCGCCTCGCCGTCATACACGAGCGTCCCGACGACGTCCGACGGCATGAGGTCCGGCGTCATCTGCACGCGCTTGAACTCCTTGCCCAGCGCCGCCGCGAGGGCCCTCACGAGCAGCGTCTTCGCCGTCCCCGGCACGCCCTCGACGAGCACATGCCCGCCGGTCAGGACCGCGACGAGGCACTCCTGCACCAGCCGCTTCTGCCCCACCAGCGCCTTGCCCACCACGTCCTGGATCTTCTGCGAGAACTCGTACGCCTTCTGGGCGAATCGGTCTTCAGCCACGGTTGGCCCACTCCCGTTTCAGTGATGTCAGCTCGGCTCCGAGCCACAGAAGATGCACGCGCGTGATCTTCTCGTCCGGCTGCAGGGCCGCCAGTTCCGCCAGCACGCGGCTCAGCCTCGGCCCCACCTTCAGTCCTCGCTGCTGCGCCGCCAGCGCGAACTCCTCCGGCGGCGCATCCGTCCGCACGCCAAGCTTCGCGGCCCACCTTCGCCGCACGTCATGCCCCAGCATCTCCAGCGCCGCCACGCTCATTCCCGCGCCCTGGTATAGCCACGCCGTCGCCCGCACGTACTCGCCAATTGTCCGCCGCGGCCGGCTCGAGTACGACCGCGCCTTCCCCATCCGCGAGAACCAGCCCGGCGCGATCGCGCAGACGAGCGCCAGCAGCAATATCCAGATCGCCGCATTCACCACATCCCCCGACCGCGATCCTTCCCCGCCCGGCGCCAGGCCGTGGTGGTATTCATCGAAGGCCACCGGCCCCTTCCCTCCGAGCAGCACCGCCGCCGCCAGCAGCGCGTTGTCCTGCTTGCCCAGCCTCTCGTTCGAGAGGATCTCCACGTCCGACAGCACGTCCACCCTTCCCCGCCCGAGCTTCATCGCCATCCCTAGCACATCGCCGTCGCCGTCCTGCAGCCTCCCGCCCGGCTCGGCGCCCACAGGCTCCGGCAGCGCCTTGAGCGGCTTATCATCCGCGCCCATGTCTTTTATCGCCGCCGAGATTGGAGCCCTGGCCCCATGCCACACGAGGCTCGGCGGCAGGTCAGCCGACAGCCGCGCTATATCGTACCCGGCCCATTCCTTCGGCGTCGCGGCGACATCCAGCTCTTCGCCCGCCGCCCCGTACTTGCGTATCTTCAGCGCGATCCCCAACCATGCCATCACCTGGTGGCTTCCGCCCAGCTCGACCTGGCCGCCCGAAGCGTCGGTCGGCGTCTCAGCCTGAGCCGCCACGACCAGATGCCCACCGGCCCGCACCCATCGCTCGAGGCCGGCCCGCTCATCCTTCGCCAGAGGCTGCTCGGGGGCCAGGATGCACACCGTGCCCGCCCTCTCCCCGACGTTGGCCAGGCTGCCTCGCCACACCTCGGTCTGCATGCCCCGCCACTCGCACAGCTCTCGCAGCGCCTTGGTCCCCCACTTGTTCGTCCGCTCGCAGGAATGGTCGCGCGTCGGGTCCAGCGCCGGATGGTTCTGGGTTGCGAAGCTCTTCGCGAGAGCGAGAACCACAATCATCGCGAGGAGGCCGAGCCACCACCGGGCCTTCCTCATCTGAGCGCCCCCTCTACCTCGCCCAAGGCCGCGCTGGCCTCGGCGAAGTGGCGCTCCTCGACCGGCGCGGTCGAGTACATGGCGCGGTCGGCCACCAGGGTCAGCCGCCGGAAGGGCGCCGCCAGATCGGCCCTCTCCTCGACGACATCTGCGTATTGCCAGTTCGTCCGCGATGGGTAGAAGCGGATCAGCCCGGCCCGGTCGAGCCGCAGCAGCGCCGCCTGATACAGCAGGCTCACCGCCGTCCGGTAATCGCCCCGGTCCGCGAAGATCTTCGCTCGCGCCAGGATATCCACCGGGTCGGCCGACAGGTCGAGCGCTTTCCCCGCGGCGGCGCCTCGCTTCCGCCCGGTCCGAAAGGCACTCGCCGACGTGTAGTAGATGTGTGCCACGACAAGCACCAGCACCGCCAGCAGCAGCCCCACCACCAGCCAGTGCGCCGTCGGCGACCCCTCAGGCCCGAGCTTTGACAGCTTGTCGATAACCCAGCCGATGGGCCGCAGGATCCACTCGAGGATCTTCCCGAGCAGCCACGAGAACCGGTCCGACAGGCCCGGCTGAGGCGGAAGGTAGTCGGGTTTCGACAGGATCGCCTTGACGGCAGCGCGCACGTCCTGCTCCGAGGGCAGGGCGGCCTGAGCCGTCCTCCCCACGAGCAACACGGCCGCCGCCCCACCCGCGAGCGCCACCAGCGCCTGCGCGAGAGGCCGTCTCGACGCTTGTCTCTTTATCACCAGATTCATCCCCTTCCCTTTCCCTCCCGCCAGGCCCGCTCCTTCGCATGACCTTTCCGCTTTTCGCCCTTGGCCGTCATCCTGAGCGCACTGCTTCTCGCCTGGATCTCCAACCATCCCGCGAAGGATCTGCGGTGGCGACGTGACTGGCCTGCGGCGTTGTGGCGCCTTACGGGCGTATAATCCCCCGGCTATGCCCCCACCTTTCGTCTCCGACAAACCACGCCTCGTCCGCGCCCTCGACGTGCTCAAGCCCTTCGACCCGTGGTCTTCGCCGCTGTGCACGTGCCCGCCCAAGCTCGCCCTCGACCCCTACTCGGGCTGCGGCTTCGAGTGCGCTTACTGCTACGTCAGCGCCTACGTCCCGCGCTACTGGGGTCGCGACCGCGTGCGGCCGAAGGTCGACCTGCTCCGCCGCCTCGACCGCGACCTTCGCCGCATCGCCGACCGCGAAGATCTAGCGTGCCTCCGCGGCCTGCCCGTCTCGCTCAGCAATTCCTCCGATCCCTACCCGCACTTCCCGCAGGCCGACGAAGCGGCCCTGGGTCTGACTCGCGCCGCCCTCATCGCCGTCGCCGATGCCGGCCACCCGATCCTCATCGTCACCAAGTCGCCCCTCGTCGTCCGCGATGCCGACATCCTCTCACGCCCACGCGCCGTCGTCGCTATGGCGGTCACGACCCTTTCCGACGACCTTGCCTCACGCCTCGAGCCCAACGCCCCGACGCCCTCCGCGCGCCTGGCCGCCCTCGCTGATCTTGCCCGCGCAGGCATTCCCATCGCCGCCCGCATCGACCCGCTCCTCCCGGGGATCAACGACTCGCCCGACGACCTCGCCCATCTCTGCGACGCCCTCGCCGCCGCAGGCGTGCGCCAGGTGATTGCCTCGACGTACAAACATCGCCCTGACGGCTTCCGCCGCATCGCCGCCGCCTTCCCCAACGCCGCGGCGGCGATTGCCTCCCTCCTCGACCGCACCCAGCGCGTCAGCGGCTACTACTACCTCCGCGCCGACGTCCGCACGGCGATGCTCTCCTCCGTGGCCGCCCTCGTCCGGGAGCGCGGCATGGCCTTCAGCATCTGCAGAGAGGGCCTTCCCGGCCTCACCGATGTCCCCTGCGACGGGAGGGCTTTTCTCCCCGGTCGCGAATAGTCCCCCGAGCGCCCATGACTATCCTCGCCCTCGCTTTGATGGCTGCGCACGCCCAGCTTCCGGCCTTCGATCTTGATGGCGTGTCCGTCGCCATGACCAGCAGCGGCACCTTCGTCATCCACGCCGGCGCCGCCGAGATCCCCGTCTATCTCATGCTCCAGCACGACGGATGGAAGTACTCCGTCCAGGGCTACGACAAGTCTGCCGTCGTCACCCCTCAGCCCAACGGCAGCGTCCTCGCCGACGGTGACCTCATGGACGGCGACGGGAACAAGGTCGTCCGCTGGCACGAGAGCGTCGCCTCTCAGCCCGGCCGCCTGAAGATTGCCTACGACCTCACCCTCGCCCCCGCCTTCAAGCTCGACCGCGGCGTGCAGTTCCAGATGGACCTGCCGCGCCCGCTCTTCAACGGCCGCCGCCAGTTCGTCGCCCCGGCCGTCGCCGTCCCCATCCCTGCCTCGACCTCCGCCGGCGGCGCCGAGTACTGGGTTCAGATCGACGACACGCGCGCCCTGGTCTTCACCTTCGACCGCTCGCTCGCCTGGGAGCTTGGCCCCAATGGCCCCACCACCTACACTACGCACGCCGCCATCACTCCCCAGCAGTTCACGACCGTACCCACCATCACCCTCGACCTTTCGGTCCGCCCCCTGCCGGCGAAGCTCCCCGGCGAGGTCACAGGCGATCATCGTCCCCTCTCCCTCACGAAGATCACGCACGCCCCGACCACCGTCCCGCGCTATGGCCTCTACGAAGCGACCCTCGACCTAGTCGCGACCTACGACAATCCCTTCGATCCCGACCAGATCGCGGTCGACGCCCATATCACCGCCCCTTCCGGCCGCAAGTTCTCCGTCCCCTGCTTCTTCATGATCGGCTACACGCGCTCCGTGCGAGGCGATGTCGAGGAGCTTACCTCCGCCGACACCGGCTCCTGGCGCCTGCGCTTCACCCCCGCCGAGACGGGCCGCTATTCGTACTCCATCACCGCCCGCGATCGCTCCGGCGAGGTCACCTTCCGCGGGGGCAGCTTCACCGCCCAACCCTCCGCCCTCACCGGCTTCGTCCGCACCGCCGCCAACCACCACTACCTCGAGCTATCCACCGGCCAGCCCTACTTCCCGATCGGCCACAACCTCCCGACCTACTACGTCCAGCGCTACCTGCCCGAGCGCGAACTCGCCAAGATGCGCGCCGGCGGCGAGAACTACAATCGCTGGTGGATGTACTCGCAGGAACTCGGCCTCGAGCGCATGCAGGCCCCCGGCTGGTACCGCCAGACCGCCGCCTTCCGGATGGACCACCTCCTCACCCTCGCCCCCGACCTCGACTTCCACTTCATGCTCTGCATGGACACGCACCAGGATTTCCTCGGCACGCAGTCCTGGGAGGGTTGGCCCAACAATCCCTACAACGCCGCCCTCGGCGGCCCCTGTGCGAAGCCGTCCGACTACTTCACCGACTCCCGCGCCCGCGACTTCTACCGCAAGCGCCTCCGCTACATTGTCGCCCGCTTCGGCTGGAGCCCGCGCGTCCTCTGCTGGGAGTTCGGCAACGAGTTCGAGGGCTTCCCCGATACCCCGCCCGCCGACCTCCTCGCCTGGCACCGCGAGATGTCCGACTACCTCCGCTCCCTCGACCCCTACGGCCATCTCATCACCACCAGCTTCTGGACGCCCGCCGGCCGGCCCGACGTGTGGGACCTGCCCAACATCGACATCGTCCAGACTCACCACTACCCCAACGCCCAGGTCGACATGGCCCGCATGGTCGCCGACGACTGCCGCGAGAAGCGCGACACCTACCAGAAGCCCCACATCTACGGCGAGATCGGCCTCGACTCCCGCGGCACCTTCGNNCCTTCGATCGCGACAAGACCGGCATCTATCTCCACAACACCTGCTGGGCCGCCCTCATGTCCGGTGCAGCCTCGACCGCGATGTCATGGTGGCACGAGGATTACATCGACAAGTTAGACCTCTACCACGTCTACCGGGGCATCGCGGACTTCGTCCGCGACGTCCCCCTCTCGACCGGCGACTGGCGCCCCGTCCAGGTCGCCTCGGCCTCCTGGGTCGAGAAACCCAACCTTCCGCCCGGCGACGTGATGGTCAGCCCGATGTTCGGCTGGGGCAAGCCCGACGTCACTCGCTTCACTCTCACACCCCAGGGCGCGATCAACGACCCCGGCCAGGTCCCCAGCACGCTCCAGGGCAAGGGCCACAACGACATCCGCACGCCCGTCACCTTCATCGCCGACTTCCCGGCTCCGGCCAAGCTCGTCGTTCACGTCGATGAGGTCTCCAACAGCGGCCTCCTCCAGGTCTCCCTCGACGGCAAGAGGGTCGCCGACTGGTCCCTGCCCTGCGGCAAGGACATCGGCAAGCACGCCATCTGGCAGGAGGAGTGGAAGCTCTGGCAGTGTACTTACGACCTCGACTACACGGTGGAGATCCCCGCCGGCCACCACGAGGTCTCGATCTTCAACGACGGCGACGACTGGGTCCGCATCGCCTCCTACAAGTTCGTCGGCGTCCGCTCCTACGAATTGGTGGACCATCTAGTTCTGGGGATGCGCAGCCCCTCGAGGATCCTCCTCTGGGTGCGCAACGACGAGTATACTTGGTACAACGTCGCCGACAACAAAGTCCGCCCGCGACCGGCTGCGCGCATCGATCTCGCCGACGTACCGGCTGGCTCGTGGACCGTCGAGCGCTGGGACACGCGCACCGGAAAGGTTCTCGATCGCTCTCATGACGTGGCCCAGGGCGGCCTGCTGACGCTTGCTATCCCGGCCCTGGCCGACGACGTCGCCTACAAGCTCGTCAAGGAGTGACACGCTGTTGGACAAGAAGGCGGGACCAGTCTTTCGTGAAATGCTCGCCCGCGCGGTCCTGGCGATCATAGGCATTCCGGGCCTCTGCTTCGTGGGCTGGCTGGGTGGCTGGTTCTGGTATGCCCTCGTCGCGGCGATCATGATCGTTGCCCTGGGCGAGTACTACTCCGCCTGCTATGGCCGCGGCTGGCGACCCTTCGCCGGGCTCGCCTACCTGTGGGCGCTGATCCTCCTCTACCCGGCCCTGCGCATCCCCGACCGTCCCTGGTCCCTGGCCGGGCCGATTCTCCTCGCCGCAACCTTCACGATCCTCATCCGCGCCCTCGCCACCAACCGCCGTGCCTATGCCGGCAGCATGGCCTCGACGATCTTCGGCCTCCTTTACATTGCGATGCCGATGGCCTTCCTCATCTACCTCCGCTACATCGACCTGCCAGCCTTCACCGGCCGCGCCGACGTGTGGAGCTTCACCACCCGCATGGGCACGGTCCTCCTCGTCGTAGCCCCGGTCTGGGCCTCTGACACCGGCGCCTTCCTGGCCGGAGGGCTCCTGGGGCGGCACAAGCTCACGCCCGTCCTCAGCCCCCACAAGACCGTCGAGGGCGCGATCGGTGGCCTCGCCTCCACCATCGCCGGCACCCTCCTCCTCGGCAGCCTCTGGCTGGGCCTTCCCGTGATCCACGCCGTCGGCCTCGGCCTCACCATCGGCGTCGCCTCCCAGCTTGGCGACCTCATCGAGTCGGCCCTCAAACGCGACCTTGGCCTCAAGGATTTCGGCACCATCTTCGGCCCCCACGGCGGCGTCCTCGACCGCTTCGACGGCCTGCTCCTCGCCTTGCCGAGCGCCTATCTGTACCTGTGGCTTCTCACCCACGCCCATGCGCTTGTTGCTGGTCCATAACTCGGGCTCCCGTCTCGCCGGGCGCGTGCCGCGCAAGGACCTTGTCGCCTGCCTCGAAGCGTCGGGCGCTGAGGTCCTCGACGTCTTTCCCGACGGCCCCGACGCCGTCCCGGCCGCCATCGCCGAGGCTGCCCGCGTGGGCTGCGATCGCGTCGTCGTCGCCGGTGGTGATGGCACCGTCCACCCCGTCCTTCAGGCTCTCCCCGGCACTGGCCTCGCCCTCGCCGTCGTCCCTCTCGGCACCGGCAATGTTCTCGCCGAGGAGCTTGGCCTGCGCAGCGGCGACTGGCATGCCGCCTGCCACGTCGCTGCCGCCGGTCCCGCGCTGCCCATGGACCTCGGCCTCGCCGACGGGCATTACTTTGCCGTCAACTTCGGCGCCGGCATCGACGCCCAGGTCGTCCACGACCTCGGCGTTCGCGACAAGCGCACCTTCGGCCGCACCGCCTTCATCGGACAGCTTATCCGCTGCATGGGCCACTCGGCGCCCGCGCGCTTCACCCTCACCTTGAGCCTCAACGGCGAGCCAGTTGCCAGCGTTGATGTCCGCGCCTGGGCGGCGCTGGTGAGCAACACTCCGCGCTATGCCTGGCGCCTGTACTTCCGCCCCGACGCCCGGCCCGACGATGGCCTGCTGGACCTGTGCGTTCTCGCGCCACGCACGCGCGGTGCCTTCCTGAGCAATGTTGCGCTCAATTTCCTGGTACGCCGCCCGGTCCTCAGCACTGACACGCTCTGCCGCGCCTTCACCTCGGCCCGCATTGAGGCCGACCCGCCGGTTCACTGGCAGGTCGATGGCGAGTCCCTGGGGATGACGCCCGTGGACGTCTCCATCGTGCCCGCGGCCATCTCCGTCGCCGTCCCTCCGAGCCGCCTCCGCGCGTGACCGAGGGTCTGGGTTGTGTAGTCGCGGTCTTTCAGACCGCGGGGGTGGCGTGCTGTGGCCTTCCTTTCACGCGTGCCGCGTTTGACCCTCACCCGCCCCCGCGGCTACAATCCTCCGCGCCTGCGACGCGGAGCGTCGCCCGGAGGTCTGACCATGGCTCTCCTTACCCGCGAGGAAGTCCTTCACGTTGCCAGCCTCGCTCGCCTCGCCCTCAGCGAGGAGGAGATCGAGCGTCTCCAGTACGAGCTGGGCCGCATCCTCGAATACTTCAAGCAGCTTCAGGCCCTCGACACCGAGAACGTGCCGCTCACGTCCCACGTCCTGCCCATGACCAACGTCTACCGCGCCGACGAGGCCCAGCCTTCCCTCTCGCGCGAGGACGTTCTCTCCAATGCCCCCGATCAGATCGAGGGCTTCTTCCGCGTCCCCAGGATCTTGGAGGAGTAGCCTGCTACTTCTCAAGGAATAGGCCAATCATGGACCTCGCCCCACTCACCGCTCACGAGCTTGCCGACCTCCTCGCCTCGCGCGAGGTCTCAGCCGTTGAGGCCGCGCAGGCCTGCATCGATCGCATCGCCGCCGCCGACGGAGAGCTTAACGCCTTCGTCACCGTCACCGCCGACGCCGTCGCCAAGTGCTATGACCTCTTGATCGTGACGGTATGCAAACTGGACCTCAACCTGCGGCAGGTGGGAGGCAGATCGGCTCAGAGTCCGCAGGCCAAGAAGGTCCGGGCTTTCATCTCAGCCAACTACGACAATATCATCGGAGAACTCTCTTCCGGAAGCGGCCCGAACCTTACCGTGCTCTTGGACCTTCTGCAGACACCTGAGGCTCAGCGGGTAGAGGGCATCCTCGCGATGAAGGAATTCAACATCCGGGCGTGGAAGAGCGCCCCGGACTTCGCGACGCTAGTGGTCGACAACCTGCTGAAGTTCCAGTAGAGCGGCAGGGCCGCGCCTATCGGAAGTTCTTAAACTGCAGCTCCACGCCGAAATTGCCCTGGCGCAGGAGCGTCATAACCGCCTGCAGCTCATCTTTCGACTTGCTGCTCACGCGCAGCTGCTCGGCCTGGATGGAGGCATTGGCCTTGCGCTTGGC
>PMZA01000059.1 GCA_003170595.1 Armatimonadota bacterium
GTCTGGTGATGGTCCCAAAAATAACGGGCGCACCAGAGCACGGCCCAGGCGTGCAGGTTGTCGAGCGCGTTAATTTTGGCGACGAGGGCGGCGACGGCTTTGTCGTAGCCGTAATGGCCGCGCGTGTTGATGGCCGAGCCGTCGGGGCTGAGGCACTTCGCCCATTCGCGGAGGAGGACGTCGGCCTTCTCGCGGCATGCGGGATCGCCGGTGGCGGCGTACATTCGCGCCAGGCCGGAGACGATCTGGGAGAAGCTGCCGCCGGTATCGCCCCACCATCCGCCGAACCGCAGGCCCGGCGCGGGAAGAGCCGCCGCCTGGCGATAGACCTTCAGCAGGTCATCGTTGGGGATGCGGAGATAGTCGTGGCGCACCTCGTCGAACTGGCGCTTCAGTTCGCCATCGTCGAGGGTCACGCCGTGGAAATCGAAGGGCGTCAGGAGCATCTCGCCCCGCGGCTGCGGGAGGGCCGACGCGGCGTGGGCCGCCGTGACGCACAGAAGGCTGGCAAGAACGCCCGAGATCATCGCTAGCACACCTCCCTGACGTGCAGGTTCGCCGTCCGATCCGCCGACACCTTGAGCCTGGCGGAGGAAGGCGAAGACGCTTGTTGACCCATGGCCAAGGCGTTACAGTACGGTTAGCCTTACATCCCGGAGGTCACACGCGTGAGATACCTCGCCCTTCTCCTTGCTGGCTTAGTTTTCTTCCTCTCACCTCATGCCTTCGCCGCAATGCTCGCCCTCACCAACGACGGCCTCGTCGTCGACGCGGGGACGATGGGCAAGTTCACTCTTTCCTACCCGGAGCTTCTCAACGAGGGCGCCGATGCCGGCCTCAAGCCCATCGAGGTCAGCCTCGCCGGCAAGCAAGCGGTGGTCAAGTACGCCCAGGGCGCGGAGTTGACCGTGGCCATCGCCGACGACGGGACCGTCTCGCTTGAGTACCGCAACCTCCCTGCCACGATCCGCAGAGCCCGCGTCCAGATGCTCATCGACTTCAGCTTCAGCGAGGGCGGCAAGTGGCAGATCGGCGGCGGCGATCCGCAGCTATTCCCTAAGGACAAGCCCGCGAAGCCGAATCTGTTTCAGGGCAACGAGACCACCTTCCGCCTCACCAACTTCGAGGGCCGCCAACTCAGCTTCCAGATGCCCCAGTGGACCTACCATCAGCTCCAGGACAACCGCGAGTGGAACTGGAAGATCTTCGAGTGGGTCTTCTGGTCCCCGCTCGATCCCAACAACCCGCACCAGACGCTGAACATCGCCGAGGGTGCGGCCGCGGGCGGCGTCCAGCATGTCATCGTCGTCGACCGCTTCGGCCAGGATGCCGCGCTCGACTTCCCCGGCAAGGTCAAGAGTGAGCAGGAGCTTAAGCAGGACGTCCAGGCTGACGCCGCCTACTACGACTCCCTGAAGCCACGCACCCTCGACTCCTTCGGCGGCATGCCCGGCAGCGGGCAGAAGCTTGGCCTGAAGCGCACCGGGTTCTTCCGAGTCCAGCAGGCGGCCGGGCGATGGTTCCTCGTCGACCCAGAGGGCAACGCGGTCTTCCACCTAGGCATCTGCGGCTTTGGGCCCAGCGACGACTATACCTACATCAAGGGCCGCGAGCAGATCTACGAGTGGCTGCCCAGCTATGACGGCGAGTACCACAGCGCCTTCATTGGCGACGCGTACTGGAGCCACGACGTCGTCTCCTTCTACCTGACCAACGTCATCCGCAAGTACGGCAAGCCCTTCGACCGCGAGAGCTGGATGGCCGGCATTATCCAGCGCGTGCGCAAGTGGGGCTTCAACGCGACCGGCGCCTTCTCCGGCGTCACCGAGGCCCACCGCCAGGCCGGCTTCCCGTACGTCGCCCACCTGCCCCTCAGCGAGTGGGAGCTTGGCGGCGTCATCCCAGGCCTGCGCGGGTTCTTCGACCCCTTCGACCCGGCGGTCATCGCGAAGATGGATGACCTCTTCGCCAAGAACGTCGCCCCGAGCGCCAACGATCCTCTCCTGATCGGCTACTTCCTCGCCAATGAGCAGGCCTTCGAGGACATCCCACGGGCGATCCCCGCTCTCAAGGGCACCCAGCCGGCGAAGCAGGAACTGGTCAAGTTTCTCCAGAAGAAGTACGGCACGGTGGACGCCCTCAACCGCGCCTGGGGCATGCAGGCCACGAGCTTCGACGCCCTCCTCGATGCCGGCCTACCCGTCACCACCCGCGATGCCAATGATGACATGCAGGCCTTCACCGACCTCTTCATCACCCGCTACTACCAGACCATCACGGATGCGTTCCACAAGTACGATAAGAACCACCTGCTCATCGGCAACCGCTGGCAGCCTGGCACCGCCAACAATGAGCACCTCTGCGCCATCGCCGGCAAGTTCATGGATGTCATCAGCCTCAACTACTACACCTACGGCGTCGACAAGGCCTTCCTCGACCGCCTCGATCTCTGGTGCGGGAACAAGCCGATGATGCTCAGCGAGTTCTACTGGGCCTCACCTTCCGACACCGGCCTCCCCGGCGGCAAGGAGGTCCGCAACCAGCGCGAGCGTGGCCTCGCCTACCGCAACTACGTCGAGCAGTCGGCGCGGCTGCCCTATATCATCGGCATCGAGTGGTTCACGCTCCTCGACCAGGCGCGCAGCGGGCGGTGGTTCGAGAAGTACACCGGCGAGAAGGCCAACGACGGCCTCCTCAACGTCGCCGACCGCCCGTACAAGGACTGCCTGGCCGAGATGATGAAGACCAACTACGACATCTACTCGGTCATGCTCGGGCAGCGCCAGCCCTTCGCCTACGATGACCCGCGCTTCAACGGCACGGGCCAGGCCGCGAAGACGCTGCAGATCCCGCGCGCGCCGGGGCCCATCAAGCTCAACGGGCTGCGCGACGGTTGGCCCGGCACTCCGCCCGAGCATATCGGGGCGGACCGCCTCGTCGAGGGCTCCGACGCCGCTGGCCTGGAGGGCAACTTCTGGCTCTGCTGGGACGACACCAACCTCTATCTGATGGTGGATGTGAAGGACGCCACGCCGATGATGAACTCGCACACGGGGGATGCGCTCTGGGAGGGCGACGGGCTGGAGGTCTTCCTCGGCCACGAGAAGCCGGATCAGCCCGGCCCGCTGCTCTTCACCGATCGCCAGGTGCTCCTCAGCGGCGGCCTGGTCGACGGGAAGCCGCAGTGGTACTACGCCCAGGCGCCGAAGCAGTATGACTGCGGGCTGACGGTGGTGCGCAACGTGGACGGGAAGGGGTACGTGATCGAGGCGGCGATCCCCTTCGCGGCCCTTGACATGAAGCCGGCGGAGGGCCAGCAGATGCTCTTCGACCTCGCCCTGGACAACAGCAACGACGGCTCCGGGCGCGCGTGCCAGCTCATGTGGAACGGCATCGCCCGCAACTCAGGCGACCGCACCCACTGGGCCCACGCTACCCTTGCACGGTAGGGCCCCTACTGCCCTCCCACCTCGACCTCGACTAGCTCGAGCGTGCCCGGGAAGGGCTCTGCCACGTGTTGCGATGGGCCGAGGGTGATGCGCACGAAGCGCCCTTCCTTGCCGATGGGGTACGCCCAAAGCTTCGGCGAGTAAGGCGTGCCCTCGACGGGCACCTGGGTCGACGTGCCCGCGTCCGTCCACTCGACCCCGTCCTGCGATACGGCGAAGCTCACCGTCGTCGGGATGAACCAGAAGTTGCCGTAGATGCCCCGGTACTGGAGGCGCACCTCCTTGATCGCCGCCGGCTTACCCAGGTCGATGCTAACCCACGAGGTCTTCTCCTTGTGGACGTCGTCGACCCAGAAGTCCTCGCCGTCCTCCTGGGCATAGACCCCGTTGGTGAGCGACTGCTCGCAGCCCGGGTAATCCGGATGCACCGATGACGCCGTCACCATACGGCCCTCGGCGAGATTGTCTCCGGGCACCCTCGGCTCGGGGAAGGCCGGCGGGCGGATGAAGGAGTTCTGCGCGTGGTAAAGGGCGACCAGCTCGTCGGCGTAGGGCTTGAGCGCCGCCTGGGCCTCGGGCGTGCGATAGCCCTCGGTTTTCAGAAGGTGGTCGATCGCCGCGCGGACGTAGAGAAGGCGCCAGCGCCACGACTTCTTGGCATACTCCGGCAAGCGCCCGTCGATGCTCTGGGCCAGCGCCCAGGCTTCGTCGGCTTGTGCAAGGTTGCGTGCGCGCCAGTTGGTGTGCTGGTGTGTCTGCTCCAGCAGGTGGAAGAGCTTCACCCCATCTTCCGCGGCAGCCGGGCAGAGGTAGTAGGAGGCATACTCGGCGAGGAGGTCGTCAGTCGCGCTGTCGGGCGACCAGTCATCCCGGCACCATAGCCACTTGTTCAGGTCCTCGTAGATGCCCTCGGAGTAGGGCCAGCCGCCCTGCGTGCGCGAGCCCAGATGCGCCTTCAGATGCGTGAAGATCGCCGGCAGCGGGTTCGCCCCATACCCGCCCCACGGCTCCATGCCCCACATGGAGATCTCGGGGAACCAGGTGAGCGGATAGCGCTCGGGCTCGGGGCGATCGAGGAGCGGCGCCGGGACCCCGTCACCGTGCGTGCCGGCGACTATCCCGTCGAACCACGCCGGCTGTTTCTCCTTGATGACCTGCCACAGGCCGGCGTACTCGCCGATGTTGCCTGCAATGTCGTCGAAGAGCCACGTGGAGAGCCAGACCTTGCCGTGCGGATTGTGCTGGTGGTAGAGCCGCGACAACTGCTCCGAGGCTTTGAGGAAGCCGTTCGCGCCCCAGGGCTTGCACTGATCGCACGCGCAGCCGCCCTGGTCGTAGGGCCACGTCCAGATGAAATCCACCTGCGGGAAGGCATCCAGTTCCTCGGCTTGCCACTTCCCGATGAGCGCGAGGCCCTCCGGGATCGAGGGGCACAACTCCACGCCGTACGATCCCGGCGCGGGCTTGGGTCGCAAGGCGGCGGGACTGTTGGCATAGGCCTCGTCGGCGATGAAGGTCAGGCCGAACTGCATCCCGACCCCGTGGGCGGTCTCGGCGAAGTGCCTCAGGCGCGCCAGGTGTGCCTGCGCGGCCGGGTCGCTGATGCCCGTGAAGTGGTGCATATCGAACCATACGCACAGCGAGTTGCCGCCCCAAAGCGCGAACTCCTCGATGATCCGATCCACTTCCGCCAGCGGGGCGACGTGGTAGAAGTTGAAGAAGTGGGTGGCGAAATATATGCCGCGCACCGGCAGCTTCGGGGTGTCGGCTAGCGACACCGGCGGGATCGTCAGCGCTCCCTTCTCGTACGTCATGAGGCGCAGCAGCTTGCCGACGCCCGCCACCACTCCGCTCGGGCTCTGCCCGACGACGAACCTGCGCCGCCTGGCATCCGGCTTCGTCTCAAGGCAGAAGCCATCGGCCCCGAGACGCGCGACCTCGGGATGGGCGCGGCTGAACTCACGCACCGCTGCGCCGGACTGGGCGGTGCCGAGCACCACTGAGGGGCCGGCCTGCTCCCCTCCACCGATACGCGCTTCGATGCCAGTTCGCCGCTTCACCTCGGCCGCAAGCAACTCGGCGGCGCGACGCTCGGGCGGGGTCGCTTTCTCGCCGACAGCGATCCGCAGTTCACCGACTGCGGCGCCGCGCTGGGTCTGCCCTGCAGCCGGCAGGCCCGTCCCCAGGACCAGGAACATGCTCATCATGAAGCTCGGCATCGTCACACAGACTCCTCTGGACCGCGACTCAGCGCAATCTCGCGCCGGTCCCGTCTCCTGCGAACCTGCGGCCGGACTCTTCAAGCCCGCGAGGGCACTTCCTGCAGGTCAGGCACGTCAATCCGGCGAAGCATCCGGCGCCAGCCGCGGCGGCGAGCGGCAACTCAACGTGACGGAGAACGGCGCACCATGGGCATGGCACAGCTTGGCATGATGTTCATCGGCGCGGTTCTGGCGGCGTCCAACACACCATCGACTGGAGGTATCGGGATGCGGCCCGGCATCACCTTGTCTCTGGACGGAACCTGGATGCTCGCCCCGGACCCCGGCAACGTTGGGCGCGATAAGAGCTGGTGGGAGAAGCCGCAGGACGGCGCCAAGCCGACCCCGGTGCCGTGGATCATGCAGGAGATCTTCCCCGGCTACCACGGCGTCGCGTGGTACTGGCGCGACTTCATTCCGCCGGCCAACCCCGACCCGTCCGGGCGCTACCTGCTGCGGTTCTGGCAAGTCGACTACCTGGCGGATGTGTGGGTGAACGGCGTACACGTCGGCGCGCACGAGGGCGGCGAGGATCCCTTCGTGCTGGACGTGACCGCGGCTGTGAAGCCGGGCCAGAGCAGCCGCGTGGCCGTGCGCGTGCTCAATCCCACGAACGAGCCCATCGATGGCATCGCCCTCGCCCAGACGCCGCGCCGCAACAAGACCTACCCCTACTCGCCCGGCAGCGACTTCAACTACGGCGGCATCACTGACTCGGTGGAGCTTCTGACGGCCCCGGCCGTGCGCGACGAGGACCTGTACGTAAAGCCCGACCCGACGACCGGCATCGTCCATGTGAAGGTCAATCTTCGCAACGCGGGGCGGACACAGGCCAGGGCGAAGATGCAGTTCGCCGTCTCCCCGGCCGCAAGCGGCGAGACCCTTGATGCTGTCACGATCGAGCGCGACCTGCCGCCGGGCGACACGCTGGTGGAGGCGGAGGTCCGCGTGGCTCAGCCCCACCTCTGGCAGTTGAACGACCCGTTCCTCTATCGGGTGACGGCGCGCGTGCAGGCGGATGAGGCGAGGTCCTTCGACGAGCAGTCCACGCGCTGTGGGTTCCGCGACTTTCGGTTCACGGACGGCTACTTCCGGCTCAACGGCCGGCGAATCTACCTGAAAAGCTCGCACAGCGGTGCCGACACGCCGGTCGGGGTGCGAGTGCCCTATGACAAGGACCTCCTCCGCCGGGACATCCTGAACTGCAAGGTCATGGGCTTCAACATGATCCGATTCATCGCCGGCATCCCCCAGCGCTACCAGCTCGACCTGTGCGACGAGGTGGGCCTGCTGGTCTACGAGGAGAACTTCGCCAGTTGGTGCCTGGGCGAGTCCCCGCAAATGGGCGAGCGCTTCGACCACTCCACGGCGGCGATGGTCAAGCGCGACCGCAACCATCCGAGCATCGTGATCTGGAGCATCGGCAACGAGATCATGGAGCAGAACACCCCCGCGGGCGCCGAACTGGCCTGGCGGCAGGCGAACCGCGTTCGAGCGCTGGACCCCACGCGGCCGGTCACGTCGGCCTTGAGCGGACTCCAGTCCCCCACGGCAAAGCCCGACCCGTTCTTCGCCGCGTTGGACGTCGCCGGCTGCAACTACGCGCAGGATTTGTATGTCCGCGATCACGCGGCTCATCCCTTCCGGGTGATGCTGGCGACCGAGTCGTTCCCGCTGCAAGCGTTCGAGTATTGGATGGGCGTGCTGGATCATCCGTACGTCGCCGGCGATTTCGTCTGGACCGGCATGGACTATTTCGGCGAGTCGGGGATCGGTTTTGCCGCCGTGGAGGGCGACCCCACCCCGGTCGAAGCCTGGCCGTACCACGGGGCGACCTGCGGCGACATCGACGTGTGCGGGTTCAAGAGGCCCCAGTCCTACTATCGCGACGTGCTCTGGGGCCGCAGCAAGCTGGAGATGGCGGTGCATCGGCCGCTGCCCGAGGGCAAGAAGGAGTGGCTCAACCAGTGGGCCTGGCCCGACCAGGAGCGAAGCTGGACCTGGCCCGCCTGCGAGGGCAAACCGCTGCGCGTCTCGGTGTACTCCAGCGCCCAGCAGGTGCGCCTGGGCCTCAACGGCAGGCAGATCGGCCTCCAGAGCGTCTCGCGCGACACCAGGCTCACCGCCTGCTTCGAGGTGCCCTACGAGCCGGGCGAACTGCGCGCCGAGGCCCTGACCGACGGGCGCGTCGTGGCCACGGCCGCGCTCCGCACCGCCGGCCAACCGGCCAAACTGCGTCTGGCGGCCGACCGCGCGCGGATCGCCGCCGACCGCAACGATCTGGCCTTCGTCACCGTCGAGGTGCTCGACCGGGCCGGCACGATCGTTCCGCAGGCCGTCATGCCCGTGCACTTCCGCCTCAGCGGGCCGGGCGAACTGGCGGCGGTCGGAAACGGAGACCCCCGCCACGCGGCGAGCTTCCGCCAGCCGCAATGCGTCCCGTTCCGCGGGCGCTGCCTGGCCGTCGTTCGCCCCAAAGGCAAGGCCGGAACCATCGTCCTGCGGGCCGAGGCCCAGGGCCTGACGCCCGCCGACCTCAAGCTCACCACGCAACTGTAATTAGTAATTGGTAATTCGTAATTGGAACGGAAAGAGCGCTCTGA
>PMZA01000391.1 GCA_003170595.1 Armatimonadota bacterium
GGCCAGGGCCCCTGCGGGGTTCGGGGCTGAGCCCCGAGGTTGGCTTTTCGCCTTACCGCCTTACCGCCACACCCCGACCTCCGCCACGTGCACGCCGCAGTTCGCGCTATTGCTGAGCATGGTCACCCGGATGTAGCGGGCGTCCCGCGCCGCGAAGTTGTAGTAGTCGCCTTCGGTGGTGGCGAGGTTGTCGTTAGCCTTCTCGCCCACGAGCGCCCACACCTCCCCGTCGATCGACGTCTCGACGCGATAGTGGTAGAAGCGTTTGTCGCCGTAGTAGTTGAGGACGCGCACGCGGCTGATATGTTCGACGCGCCCGAGGTCGACGGCGATCCAGTGCGCGGGCGGCATGTCGGCGGCCCAGTAAGTCTCGGGGTTGAGGTCGGTCGCGTATTCGGTGCGGTAGCCCAGCAGGTGCGGGCCTTCCGGCCGGGTGCAGTAGTCCGAGCACGTCGCCGGCTTGAAGGCCGCGAGGTTGAGGAGGTCCTCCGCCGTAGCCTTCGCCTTCTGCGCGGCGAGGTATTCATGCAGCGCCGCCTCTCTCACCTTGCGCTGTTCGGCGATCTCCCGCCGTCGCGCCTCACGGCTGGCGAAGCCTTCTCCCGCGAGTTTCGCATAGTCCTCCGGCCCGCGCACTTCCGCCGCCTTGGGCAGGTAGTACTCGCGGAAGAGCTTGTCCTCCTCGGGGGTGAGGAAGTACTTCTTCCCGGCGACGTCCTGCCCGCCCGGCCAGTAGGGGATGTGGACCATGGCCTCCAGCGCCCAGTCGAACATCGTCTTATCCACCCGGCACGTCTCGTAGCAGAGCGTGCCGATGGTGTTGCTGATGTTGTACCCCGACGCCTCATACCGCAGGTATATGGGGTCGATATGTTCGCGGGGCATGCCTTCGCCCCTCAGTTGGTAGTCGGCATAGGTGTCGACGAAGGGGCAGTAGACGCCCGACCACGACTGCCAGTAGGGCAGCGGTGTCCCCGTGCTGTGGAAGTAGAACAGCCGCGACCCCAGCGCCTTCCGCATCTCCCGCGCCAGCTCCCACGCCTTCGGCACATCCGTGAATACTCCGTCCCAGTAGACGCCGTCGAAGCCGTAGGTCTGCAGCATCCATCGCGCGTGTTTGAGGAAGAGGGCCACCGCGTCGTCCCGCAGCCCGTTGCCCTGATACGCCGGCCCGAAGTACAGCGGCGAGCAGTAGATGAGCGTCCGGTAGCCCAGCTTCCGCGCCGTCACCAGCGCCTCGCGCAGCCGCTTCTCATCCCTTGCCTTCGGCTCGGCGACCATGTACCCGTTCCACGTCTCGAGGTGCAGCACGAGGACGTTGTTGAACTCGCGCCACGCCTTCAGTTCCTCATCGCTCGGCAGAGGGTGATCCGACCACCCCACCTCCGTCCCCACTAGCGCCGGGAAGTAGTGGACGATGCGGTCCTCTCGGTCACGCTTCCAGTCATATTCGCGCGGCGGGCACACGGCGATCAGCGCCGCCTTCTCGGCCGCGAGGTCGTACGTGAGCGTGAAGCCCCCGCCACCCTCCTTGACCGCCGGCTTCACGAAGGCGTCGTCGATGAAGTACGCGCCGAAGCCGCCGTGTTCATCCAGCGCCAGCGCCGCGCCGGAAGTCTCGCGCAAGTATTCCGGCGCGAAGGTCCCTTCGATCTTCAGCGCCACCGCCTTCGCGCAGGTCAGCCGCAGCACCGAGTCGCAGTGCACTTCGATCTTCAGCCCGGCCTCCGTCTCGAAGCGCGCAACCTCATCATCGCTCGAAGTCCTTTTCAGCCCGCGCAGCAGCCCCTCCGCCAGCACGACCTTCCCCACTATCCTCTTCTCGCCGATCCTTTGCGATAGGACGATCTCCCCGCTCCCAGGCCGCACGTCGAGCACCGCGCCCGTCGTGGTGACGACGACTCCCGCGTCACTCCCGCGCTGGGCGCACGACTCGACGCGCATGTTGAAGGGCCAGGGCAGCCCTGCGCCCACGGCCTGCGCGGCGATGAGCCCGACGACGACCGCGAGGACTATCGCTCTCATCTCGCTCCCACCACCTCTCGCAGCATCGCCCTCACGTCCCCTTCCTCAGCCGTCCGCGGGTTGTGCTTCGTCGATCCCGACGCGAGCGTCTGCTCGACGATGAGCTGCTCTTCTTCCGCGGTCATCGGCTTCGCATCGATCGCCGCCGGCCTCTTCATCCCGACCTCCGCCGCCAGCGCCTTGAACCACGCGACCAGTTCCTCAGCATCATCCCCGACGCCGATCGCCTTCGCCGCCGCCGCATACTTCCCCGCCGCCACGGGCAGGTTGAACTCCATCACCGCGGGCATCAGCATCCCGCACACGAACCCATGCGGCAGCGCCCACACGTGCCCGATCGGATGCGCGAGCCCATGCACGAGCCCCAGCCTCGCGCAGGCCAGCGCCATCCCGCCCATCGTGCTGCCGAGCGCCATCCTCTCCCGCGCCTCGAGATTGGCCCCATCCCGCACCGCCGTCCCGAGTGCCGGCGCCATCAGCTCCAGCGCCCTCAGCGCGAGGGCATCGCTGTACGGGCTCGCCCCACGCGACACGTAGGTTTCGAGCGCCTGCACGATCGCGTCCAGCCCACTGTACGCGGTCACATCCGGCGGGCACGCGACGGTCAGTTCCGGGTCAACGATCGCCGCGGCTGGCATGAGGTCGCCCCCGCGTAGCGACGCCTTCACGTGCAGCTCCGCATCAGTGAGCACGGAATTCGGCGTCACCTCCGCGCCCGTCCCCGACGTCGTCGGCGCGGCGACGATGGGCAACCCGCGCTGCGTGACCTTCGCCTCACCGCGATGATATGCCAGCGCCGGCTGATCTTCCCGCGCGAGGGCGGCGATGGCTTTGGCGACATCGAGAACGCTGCCGCCGCCGATGCCGACGACGACCTCGGCGTCGATCAGGGCGAGCGCCTCCCGTCCGCGATCGACCCACTCGACGGCGGGCTCAGCAGGCACGCCGGCGAAAACGCGGCACTCCACGCCGGCCTCCTTCAGCGCGGCTTCGACGACGGCCAGATGCCCTGCCTTTTCGAGCGAGCCGGTGCCGATGACTACGAGCGCCCGACCGCCGAGCGCCTTTGTGACCTTCCCGATCTCACGTATCTTCCCGCTCCCGAAGACGAGGGTAGCGGGCAGGGGACTAACGAAGGGAGGCAAGCCTGCCATTTCTGATCACCACTCTTTCTATTCCCTTCCTTCCCCGCGCCTCCTGCGGCCTTTTCCCCCTTGCTCTCCTTCGCCCGCCTCTCCCCGTCTGTCATCCTGCGGAGACCTACCAGGTCTGTCATCCTGAGCGCGGTTCCTGCGCGAAGGATCTCCTTCTGGCTTTCCCTTCCCTCACCTCACCGCACCCCTCGCGTCGCACTCCTCCCGGCGGCGACGACCAATTGCCGCGGCCAGAGCCGCCGCAGGCGGCGTGGGGTCAGGGGCCAGGGCCCCTGCGGGTCAGCGGACCGCAGGTCCGCAGGGTGGGGCAGAGCCCCACGGTTTCGTCCTTGTATGGCCCTTGTACTTTCCTTGCTGTAAGCTCTCCGGGGGTGTTCGTATGTGGTATGTCGCCAGCCTTGATGATATCCGCGCCGGGCGCGTGACGGACGTGTACTTCCGCCGCGCCGTGGAGGTCCTCCGCGCCAAAGATGCCGACAAGCCAGTGGTGATGGAGGTCACGGCGGCGTCGCTTCCGGAGGGCTACGCGTTTGGCGTGCTGGCGGGCGTGGAGGAGATGGTTGAGGTCCTTTCCGGTCGCGCGGTGGATGTATGGTCGGCGGCGGAGGGCAGTGTCTTCCTACCGGGCGAGCCGGTGGTGCGCCTGTCGGGGCGATGGTGTGATTTCGGCGAGTTGGAGACGGCGATGCTGGGCGTCCTCTGCCACGGCACGGGTGTGGCGACGAAGGCGGCGCGCTGCCGTGTTGCGGCGGGGGAGAGGTCGCTGCTGAGCTTTGGCGCACGTCGTGCGCATCCGGCCCTCGCGCCGTCGATTGAGCGCTCGGCCTACGTGGGCGGCTGCGATGGCGTGTCGGTGGTGGCGAGCGCGGAGGCCCTGGGTATTCCGCCTTCGGGGACGATGCCCCACGCCTTGATCCTCCTCGCCGGTTCTACGGAGACCGCGCTCGTGTGGTTCGATGAGGTCATCCCGCCCGACGTCCGCCGCGTTGCGTTGATCGATACCTTCGAGGACGAGAAGTTCGCGGCCCTAGCGGCGGCGGAGACGTTAGGCGATCATCTCTTCGCTGTGCGATTGGACACGCCGGGCTCGCGTCGTGGCGACTTCCACGCCCTGGCTGCGGAGGTGCGGTGGGAACTTGACCTCCGCGGCTATGGGCACGTCCAGATCGTAGTCAGCGGCGGGCTCGACGAGGCCGACATCCTTCGCATGAACGACGTGGTCGACGGCTACGGCATCGGCACAGCGATCTCGGACGCGCCGGTTGTCAACTTCGGCATGGACATCGTGGAGATCGACGGCCAGCCGATAACGAAGCGGGGGAAGAAGTCGGGGGTGAAGCAGACGTGGGTGTGCTGGGAGTGCGGTGCGCGCGAGACCTTGCCCGACGCGGCCGGGCCCAGCCCCTGCCCTTGCGGCGCGGACCGCACGCCTTTCCTTGAGCCTTTACTATCGGCCGGCGAGATCATCTCACCGCTACCCTCCATCCACGACCTTCGCACCTTCTGCCTCGGCCAGGTTTCGGACCACCTCCGCCTGACCCCCTCGGCCGACTTCCGATAGCCCACCCAACATCGACCTTCAGGTTCTCCGGGCTTGTCATCCTGAGGGAGCAACGGTTTGCGTTGCGACCGAAGGACCTACTGAGTTTCCGGTAAATACGGAATCGCATCACACTCGGCGAGCTCGCTTCCCGCCAGCCTGCGAGCGGAATCCTCGCCTAGGGCCGCAGGGAAACGGTGTTTCCGTATTTGCACGGAGTTCAGTAGTTTTCGCCAGGCACCGCTCATCGGCCTGGTCGCCTTTGCCTTTCCGCCTTTGGCTGTCATCCTGAGGGCGACGCCTTTAGTCGCCGAAGGATCCCCCGCCCCCGTCCGCCCCTCAGCACCCTCTGTTCCAGGTCGTCATCCTGCCTGTCCTGCCTGCCCTGAGCTTGTCGAAGGGAGCCTGCCGAAGG
>PMZA01000190.1 GCA_003170595.1 Armatimonadota bacterium
CCAGAAGGCCGCGAAGAACCCGCATACCGCGCCCCCCCTTCCCCCCGCCACCAACCCCACGCACGTCGTCAGCGCCACGAGCAGCTCCGGCCGCTCACCCGACCAGAAGCCCCAGGTCGGCCAGGCGGCCTCGAGCACGCATATCACGGCAGTCAGCAGTGCTGCGGCGAGGTACATCATGGCCCGACCTGCACCCTCGCTATCGTCACGAATTCCAGCCGGTCGAAGTCCACCAGCGGCTTCACCAGCGCGCTCACCACTTGCCCGCCCGCCGGATTTGACGTCACCGCAACGACGGTCCCAACCGGTATCCCCTTCGGGTACACCTGCCCGATGCCCGACGAGAGGATCATGTCACCGGCCTGCACATCGCATTTGCCGACGACCTTATCCAGGCGCAGCATGTCGCCGCCGCCCTCGGTCTGCGTCTCAGCGTAGAGCATGCCCTCATCGCGCGAGCGCTGGTCGATGGCCGCCACCGCATGCTCGGCATCGACGATCAGCACGGCCTGGCCCACGCTCTTGTCGGCGTCAGTGATGCGACCCGCGAGGCATCCCCCATACAGAAGGAGATCGTCCTTCGCAAGTTCCGTCCCGCCCTCAACTTTGACGGTGACGCGCCGGTTGAGAGCGCCGGGGCTGCGCCCGACGATCTGGGCGACGGCGACTTTGTGGGTATTGGTCGGCGGCGGCGCTCCGACGAGGGCGCGGAGCTGGCGGTTCTCGGCGAAGTGCTCGGCCTCGCGGACGCGATCGCTATTGAGCCGCGCGCACTCATCGCGAAGCTCCATGTTCTCGCGGCGGAGGCGGCCTGCCTGCATGAAGGAGAAGCCGGTATCGCTGACGGCGGCGACGCCGCGACTGATGGTCACCACGCCGGGGTTGAGGAGGCGTATGGCGACGCGTTCGGGCCAAGCCCGCTTCCCGCGGGCCCACGCCGCGTGCTGCCATATCGTGAGCACTGCCGCGAGGAGGGCCAGCACCGCTACCAGACGGGTAAGGTTCTCGTCGGCGCGCATCCCTGCTCCTTAGGTCTTCGCCTTATGCTTCCACTTACTGACTACCCTTCACTCGCGTCATCTGCGTATCGCAGGCGACCACCGTGCCCCGCGGTCAAAGCCGCCGCTTTGTGGCGGCGAAGCGCACCGTAGGTGCGCAGTGGAGTCTGGGGACTGTGTCCCCAGCGGGGCGTGGGGCGGCGCCCCACGGTCTGCCTTTAGTTGATGACCTGCCCATCTAGCTCGGCCAGGTACTTCGCCGTCCCGAGCACCACGCAGGTCAGCGGGTCCTCGGCCACGTAAACCGGTATGTCCGTCTCCGCCGAGATGAGCTGGTCGAGGCCCCTCAGCAGCGCCCCTCCGCCCGCCAGCACGATCCCGCGGTTCATGACGTCAGCCGCCAACTCCGGCGGCGTCGAGTCGAGCGTTTCCTTCACCAGGTCGACGATCGCCGCAACCGGCTCCATGATCGCCTCGCGGATTTCCTCCGAGCGGATCGCCACGCTCTTGGGCAGCCCGCTCACGAGGTCTTTCCCGCGGATGTGCATGGTCTTTTCGTCAGCCTGCGGGAAGGCCGAGCCGATCTCGATCTTGATACTTTCGGCGGTCGCTTCGCCGATGAAGAGGTTATATTCGCGCCGGATGTAGGCGATGATGGCCTCGTCGATTTCCTCGCCGGCGATGCGCATCGACCGCTGGGTACAGATGCCGCCCAGCGAGATGACGGCGATCTCGGTGGTGCCGCCGCCGATGTCGACGACCATGTTTCCGGCCGGCTCGGCGACGGGCATGCCCGCCCCGATGGCAGCGGCCATGGGCTCATCGATTAGCTGTGTATCCCACGCCCCGGCGCGCTTGGCGGCCTCAACGACCGCTCGCCGCTCGACCTCAGTTATGCCGCTGGGCACCCCGACGACCACGCGCGGCGGCACGCTCCAGCCTCGCCGCAGCGCCTGCTTGATGAAGTGGTGCAGCATCCCCTCGGTGACGTCGAAGTCGGCGATGACCCCATCGCGCAGAGGTCTGACGGCACGGATGTTCGCGGGCGTCCGCCCGACCATCCGCTTCGCCTCAAGCCCCACGGCGCGCACATGCCCGGTCTCCACATCCAGCGCCACGACCGAGGGCTCGCGGAGGATGATCCCGCGTCCCCTCACATAAACGAGCGTATTGGCCGTCCCCAGGTCGATGCCGATCCCGGGTGTGAACCGGAATACGACCTGCATGGCCCGCGTCGTCCACTTATGGCCCAACCAGCGCAGTCTCATCGCCAGCCTGCCTCCCCGGCGCGAGCGAGAACCCGCTCGGCCTCGGCGACAAGCTCCATCGCCTGGCTCACCGGCAGCCCGATGACGTTATCCCACGGACCGGTCAGTGCGGCCACGAAACCTGCCGCGCCGCCCTGGATCCCGTAAGCTCCGGCCTTGTCCATCGGCTCTCCTGATTCCACGTACGCTTCGATCTCCTCGTCGGTGAGCGGGCGAAAGCTAACCTCCGACACGGCGACGGCCCGTGCCAATACCCGCACGTCACCGTCGGCCCAAGCCGCGGCGACCATAGCAGTATACACCGCGTGCTTGCGCCCTGCCAGGAGACGAAGCATGGCCCGCGCTTCCTCGGGCGACGACGGCTTGCCGAGAACCCTATCGTCGGCGGCCACAACCGTGTCCGCGCCGAGCACCAGGGCATCCGTCCGCATTTTGGCCACAGCCGCCGTCTTCCGCTCCGCCGCGGCCAGGGCAAGAGCGCCAGGATCACCCATCTCCCCAACGTCCCCCTCAGCATCTTCAGGCGCTGGCATGATCTCGGCATGGACGCCCGCCGCCTCTAGCAGTTCCCGCCGCCGAGGCGACCCGGACGCCAGCACCAACGGACGGTCCTTTCGTGGTTCGGGTCCTTCCTGCATTTGGCTGTCATCCTGAGGGCGACGCCTTCTGTCGCACGAAGGATCCCCGGCACCCGCTGCCGGTCAGGCCTTCGCACCAATCGGTGGTGACCCCGCTGTGGCTACTTCCGATCCCTACAACCTTCCGGAGCGAATGATAGAAAACAACAACCACAACCCAAATATCGCCGCCAACCCCGCGCACGTCGCCCCACCGAGCGTGATCACCTTCTGCGCCTGCTCAGTGATCACATTCCGCCCCTGCTCACTAGAGACGATCATCGCCGACGACAGCATCAACGCCGCTACGATCCACGAGAACGATAGCCGGTTCGCCATGACGTCCAGCCGGTGCAGGTGCTGGTCGACGTTGTCGATCTCGAGCCGCATCTTGAGGCCGCCGGCGTTTGCCCGTACCAGCAGCCGAGACAACTGCTTCGGCAGGATCATCGCCAGCCGCCCCAGTCGCCCGCCCTGCCGCTTCGCCCGTCGGACCGTCGCGCCCAGGATTCCGCCCGGTTCGATCATCGGCAGCGTCTCGCGCGCCGCGACGCGGAAGTCGAAGTGCTCGTCCAGCCCGCGCCCCACTCCCTCGGCCACCACGATCGCCCGCGCCATCGCCCCCAGAACCGCCGGCACGCGCACGCGATGCTTGAACACGACGCTCAGCACCTGGTCCAGCGCCTCGCCCACCCGCACCTCGGAGCTTTGCACCGACGCGAAGTGGCTGAGCATGCGGTCGACATCCTGATAGACCGCCTGCACGTCCGTGTACTCGCTCAGGATCCCCATGTCCAGGATCTCGTCCGCCAGCGCCTCCGCATCCTCTTCGATCAGCCCTCGCACCATCACCTTCAACCGCTCGCGCATGTCTAGCCCGAGGCTGTGGGCGTTGCCGTAGTCCAGGAACGTGACCTTCTCGCCCGGCAGCAGCAATATGTTCCCGGGATGCGGATCGCCGTGGAAGAAGCCTTCCCCGAACATCTGGTAGATGAAGATGGTCGCGAAGTTCTTCGCCGCCACCTTTCGGTCGATCCCCAGGGCATCGATGTGCTCGGGGTCATTGGCCCGCGCCCCATCGCACCACTCCATCGTCAGCACGCGCCGGGTCGTGTAGTCGCGGTAGACCTTCGCCACCTTCGCATAGTCAAACCTCGCCACCGCCTCGCGGAGCCGGTCAGCGTTCTGCGCCTCCATGTAGAAGTTCAGCTCGTTGCGGATGTAGTACGCGAAGTCCTGCGCCTGCTCGACCACGTGGGATTCGGCCATTCCCTTGCTGTACCGCTCCATCACCCGCGCGATGGCGAGGATTATCTGCACGTCGGTCTCGACCATCGACTCGGCGTCGGGCCGCTGCACCTTCACGGCCACGTCCTCCCCGCTGAGCAGCTTCGCGCGGTGCACCTGCGCCAGCGAGGCCGCCGCCGATGGCTCCTCCTCGAACTCGGCGAAGACCTCCTCCAGCGTCCGCCCAAGCTCGGTCTCGACGACCTCCCGCGCCTGCTCGAAGGGGAACGTCTCCACCGCATCCTGGAGCTTGCGCAGTTCGGTGACGTACTCGCCCCGCATCAGGTCGGGCCGCGTGGCGAGCATCTGCCCGAGCTTGATAGCCACCGGGCCGAGGTCCTGCAGGGCCATGCGGAACCGCTCGGGCAGGTCGCTCTCGGCCATCGGCTCAGCCTGCGTCCGAGGCACGAACCGCCCGAACCCCGCCCGCCTCATCGCCGGCGCGAAGCCGTAGCGCGCGAAGACCCGCGCCACGTAGGACGCCCGTTGCAGCCAGTTCTGCGGCTTCCCCTCCATCGAGGGGTGCAGTTGCTCGTTACGCAAAGTACAGATCCTCCCCGCATTGCCTGCACCGCCCCTCCACCAACCCCTTCGCCTCCGCCCGGTATCCGCTCCGCTTCACCGCCACCGCCCCGCACTTCGGGCAAACCGTATCGCTACCTGCCCCAAGCGACGCGTTCCCCACATACACGAATTCGCACTTCTCACTGATGATCTCCATCGCCCGTACCAGCGTCTCAGCCGGTGTCGCCGGCGCCGAGAAGTTGCACGCCGGGAAGTACCGCGAGATGTGCACCGGCATTTTCGGCGACACCGACGACGCCCACGCCGCAAGCTCGCGGAAGTCATCGTCGCTATCGTTCTCGCCCGTCACGACAAGATTCGTTATCTCAACATGCGCCCGGCCGTACGCCTTCTCCACCGTCCGCCGCGCCGGCCACGCCTGCCCCTTCGTCAGCCGCTGATAGAACTCGTCGCGCATGCTCTTGATGTCAACGTTCAGCGCGTCGATGTAGGGCAGCAGCTCCTCGAGCGGCTCCTCCTCCACGATCCCGTTCGTCACCAGCACATTGACCAGCCCATGCTCATGCGCAAGCTTCGCCGTGTCGTAGACATACTCGAACCAGATGAACGGCTCATTGTACGTGTACGCGAGCCCGATGTTCCCCTGCCCGGCATACTCCTTCGCCAGGGCGACGGCCTGCGCGGGGCCCATTTCTTTCGTCGGCACTTCCTGCTGGGCGATAGTCCAGTTCTGGCACCACAGGCACGACAGGTTGCAGCCCCAGCTTCCCACCGACAATATCTCGCTGCCCGGCCGGAAGTGGTACAGCGGCTTCTTCTCGATCGGGTCCATGCTGACCGACGTGACCCGCCCGTACGTCATCGCCCGGAGGACGCCACCCTCATTCCGCCGCACCAGGCACCGCCCGCTCTTCCCCGGCGCGATCCTGCAATGCCACGGGCACAGCCGGCAGTCGACATGCCCCTCGCCCGCGTCCCAGTACCTCGCCTCCATCGCCTCCGCCATCGCTACCCCGCCCCCTTCTGCCGCTCCCACGCCTCCAGGTACGACGGCTCACCCCTCAGCTTCGCGACCACGGCCGACACGGCCTCGAGCTGTTGGCTGCTCCCCAAAACCCTCAGCCACACCGCGCCCTCCGCCCCGCATATCCCGCCCGACGCGATGTGCACGGCCTCGACGCCGCACAGCAGCCGCAGCGCCTCGATCTCGCACACGATGTGCCCGGCCGTCACCCACAGCCTCGGCAGCGACGTATCCGCATGCGCCGACTCGATCGCCTTCGCCGCCGCCATGAGGTCGCCGCCCAGCGTCTTCTCGAGCCCGATCGGCACGACAAGGTACGCGCCCTTGCCGTGGATCTGCCCCTGGATGAGGCCCATCGTCCCACCCTCGGGATGGCCGATGAGGTTCGCGACCACCCCCGCGCGATGGTCGACGGCGTTGGCGCCTTTGATCACCACGTCGCCCGCCCCAAGCTCCTTCATCGCCTGGGCGAAGGTCATCCCCTCGACGACCTTCCCCTGCCGGAAGATGAGGTCCCCGCGCGCCCTGGCGAACATCTCGTCGGGCGCCTCGAAGCTATCGGGCATGGTCCGCCCGTAGATGAAGCCGCTCATGTCCATAGCGTGCCCGAGCAGTTCCTCGGCGACGTAGGCCGTCGTGCTGCCCTGCCCGACGGCGACCATGCCCTCATGCCACGCGTGCCGCACGACATCCACCAGGGGCACGGCGCGAGCGATGAGGCGCTTGCTCTGCGCAACCGTCAGCACTACATCAATCGCCGGCATATCCTTCCCCTCCTCGCCTACTCCTCTTTCCGGTACACGACCTTCCCGCCAATGATCGTCATCCACGCGGTCCCGTCATGATCGAGGATCACGAGGTCCGCATCGTAGCGCACCTTTATCTGCCCGGCCTGCCCGTCCACGCCCAGCACCCACGACGGCACCGACGACGCCATCAGCGACGCCTCGTGCAGCGTGATGTCCGCGTACTGCAGGAGGTTCGAGAAGGCGCGGTCCATGCCCACGGTCCCACCCGCCAACGGCCCCCCGGCCTCGCCGATATGAGCCAACCCTCGCCGTACGACAACGTTCCGCCCGCCCTTCTCGTAGATGCCGTCATCCAGCCCGGCCGCAAAGATCGCATTCGACACCAGCGCCACCCGCCACGGCTGCTTGCACCGCACCAGCATCCGCACCATCGCCGGATGGATGTGCACGCCGTCGGCGATGACCTCCGCCACCACGCGGTCATCGGTCAGCGCCACCGTCGTTACCGAGAGGTCCCGGTGGTGGAGGGTGGGCATGCTGCTGAAGACGTGGGTGCCGACCGACGCCCCATGCGCGACGGCGCGGAGGGCGGTGTGATAGTCGGCATCCGAGTGCCCCATGGCGGCAATAACGCCGATGGAGCCGAGGTATTCGATGACGCCCATCGCCCCGGGAAGCTCGGGGGCGACGGTCATCTGCTTCATGCGCCCCTTCGACGCCTCGTGCATCCGGTCGATCTCATCGACGGCCGGGACGCGGAAGTGCTCGCCCGGCTGCGACCCGGCGCGCGCCTCGGCGAGGTAGGGCCCCTCGACGTGGATGCCCTCCATGCGGGCCCCGTCGGGGACGTCCTGATAGCGGCCCAACTCGCCAAGCACGTAGGTCATGTGCTCAATGGGGGCGCTGTCGACGGTGGCGAGGAGGCGGGTGATGCCATGCCTTGCGGCGTGGCGGCAGATGGTGGCGAAGGCGTCCTGATCGGCGTCCATGAAGCTCGCGCCGGCGCCGCCATGGTTATGGATGTCGATGAAGCCGGCGAGCACGCGCCGCCCGAAGGCGTCGATGACCTCGGTCCCGGCCGGGATGGCGACGCTGTCGCGCGTGCCGATGCCGATGATCTTGCCATCATCGATGACCAGCCGCGAGGGAACTGGCGAACTTGCGCCGCAGACAATGTAGGCACCGTCAATAGCTATCACTCTTTACACCCGCCCGATTACGTCCGAATCCCAACGGTCCGATTATACCTCTCCCCCACGCCCTACGTCTTGGCCCACGCCGACGTCAGGCGTTTTCAGACGGCTAAGGCCAGGATCAGGAAAAGGCCCACCACCGGGCCACAGCCGCACCCTGAAGGGTGCGACTAC
>PMZA01000220.1 GCA_003170595.1 Armatimonadota bacterium
TCGGTGTTCTCGCGGATGACGACGAGATTGATCCCGGGGAAGCGGCTGCGCGCGCCCTCGTAATACTTGTACGGGCGGAGGCAGCAGTAGAGGTCGAGAAGCTGGCGGAGGGCGACGTTGACACTGCGGAAGCCCGTGCCGATGGGNNTTGATGGCGACCTTGTTGCGGCGGATGGACTCGAGGACCGAGTCGGGCAGGGGCGTGCCGTACTTATCGATGACGTCGGCGCCGGCTTCGGCGATCTCCCACTCGATGTCAATGCCCGTTGCTTCAACGCAGCGGCGCATGGCCTCGACGACGTCTGGACCGGTGCCGTCACCGGGAATGAGCGTTACCTTGTGCATCTGAAAACCTCCTAGCTGTTGAGCAATCGAAAGCGAGATCCCTACGAGCCTGCGACGGTGACGACTTCGCCCTCGAGCAGGTTCAGCTCCAACCAATCGCCCGCTTGCTTGTGGGAAGCGAGCTTCCCCGACACTACGAGTTTACCTGTGAAAGAGGCTGGCGTCAGCGCCCGCAGGTTGACCCTCACGGCCGCATCGGCGGTGGACATGATGCGGAGCGATCTCTGATCCCAGCGCAGAAGCACGTTCGCCGCCTGCTCCGACGTGAACTGCATCGCCGGGCCCTGGTAAGCGACATTGCCGACGAACAGCGCGCCGGGGGCATGGAAGACGTAGCCCGCGCCGATCTGAGTCTTCGCGGGGACGACCTGAAGCTCACCGCGATCGCCGCCGGCGTCGACATACTCGCGCAGGAAGCGCAGCGCGTAGACGAGGGGCTTGGGGCGCGCGTCGATCGTCCCGTCCGACCAGAAGAAACCATACCGCCCCTGGTCGATGTGCGTGGCAAGATCGTCGGGAGAGAGCCACGTGCACTGCTGGCGCGACAGCTCGAGCGGGTGATCGGTCAGCGCCCACTTCGTGCAGCCCTCGAAGTCGTGGGCATAGGCGTACAGCCAGTGGAGGAACTCGCCGAGCGCCGTCGTGTGCAGATCGAGGTATGCGCCGCCGATCTTCGTGCCATTGGTGTAGCCGAACTCCCCGAGCGAGATGGGCTTGTCCGGCCACGCCAGACGCAGGCGGTCGAGGGTCGTGAGGTCCTTCCTTACGCCGTCGAAATCCGCCGGCGACTGGTAGGCGTGGTACGCCATGAAGTCGAGTTGGCGGTTGGCCGGGAGGAGCGCGAAGCTCGTGTTGTAGCCGACGCTGATGGGGTGCGTCTTGTCCACGGCGCGGATCGCATCGACCTGCCAGCCGATCCAGTCACCGAAGATGCCGTCGCTGCCATCGAGCACCGGCCCCCACTCGGCGTCGCGCGGGAGCGGTCCCTTCGCGCCGGGGAAGGAAGTGTAGTTGCCCGCCATCTGCAGGCCCGCCCACTGCTCGTACTCGCCCCAGCGCTTCCACAGCGGATGCCGCTCGCCGAGGGTCTGCGCGCCGTCGCGGATGTCCGCGAGCTTGTAGGCGTACGGTTCGTTCTGCAGGTCGTAGCCGAGCAGCATGGGCTCGTCCTTGAAGGCCTCGGCGCAGACGCGGCAGCGCGCGGCAAGCTCCTCACGCGTCATCGCATCCGTGCCATCGACGACCACGATCAGCAGGTAGATGCCGTACTTGCGCGCGCACTCCTTGAGCGCCGCGAGCTTGACGGGATCGCGATAGAGGCCGGCGGCCGCGTAGATGCGCATGCAGTTGAGGCCGGCGTCGTGGGCGCGGCGGAAGTCGCTCTCCAGCCAATACAGCCAAGTCATCGTCGGCCCGCCGAAAAACTTGCGGTCGAGGGCGCCGATGTAGTCGCAGCCGATCATGAAGAAGCGGCGCCCGTCGGGAAGCAGGAAATGCTTGCCGTCGGCGGAGCGATGGAGGGGCGGCAGGGGCGGAGTCGTGAGTGGAAGCGCGGCGCGGTTGAGGCCGGCGTTGCGGTCGGCGCACTCTTTCGGCAAGTCCCGCGAGGTTACGGCCTGGACGAAATCCTTGAGGCAGGTGAGGAAGGCAGGCGAGTTGTAGAACTCGGGCGTCGTGATGCCGGACATGAGCCAGCAGCCGCCCTTATATCGCCCGTCGTAATGCACGAGGGCCGAGGCCGCCCAGCCGCGAGTGCGACCGTGGCTGTCCTCCGCCTGCAGCAGCGGCAGCATCTCCGACCGGTCCCACAGCGTGAAGCCGACAGCCGAGAGGCCGTCGACGCGGCCGGAGTAGGTGCCACCGTTGGGCGCGACATCCTGCCCCGGACAGCCCACGGCCCGCACCGCATCGCGCAGGACGTAGGGCTCGTAGTCGTCGAAGCAGACGGTGTTGGGTGAGCGGAAGTCGTCGAGCGAGGCGCCCAGATCATTCGTCCCGGCGCCGACCTCGTCGATTTCAATCACGTGGTCGCCGTCGGGATGGTTGGATATGCCGGTCGCGAGGCCGAAGCTTATCTGCCGCGCATGGTCGAGGTGCAAGCGGTCACCGGCGCCTCCGCGAGTCGTGGGCGAGCCGTCCTTGAAGAAGTGGAAGGCCGCCGCCTCGATTACGTATCGCCGCCACTCGCGCGTGAGGTCGAGCGCCGTCACCCATCGCGACCCGTCGGTCTCGTCGATCTCAAGCACGACCTGGGCCGTGCCGGTCGGGCCGCGGGCGTAGAGGCAGAGGAGGTCATCGGTCGGCGGGATAGGGGACGGCATCGGGGCGGCATACGTATCCCACTGCCACTGTCCGAGGCCCTTGAGTTCCAGGCGCAGGCACTGCCCCTTCTCGCCCGGCGCGGCCACGACGCGGGAGGGATGCTCGGGATGGTTGGTGCCGCGCTTCCAGGCCGATAGGTCGCCGTCATCGAAGCTCAGCAGCGGCGTCTTTGTGGGCACGGCCTCAAGCAACTTCGCGAAGGCGGTCCTATCGCACCATCGCCCGCCCGCCCGGCAGACAGGGTTGGCGTAGGCTTTCCCGCCCAAGAGGATCAGGTCCTCACCCGCCTCGAGGAATCGTTGCACGTTCGCGCAGGCAAGGCCGGGGAACGACGGACTGTCGGTCAGCACGAGCCCATCCTGCGTCTCGCGGCTGAAGGCTTTCGGGTCGGCGAGTTGATCGGCCGTGAGGCGAGTGACCGTCGCGCCCGCGCTGGTCAGTTCCTTCTGCACGCGACCGACCAGCACCCTATCCAGGCCGGGCAGGTCGTCGTCGAGGATCGCAATCCGCAGGCGCGCAGGTCCCTGCGCCGCGGCAGGCTGAGTCGCCACGGTCAACAGGGCTCCGAGCAGACAGAGCCAGAGGATCGTCCGAAGGTGTTGCACGAAGGGCACGGCGGGTTACCTCAGCTAGTGCGCGCCCGGGGTGAGAGCCGCCGCCAGGTCGGGTGCAAGCTCGAGCTTCCGCCAGCCCTGCGCCAGTTTGAGCAGCGGCGTGTCGAACTGCAGGTCCGGCGGTGAGGGTGGCGGCGTTGTCGTCGCCGGCGCAGGTGTCGTCCCTGTCGCCGGGGCCTGATCGGTGATGGAGCGGCTGCGCATGTCCCAGCTCATCATGTCCGTCACCATCGTCCACTTCTTGCCCTCGAGCAGGCAGGTGAGCGAGTAGTCGGTCGCGTGGCCCACCTTGTAGGAACTCTTCGGCTTGGGCTTGTATCGGTCGAGCACCGGGTGGCCCTCATCCTGCTGAGGGATGCGCCATTCCCGCTGTTCCAGCGCCTTCGTGTAGCGGATGCGGCGCAGGCTCTTCACGAAGTCGTCGAAGCTCATCGACGAGGAGGGCTTCACCGTGACGAGCATCCCCGCGACGTAGCCGTTCTCGAGTTTTGGGAGGCGGTAGTTGGCCTGGCGGGCGTAGATGCGGAGGACCAGCTCGCCGGTGTTTTCGTCGGGCATCCACTGCAGGATGCCGGGTTTGACGCGCTCGGTCAGTGTCGAGGCATCGGCCGGGCCGCACCATAGCGGGACGACGCCGATGTACGCGCCGTCGGTCTCGACGCAGACGGGCCACGTCTCATCGAAGCCCAGGGGCTCGCCGTTCCAGGTCTGGCCGAGCACCGAGATCTGCTTGAGGGAGGCAGCCGGGCCGAGGACGATGTCGGTCCACGCCTGCGTACGCGGGCCCCAGCCGATGGAGTCGAACTGGAAGTTGACCATCGCCGTGTCGCCGCGTTGGAGGCTGAAGACGCGGCACGGGATCGAGGCGAAGGCATAGGCGGTCGGGCGCGTCGCGCGACCGGGGAAGGTCATGAAGATCGGGATGCCGTTCGACTCAAGCCCGCCGGTCATGGTCGAGAGGCTGCAGTCGGGCGTCGACCAGGTTGTCTCCTGAGCGAGGGGCGTCCCGCCCCAGGTGTACGTGAAGTTAGCCGGAGCAGGGAGGGTGAGCGCCGGCGCGGTCATCATCGGCTGGACGAAGGGAAGGCAATAGTAGCCGTCAGCAGGATTGGCATCTGGCGCCGCCTTGCCCTCAGCCAACGGGAGAAGCCAGCGCAGAGGGCCGACGCCGTCGAGATAGTCGGCGCGCGACGCATAGGGCTGCACGCCCGCGAGCAGGCCGCCACCGCTCTGCAGGCGCTGAAGCATGTCCGTCCAGAGCAACCGCCAGGCCGTATCCCACGAGCCCTGCGGCGCCGGAGCGAGGAGCTTGATCCACGCGAGAGACGCCAGTCGCGAGGCCTCCGTCGTCGGGCCATGACCGTCGGTCAGGCCGGAGTCCTGCACGCCCTGAAGCCACGCGTTGGCCTCACCGAGGCCGCGGTTCACGAGCCCTTGATCGGTGTTGGCTCGCCCCACAGCCACGCAGGCCGCGGCGAAGTAGAGGCGGCGGGTGTCGGCGGACTCAGGCTTCGAGCGACCCAGGGCCGCGCCCATCGATGTCAGCGCGGCAGCGACGGCGGTCTGAGCCTCGGCGGTCATGGCCTGGCGATGGAGGATCAGGCAGGCTGCCAACGGGCAGGCGGCAGCTTCCGTCGCGGCGAGGGAATAGGCGACACCTTCCGTTGGGGCCACGGAGGGCGTGCCATACTTCGTCCAGGGGAGGAAGCCCTTGGTCGCGGGATTCTTAGTATCGACAGCGGCGGCGATGGCGAGGAGCGCGTTGTTGGCCCCATCGACATGGACGCCCGCGGTCAGGCATGCAAGAGCCCACGAGGGCGTCGCGAAGGCTAGGTCGTAGTTGACGGGACCGCCGATGGCTCCGCTAGTGCCGGTGTGGCTGTCCGCGGCATCGAAATGCTGCTTCGCGCCAGCCTCAGCCATCGTCGCGCAGGCATCGGTGTACGGGGTCGCGAAGGCGGCTCCCGCCAGGGTCACTGCAACCACAACAGCAAGGACAAGGCCTGGCCAGCGAGCCATATTCGATCACCAGAGGGCGCCCGAAGAAGCGGCGGCGCGATTGTACCAGCTTGGGCAGCGAGGCTGCCACAATACAAACGCCGCCGCGCCCGAAAAGGCACGGCGGCGCTGATATCCTTTGGACGACGACGCAGAGCCGCGCCGATCTAGCGCTTCGAGAACTGCTTGGCACGCCGCGCACTGCGGAAGCCCGCGTGCTTGCGTTCCTTGACGCGCGGGTCGCGAGTGAGCATGTGGTGCTGGCCCAGGATCGGGCGCAGGTCCGGGTCCATGCCCACGAGGGCACGGGCGATGCCGTGACGCAGGGCGCCGGCCTGACCGGTCTTCCCTCCGCCATGGACCTTCGCCTTAATGTTGACCAGGCCGGCCTTACCGGCGACGGCCAGGGGCGCGAGGACCCATCCCTCAAGCGTCGGGCGCTCGAGGTACTGCGTCAGACCCATACCATTAACCAGCACTGCGCCGGCGCCGGGCGAGACCCACACTCGCGCTACGGCATCCTTGCGCTTGCCAGTGGCGTAGGAACGATCATCTGTCGCCAAGTCTCTCTCCTCCTAAAGCTTAGACTTCGATATTCAGGGCCTGCGGCTTCTGCGCCTCGAAGGGGTGCTCGGCTCCGCGGACGACCTTGAGCTTGCGGGAGATCCGCCGGCCCAGCGGCCCGTGCGGAAGCATGCCCTTAACGGCGATCTCAATCATCCGCTCGGGGTTGCGGCCGAGCAGCAGCCGGGCCTCTTCTTCCTTGAGGTGGCCCGGGTAGCCGGAGTGGCGGTAATACATCTTCTGACGCATCTTCCGGCCGGTCAGGATGATCTTCTCGGCGTCGGTGATGATCACGAAGTCACCGCAGTCCACGCCCGGCGAGAAGCTGGGCTTGTGCTTGCCCCGCAGCACGATCGCCACGCGAGCGGCCAGCCGGCCCAGCGGCTTACCCGCTGCGCTGACAACCCACCAGTCGGCCTTCACGTCGGCGGGCTTGACTAATCTTGTCTTAATCTCGGTCATTTTCCTCATGCCACCTGTAAAGAGAAAAACCTTCGTTCTACGCCCTTCGTCCTTCCGCTTTCTGTAGGGCCTGAGATCGCTTCGCGATCTCCCATTTATGCCCGCCGCGCTTTCACCTTCAGTAATCCACCTTCACCAAACACAACCCCTGCGGCGGAGCCGTCGGCCCTGCCTCATGTCGATCGTGGCCCTCAAGAATCGCGGCCACCTTCGCCGGCGTCAGCCGCCCCTTCCCCACCTCGACCAGCGTCCCCACGATTATCCGCACCATCATGTACAGGAAGCCGTCGGCCCCGAGCCGAAGCTCGATCATGTCGCCCTCGGCGTCGAGATCGAGCCGGTAAAGATTCCGCACCGTCGTGTGCACCACACTTCCCGCGGCGCAGAAGGCCGCGAAGTCGTGCTCGCCCACCAACACCCCGGCCGCCTCGGCCATCGCCCCGCGGTCAAGTCCGTCTTCCACGTGCCAAGCGTAGCGGCACAGAAAAGGCGACGGCGTCCTGCGGTTCAAGATCCGGTACGTATACAGCTTGCCGATGGCGTCGAAGCGCGGGTGGAACTCGGCGGGGGCCTCCTCGGCCCCCACGATGCTGATCGCTACCGGCAGAGACGCGTTGAGCGCCCGAGGCAGGTTCTCGATCGGGATCGTGTTTTCCGTAGTGAAGGCCACCACCTGCCCGAGGGCGTGAACCCCCGCGTCGGTGCGGCTTGCTCCGGTCAGATGTACAGGTTCGCGTAACAGCCTGCTCAAACCCGCTTCCAGTTCGCCCTGAACCGTCGGTACATCGGGCTGCAACTGAAAGCCGGCATAGTCCGTCCCGTCATACTGCACAACCATCGCGATGTGACGCTGCTCGGCCACCCGGGACACATCCCGGCGCACTACTCGGTCCAGCGCAGGATCGCCATCTCGGCGCTATCCCCGCGGCGCATGCCCGCGCGGATGACCTGCGTGAAGCCGCCGTTGCGATCGGTATAGCGCGGCCCGATCTCCGAGAAGAGCTTGGCCACCACGGCGGCCTCAGGGAGGACCTTGAGGGCGAGGCGGCGGGCATGCAGGTCGCCGCGCTTGGCATAGGATACGAGCTGCTCGGCCACGCGCTGGGTCGCCTTGGCGCGGACGCACGTCGTCTTGACGGACTCATTGATGATGAGCCCCCGGACGATGCTCCGCAGCATGGCCTTGCGCTGGTCGGCGGGCAAGCCTAGTTTGTTCAGCCTGTTTAGATGACGCATCTGCTTCACTCCAAGACCGTATCGCCGAAGCGAGAAGAGGACGTGGGCCCAGGACCGCGGCCTACTCCTCCTCTTCCTCCGAGCGAAGGGCAAGCTCGAACTGGCCGAGCTTCGAGATGACTTCTGTCAGCGAGCGTTCGCCGAAATTGCGGATCGCCATCAGGTCGCTGGCGCTCTGCAGGACAAGCTCGCCGACGGTGTTGATCGCGGCCTTCTTGAGGCAGTTGTAGGTGCGGACCGAGAAGTCCATGTCCTCGATCGGATACTCGAGCACGCGGGCGCGCAGAGCTTCCTGGGCGGCCTCTTCGCTGAGGACCACGGCCTCGGCCTCGACGCCGACGAAAACGATCAGATACGTCTGGATGAGCCGCGCAGCCTGGCGAAGAGCCTCGTCGGGCATGATCGTACCGTCGCCCCACAGCTCGATGATGAGCCGGTCGAGGTCGGTGCGATAGCCCAGGCGGGTCGGCTCGACGTGGTAGGCGCAGCGGCGGATCGGCGCGAAGGCCGCGTCCACCGGGATGACATCGGCGCCGCGCTTGCCACGCTGACGCTGCTCGACCGGGACATAGCCCTTGCCCAGCTCGACCCAGAGGTCGGCGAAGAGCCTGGCTTTCGGATCGGTCAGGGTCGCGATGTGCACCTGCGGGTTGACAATCTCCACGTCCGGCGGGCAGATGACCTCGGCGCCGGTGATTTCCTGCTCACCCTCAGCCTCGATGCGGCAGACCCATTCGTTATCCTCCTCGGGCGAGGGCTGACCCTCGGGGAGGTGGACCTTGATCGCAAGCTCGCGCAGATTGAACACGAGTTCGGTGTTGTCTTCGAGAACCCCGGGCAGCGTGTCGAACTCGTGGAGCGCACCCTCGACGCGAACGTCGGTGATCGCGGCTCCCTCGATATGGGCGAGAAGGGTCCGGCGAAGAGCATTCCCCAGAGTGTGGCCGAAACCACGCTCGAGCGGCTCCACCACGAACTTGCCGTAGGTGGCGGTCAGCTCCATCACTTTTATCTGGGTGTTCAGACCCTCTGTCATTTTGACTACCCCCTCGCTGGTGCAGGCAGCGCGATCTGATAGAGCTAAGGTCGCTAGCCCCGGGCTTCAGCCCAGCTTACCGCGAGTAGAACTCCATAACGACCTGCTCGTCAGCCTGCACATCGATATCCTCGCGGCGAGGCAGATCGGAAACGGTAGCGACACGGTTCTCGAAGTCCACCGTCAGCCAGCGCGGCGGGATTTTGGCCCCGACTTCGATGGCATGCACGACGGAGACGAGGTTCTTGTCCCGCTCCCGCACCTTCACGACATCATTGGCGCGAACGCGGAAGCTCGGAATGTTGACCGGATGGTCGTTGACCGTCACGTGGCGGTGGCGGACAAGCTGGCGCGCCTCGCGCCTGCTGGTCGCCATGCCCGCGCGATAGACAACGTTGTCCAGCCGCGTCTCAAGGAGGCGCAGCAGGTTCTCGCCGGCGACGCCGGGCATGCGCTCGGCCTGCACGACGTACATGCTAAGCTGCCCTTCCAGGAGGCCGTACGATACGCGCAAGGCCTGCTTCTGACGAAGCTGGAGCGCGAAGTCGCTGGTGCGGCGGCGCCGCCCGTGCTGGCCAAACTGGCCCGGGGCGTAGGGGCGCTTGTCAACGCCGCACTTGGGGGACATGCAGCGCACGCCCTTGAGATACAGCTTACGGCCTTCTCGTCGGCAGAGCCGGCATACTGGTCCAGTGTAACGTGCCATCGAAAACCTTCACCTCCGGCGCGGGCCGGTGCTTATACCCGGCGCCGCTTCTTGGGGCGGCAACCGTTATGAGGGATGGGCGTAACGTCGCGGATTTCGCCGACCTGAAGACCGGCGGCCTGCAGGGCGCGGATCGCAGTCTCGCGACCCTGACCGGGACCCTTGACGAAGACGTCGACACGCTTGACGCCATACTCCATCGCACGGCGGGCGGCATTTTCGGCCGCTAGCTGCGCGGCGAAGGGAGTGCCCTTGCGCGTGTTCTGGAAACCCACCGTCCCGCCACTGGCCCAGGAAAGAACGTTCCCTTCCTGGTCCGTGACGCTGATGATGGTGTTATTGAAACTCGACTTTATGTGAGCCGCACCGTAGGGTACCTGACGGGTAACCTTGGCCCGACGCTGAGCTTGCTTGCCGCCTTTCTGCTGCTTGCGCATATGATCCTCCTACCGCTACCTACTTATCGCCCGCCGCCGCGCTTGCGGCCCTTCACGGTCTTGCGCTTGCCCTTACGGGTACGCGCGTTGGTCCGCGTGCGCTGGCCGCGGACAGGCAGGCCGCGGCGGTGTCGCAGCCCGCGGTAGGTGCCGATCTCGACGAGACGCTGAATGTTGCTCTGGATCTCGCGGCGGAGGTCACCCTCAATGGTGTACTCGCCCTCGATGATCTCGCGCAGCTTCGCGGCTTCCTCTTCGGTGATCTCGTTCATGCGCTTCTCGGGCGCTACTCCGGCCTTGGCGAGAATCTCCTTCGCGGAGTATCTCCCAATGCCGTAGATGTAGGTCAGCGCGATGTCGATGCGCTTTTCTCTCGGCAGATCTACGCCGGCTATACGTGGCACGCTGATACCCCCTAACCCTGACGCTGCTTATGGCGCGGGTTGTCGCAGATGACGCGGACTACGCCCTTGCGACGGATGATCTTGCACTTCTCACAACGCTTTTTCACCGATGCCTGGACCTTCATTTTCTCTCACCTGATGCCGGCCCACTCACTTAGGAGCCTGGAACTCGCTTGTGCAACCAAACAATGCGACCGCGGGTCACGTCGTCCACCGGTAGCTCGATCGTCACTGCATCGCCGGCCATGATGCGGATGGACCTCTCCCGCATTTTGCCGCTCACGTGCGCCAATACCGCGCGCCCGTTCTCGAGCTCCACCTTGAACATCGCGTTGGGCAGCTTCTCGACGACCTGGCCCATCACGCGCAACACGCGTAGGTGGTCGTCAACCTCCGTCTGCCCTACCCTGCGTTTCCTTTTCTTCGGTCGCATTTGTCTCCTTTCAGCTTAAGGCTGGCAGCGGTAGGGCGTCAGGATCGATGCCCCGTCTTTCGTAACCGCTACCGTATGCTCGAAGTGTGCGGCGGGCTTACCGTCCGCCGTTCGGGTCGTCCAGCCATCGGCATCGACCCGCACCTCGTAGGTCCCAGCTGTTATCATCGGCTCGATCGCCAAAGTCATCCCGGGCCGCAGCACCAGGTCGTACTCGGCGAACCCACCGTTATCCACAAAGTTCGGTATCTGCGGCGGCTCATGCATCCGCCGGCCAATCCCATGCCCCACCAGCGAGCGAACTACCCCGAAGCCCTCGGCCTCCGCATGATCCTGGACCGCCCGGCAGACCTGCGCCAGTTGAGCCCCGGGCCTGACCGCGGCGATGGCCCGGTCGAGACACTCGGCGGTGACCCGTAAGAGCCGCTGCCGAAGCTCGTCCACCTCGCCCACCGCCGCCGTGAAAGCCGCGTCGGAGTGCCAGCCCTGGTAGATGCAGCCCAGGTCGAAACCGGCGAGCGTTCCCTCGCGGAGGATCTCACTCTTCCGCGGGATGCCGTGGACGACGACTTCCTCGACCTCGGCACACAGGGCGGCCGGGTAGCCGTTGTAACCCTTGAACGACGGGATCGCCCCGGCGCCGCGGATCTCGGCTTCCGCCAGCTCATCCAGCTCGGCTGTGCTTACTCCAGGCCGCACGGCTTCGCACAACTTCGTCAAGGTACGCGCCAGGATCGCGCCCGCTTGCCTCATCAACTCGACTTCAGCCGGTGACTTCTTCGCCACCTTCGGCAGGCGCAGCCTGGACATCTCGTCAGCCACCCAATCTTTCGGACAAGGCAGCCATCACGCAATCGTTAACCGACTCGACCGACCCCACGGCGCACACCGCCAGGATCAGCCCACGCGACTGGTAGTACTCGACCAGCGGCGCGGTCTGCGCGTTGTACACCTTCATCCGCTCGCGGATGGCCTCGGCCCTATCATCGTCGCGCTGGTAGATCTCGCCGGCACACTTCGGGCAGGCATCGCCCACGTCGAGACCCTCGCGCGAGAGGTTGTATATGGAGCCACAGCCGCGGCACATTCGCCGCGTCGACAGGCGCTGAACGACCTCTTCCTCAGAAACCTGCATGTCTACGACCACGGGCAGGGGCAGGCTGACTTCCTCCAGCACTGCACCCAGCGCGTCGGCCTGAGCCAGGGTCCGCGGAAAACCATCCAGCAGCACCCCGCGCTTCTGCACATCGGCCTCAGCCAAGCGATCGCGGACGATGCCGATGACGACTTCGTCAGGGACAAGCTCGCCAGCATCCATGAACTGCTTCGCCAGTGTACCCAACTCGGTACCGGCCGAGACGGCCCCGCGCAACATATCTCCGGTCGAGACATGCAGGCAGCCGTAGCGCTCGACGATCCGCTTGGCCTGAGTGCCTTTACCGGCACCCGGAGCCCCAAGCAGGATGATGACTGGTGGTGTAGCCATAGTGTGCTGATCCTCAGACAAGGAAGCCGCGCATGTGGCGCATGAGAAGCTGAGCTTCGATCTGTTGCATGGTATCGAGCGCGACGCCGACCACGATCAGCAGCGAGGTGCCGCCGACCAGGGTGAAGGTCGAGACGCCCGTTACGCGGCCCACATAGAACTGCATGCAGGCGATGACGCCCAGGAAGACAGCGCCCGCCAGGGTGATGCGATAGAGAATGCGGTCAAGATAATCCCGCGTTCGCTCGCCGGGACGGATGCCGGGAATGGCCCCGCCGTTCTTCTGCAGGTTCTCGGCGATCTGCTCCGGGTTGAAGGTGACCGCCGTGTAGAAGTACGTGAACACGACGACCAGGATGAAGTACAGCAACGTCGCGAAGGGCGTGCTGCCCGGGTTTGTATACTGCTGGATCGAGTTGACGGCGTTGTGTATCACCTCGTCCGACAGGCCGATCTTGGCGAGCATCTGGCTGATACTCGGCGTGAGCATCACCTGGGCGATCGTCGCCGGGAACATCGCCACCGAGATGGCGAAGATGATCGGGATGACGCCGGCCTGGTTGACCTTGAGCGGCAGGAAGGACGAGCCGCCACCATAGATCTTGCCGCCGCGGATCCGCTTGGCATACTGCACCGGGATTTTCCGCTGCGCCTGTTGGACCAGGACGATGAAGTAGATCGTCGCCACGAAGATCGCGAGCAGGAGGAGGATGTTGGCGAAGCCTATTTCGCCGCTCCTCATCAGCATGATCGTCTGGGCGATCTGCCCCGGCAGGGACGTCATGATCCCGACGAAAATGATGAGCGATATGCCCTGGCCGATGCCCTTCTCGGAGATCAGCTCACCGAGCCACATCAGGAACATCGTGCCGGACATCATCATCGCGATGTCAAAGAGCCGCACTCCGACCCCGCCCTTGAAGGCGCCGATACCGGTGAAGAGGCCGATCATGCCGGCGGCCTGCAGCGCCGAGAGCGGAATGGTCCAGTACTTGGTCCACTGGGCGATCTTCTTCGGGCCATCCTCTTCCTTCGACAGCTTCTCCAGGCTGGGGATGACCATGACCAGGAGCTGGAAGATGATGGACGAGTTAATGTAGGGCATGACGCCCAGGGCAAGCACTGAGAAACGACGCAGCGAACCGCCGGCAAAGGTGTCCAGGATGTCGCCCAGGCCGGTGCCGCGCTGGAACCACCGCTTCAGCGCCTCAACGTCGGCGCCGGGCAGCGGCACGTGCGCGCAGACAACGTACAGGGCGAAAATCCAAAAGACGAACATGATGCGCCGACGGATGTCGGGCACCTTGAGAGCCTGGACCAGGCCGGCGAGGCGCTGCTTCATTTACGCAATCACCTCTGCCTTACCACCGGCGGCCTCGATCTTCTCGCGGGCCCCGGAGCTGAAGGCATGGGCGTGAACCTCAAGACTCTTGCTGACCTCGCCGTTGCCGAGAACCTTCAACCCGTCGTGGAGGTCGCGAACGACTCTCTGCTCGACGAGAAGCTCGGGCGTGATCACCGCGCCGGCCTCGAAACGATCGAGGGTGGCGACGTTGATCACCGCGAACTCATGGCGGAAGAGGCCGATGTTATGGGCCTTATTCGTGCTGCCGCGCTTCTTGGGAAGGCGGCGAGCCTGCTTGACGGCGCCGCCGGCGAAGCCTGGCGGTGTCGTATCGCGAGCGTGTTCACCCTTCGTACCGCGGCCGGCGGTCTTACCGCCCTTGCCCGCGGGACCGCGAGCGACGCGCTTGCGTTCCTTGACTCTTCCCGGATTAGGTTGAACGTCGGTTAGTCGCATCGTAGGGACCTCACACTTCGCCTGCCGACTCGACCCTGATGAGGTCGGAAATGACCCGGAGCATGCCCCGGATGGACGGATTGTCCGGGCAGGTTACTGACTGGTTCGGACGGCGCAGCCCGAGGGCGATCGCCGTGCGCTTGCGACCCGGCTTGGTGCAGATCAGGCTGCGGAGGAGTGTCACTTTGAGCTTGTTTTCGGTCATGGTGTCGCACCCTTGGGGCAGCTAAAACTCCAGGCCACCCTCGCGAGCGGCGTCGGCCAAAGCCTTGATCCGCCCGTGATAGGGCCAGCCGCCGCGGTCGAAAACGACCTGGGCGATACCGGCAGCCTTCGCCCGCTCGGCGATTACCAGACCGACGGCGCGAGCCGCATCTGTCGACTTGCGGGACGGTCCCTCGATCTTGGCGATGACGCCGCTGTCGCGGGTCGAAGCTGCGGCCAGGGTCCGGCCTGCCCAGTCGTCAATCACCTGGGCGTACATATGCTTGTCCGTCTTCGTGACGCACAGCCGCGGCCTCTCCGGCGCGCCGATAAGGCGGCGTCGCAGGCGCCGATGGCGGCGCATCCTCGCTACGTGGCGGTCTCTCTCTACTCCCACCGCTAACACCTCTCAGGCTCAACAGACGGATGACTACTTGGCGGCGCGACCGGCCTTACCAGCCTTCAGCCGCACGCGCTCCCCGCGGTATCGGATGCCCTTGCCCTTGTAGGGCTCGACGCTCCGTACCCGGCGGATCTCGGCGGCAGCCTGGCCGACCTTCTGCTTATCCGTGCCGCGGATCCGGATGAGCACCGGGTTCGTACCCTCGGTGACTATCTCCAGGCCCTCGGCCGGCGTATAGACGACTTCATGCGAATAGCCCACTTGCAGGACAAGATCCTTACCTCGCAGCGCGGCCCGGTAACCAAGGCCGTGCACCTCGAGGATTCTCTCGAACCCCTCGGATACCCCGTGAACCATGCTCGCGAGAATCGCGCGGGTGGTCCCGTGGAGCTGCTTGTGCATCTTGCGGTCGCTGGGTCTCTCGACCAGCAGCGAACCCTCTTCCTCGCGCACCGTCATCGACGTGTGGCAACGGAAGGCCAGCGCCTTAGGGCCGGCAGTCACCGTAACGGTGTTATCGGGGTCGATGGTGACCGCGACACCCTTCGGGATCGGTATTGGCATGCGTCCTATGCGAGACATCGTTCAAACCTCCGACTAAGAAACTGCCTCAAAACCCCTCAAGGTCCCCAGGGCAGGCCGTCCTATCGCCAGGGAGCGCGGTAGACCAGCCTTCCCGCGCGACTTCTTAGCGCTGCACCTTGCGCCAATCGAGTTTTGAGACAGGTTCTACCAAACGTAGGCGAGAACCTCGCCGCCAAGGTTGCGGCGGCGCGCCTCGCGAGCGGTCATGATGCCCTGGTCCGTCGAAAGGACGGCGACACCCAGCCCCGCCAGCACGCGCGGCAGGTCCTGGTGGCCGACATAGACGCGGCGGCCGGGCTTGCTGACGCGCTTGAGCCCGCGAAGGACCGGCTCGTTCGTGTCATCGTACTTGAGCCGGACGCGCATTTCGCGGCCCTTGCCGACGAGTTGGAAGCCGCGAATGTAACCCTCTTCGTGGAGGATCTTCGCGATCTCCAGCTTCATCTTGGAGACTGGTATCCGCACGTTGTTGTGATGTGCTAGTACAGCGTTGCGGATGCGGGCCAACATGTCGCCGATCGGGTCAGTTACGACGCCGAGCTTCGGAGTTGGCGCAACGGCCTGCTGTTGTTGCTGATTCTGAGTCGCTTGAGCGTTTCCCATAGCCTACCAGCTCGCCTTTCGAATACCGGGGATGTTGCCGGCCAGGGCATTCTCACGGAAGCAGATCCGGCAGATGCCGAACTTGCGCATGTAAGCGTGCCTCCGCCCGCAAAGCTGACACCTGTTATAGGCGCGGGCGGTGAACTTCGGCGTTCGCTGCTGTTTAGCCAGCCAGGATTTCTTTGCCACCAGAATACCTCCCCGCGAAAGCTTATTGCTGCTCGCGAGCCAGCGGAAGCCCAAGGCCCTCAAGCAGGGCCATCGACTCTTCGTCGGTCCGGGCCGTCGTCACAATCGTTATGTCCATCCCGCGCTGCCGCTCGACATCGTCGTAGCCCAGCTCCGGGAAGATCAGCAGGTCGGTCAGCCCCAGCGTATAGTTGCCTCGTCCGTCGAAGGCATCCCGAGAGAGCCCGCGGAAGTCTCGGATACGCGGCAGCGCCAGGCTGAACAGCTTGTCAGTGAACTCCCACATTCGCGGTCCGCGCAAGGTCACGCGAAGACCGATGGGCATGCCCTGCCGGATGCCGAAGGCCGAGATCGACTTCTTGGCCCGCGTGATGACCGGCGCCTGGCCGATGATCTTGGCGATCTCTCGCACCGCGGCCTCAAGGGTCGAGAAGTCTTCCTTCGCCTTGCCGACGCCGCTGTTGATGCAAACCTTGGTCAACGTCGGCGCCTGCATCGGGCTCGTGTAGCCAAACCGTTCGATCAGTGCAGGCGCGATCTCCGCGCGGTACCTGACCAGAAGCCTCGGGATATATAGCTCTTCTTGCTGTTCCATGATTCCTCCGGGCCGCCATTGCCGACGGAAGCCCAATTCCCTGCTTAGCCTTTCTCGATGTCTTGCTTGCACCGGCGGCACACACGTACGTGCTTGCCGTCAGTCTTCACCCGGTGGGCGACTCGCGTCGGCGCTTCGCAAGCCGGGCATACCAGCATCACGTTGGACACGTGGATCGGCGCGGGCATGTCGATGACGCCAGCCTGCCGGACCTTCCCGCTTTCGCGGACGGCCTTCTTGATCATGTTGATGCCTTCGACCGTCAGTCGGCGGTGGTCGGCGTCAACCTTGATCACACGGCCCCGGCGGGGCAGCTTTCGCGTCGAGCGGTCCTTGCCGGCGATGACCATGACTTCGTCACCTTGCCGGATGTTCAGCTTGACTGTATTGCGATCTGATTTGTTGGGAGCTGGGCGTGCCATAGTTTTTTGGCCTCCTCCCCTACACAACCTCAGGGGCCAGGGAGACGATCTTCATGTACTGCTTGTCGCGCAGCTCGCGGGCGACAGGCCCGAAGACGCGGGTTCCCCGCGGGTTGCCGTTGGCGTCAATGATGACCGCGGCATTGTCGTCGAAGCGGATGGCCGTGCCATCCGGGCGGACCACGGTGTGCCGGACGCGGACTACGACCGCCCGAATTACCGTCCCGCGCGGTATGGAACTCTGCGATGAAACCTGCTTCGTCGAAGCGACGATGACATCGCCGAGCGACGCGTACCGCGTGTCCCCGCCCCGGGCGACCACACGGATGCAGCCAATCTCCTGCACCCCCGTGTTGTCCACCACTCTGAGTCTGCTCAAGGTCTGGATCATCGATTAACCTCTCCTAGCTCTTGCGTAAAGCCCTGCCTTCATCTTTCTGTAGGGCGGGCACTTGTGCCCGCCGGCCTTTCTAGGAGGCTTCTTCGGCCAGGGCGGCCTTGTGCTTGGTCACGATCTGGTCCGTCTGCTGTTGCGGGACCGGGTCGTACCGGTCAAACTCCATCAGGTAGCTCGCGCGGCCCTGCGACATCGAGCGCAGGTCGGCCGAGTAGCGAAGCATTTCCACCAGCGGCACCGACGCGCGCAGGATGGTCATCCCGCCGCCCGCCGGCTCCATGCCCAGGATGCGGGCGCGCCGGCTGTTCAGGTCGGAGACCAGGTCGCCGACAAGGTCTTCCGGCGAGGTGATCTCGACATTCATGATCGGCTCGAGCAGGATCGGATTGGCTTCCTGCAGGGCTTCGCGCATGGCGATCTGCCCGGCAAGCTGAAAAGCGAGATCGGAGCTGTCGACCGGATGCGTCTGGCCATCGTCGAGGGTGGCGCGGACGCCGACCACCGGGAACCCTGCCAGCGGGCCCTTGCCCAGCGCCGACCGGCAGCCCTTCTCGACCGAGGGGATGAACGAATTCGGGACCGAACCGCCCACGACCGCGTCGACGAACTCGAAGACGCCGCCATCCCAGGGCTCAAGCTGGAGCCAGACGTCGCCGAACTGGCCGCGGCCACCGGTCTGCTTCTTGTGGCGCCCGTGGACGCGCACTTTCCGCGTGACCGTCTCGCGGTAGGGAATCTTGGGTTCTGAGAGCACGACCTTCAGCCCAAACTGGCGCTGCAGGCGGGCGATGACCGTCTCGAGGTGGAGCGAGCCCATCCCAGAGACGACCAGTTCGCCGGTATCGGTGCTGCGCTCGTAGCGGAAGCCGGCATCTTCGTCGGCGGCGCGCTCGAGGGACGGGGCCATCTTATCCTCGTCCTGGCGGGTCTCGCCGCGGAGGGCCAGCGAGTGCATCGGCGTCGGCAGGTGCGGCTTCGGATAGACCACCCGCGCCTTCGGATCGCAGAGGGTATCGCCGGTCTTGGCGTTCTCAAGCCGCGTCACGCAGCCGAGGTCGCCGGGCCAAAGCTCGCCGGTCTGGGCCGTCGTCCGTCCCTGCACCAGGCCGAGGCCCGACATCTTCTCGCGCTCGCCGCTCTCGCCAACAACCACCGGCGCGTCCGGCCGGGCCATGCCCGAGACCACGCGGAGGAGGCTGATCCGGCCCACGTAGGGGTCGGTGATGGTCTTGAAGATGACAGCCGAGAAGGGAGCGCTGGGGTCGGCCTTGCGCTCGATAGCGGCCTCGCTCGACGGGTCGGTGCCCTTCCACGGCTTGCGCTGGCCCGGGTTCGGGAAGAGATCGATCACGAGGTCGAGCACCGGGAGGATGCCGATCTCGGAGAGGCCCGCGGTGGCGACGACCGGGACGATCGTGCCGACGGCGATGGCCTCACGCAGCGCCGACATCAGTTCGTCCGGAGTGATGGGCTCGTCGGCCAGGTACTTCTCCATGAGTTCATCGCGGGTCTCGACGACGGCCTCAACGAGCAGGGCTCGCGCGGCCTGGGCATCCTCGGCCAACTCCGCCGGAATTTCTGCCGCGACGCCCTTGCCGGTGAAAGCCTTCATCTTGAGGAGGTCGATGACGCCTTTGAAGCCGGACTCGGAGCCGATGGGAAGCTGGACGGCGACCGGGTGGCAGCCGGGGAGGGTTTCCTTCATGTTGGCGACGCAGGCCTGCACGCTGGCCCGCTCTTTGTCCATCTTGGTCACAATGCCGAGAACGGCGAGGCCGCGCTCGTGGGCCATGGACCAGCACTTGCGCGTGTGAATCTCAACGCCCGCCGCGCCGTCGAGGCAGATGCCGGCAATGTCGGCAGCCCAGACGCCGTAGGTGGTCTCGGCGATGAACTCGGCGTAGCCGGGAGTATCTATGAGGTTGACCTTGTGGTCGCGGTACTCGGCATAGCACAGCGCCGTCATGATCGAGATACCGCGCTCGGTCTCTTCAGCGTCGACGTCGCTTGCCGTCGTACCCTGATCAACGCTACCGAGGCGCTTGATCATGCCGGTGTCGAACAATAGGGCCTCAACAAGGCTGGTTTTACCGCAGCCTCGGTGGCCTACAAGAACCAGGTTTCGAACCTGCTCAATGCTGTCGGGCGGCACTGATTATTTCCCCTTGACACTTCACTCTAGCCAGTCGCCGGGTTTCGCTCCGGCTGACGGTGTCCGTTTATTCTTTGGTCTTTTCAGGCTCGGTCTGAGCCGTCTCGGTCTGGCCCGCGGCGTCAACTTCGGCACGGCGGGTGATCGCCTCGGCCAGGGACGAAGAACGGAGGATCTCCGTCACGCGCCACTGCTTGGTCGCGCTGATGGGCCGGCACTCGACGATGCGCACCAAGTCGCCCATATGGCACTGGTTGGTCTCATCGTGGGCCAGGTAGCGCTTGCGGCGCTTCATTACGCGGCCGTATACGGGATGGCGCATGGTCCGCTCAACGCGCACGGCGACGGTCTTGTCGGCGCGGTCGCTGACCACAATGCCCTCTCGGGTCTTACGAAGTCCTCTCACTTGTGTCGTCATGTCCAATCCTCACCCGGGCGTTGAGCGCCAGAAACTGTTTCAAAATCCCGGTCTTCCGATCGACCGTGGTACTCGGCTCGACTGGGAGCGCGATAGAGCAGTTCCTCGCGCGATTCCCGAAACCACAGCAGGTCCACGTCACTGGTTTTGAAACCGTTTCTACCTGGCGGCCTTGCGCATCGTGGGGATGCCCATCTCGCGGGCATGCAGCTCGGTCTTAATGCGCGCAATGGCCTTCTTGTACTTGCGGATGCGCTGGGGATCTTCGATCTGCCCCGACGCCAGGCGGAACCTGAGGTTCGCCAGTGCTTCGTTAATGTGGCGCAGGCGCTCGGTAAGCTCCGGCTCGCTGGCGCTATGTACCTGCTCGAGAAGATCACGGGTGCTATCGCTACTATCCGGCATGACCCGTCGCCTCCCGTTCCACAAATTTCGTTTTGATGGGCAGCTTGTGGGCTGCCAGGCGCATGGCCTCGACGGCCATGTCGCGCGGGATACCCGCTACTTCGAACATGATGCGGCCAGGCTTGACGACCGCGACGTAGTGGCTGACTGCACCCTTACCCTTGCCCTGGCGCGTTTCCGGCGGCTTCTTGGTGTACGGCTTGTCCGGGAAGATGCGGATCCAGAGCTTACCGCCGCGCTTGGCGGCGCGAGTGATGGCCACACGGGCCGACTCGATCTGCTGGCCTGTCATCTGGCACGGCTCCATCGCCTGCAAGCCGAAATCGCCAAAGTCCAGCGAGCAGCCACGGAACGCAATGCCGGTCATCCGACCGCGGTGTGATTTGCGATACTTGGTGCGTTTAGGCATCAGCATGGCTGTGCCCCTCCTCCGGTGCCGGCGATTCGGGAGCCGCGGGCGGCTCCTGCGACTCCGGCGCTACTGCCTCAGGCTCGGGGGCGTCCTCGGGCTCGTCCATCTCCATGGCGGCGGCGACAGGCTCGGCCTCCTCCATGAGTTCGGCCACAAAGGTCGACTCCTCAGACACAGGCATCTCAAAGGTCACAGGTATCGGCGCGGGAGCGGCCGGGACTTCCTCTGCCGGAGCGACCGGGGCCGCGGGCTCTTCCACAATCGGAACCTCAGCCACTACGGGCTTCAGCGCTTCAGCGACGGCCGAGACCTTGATCGGACCCTCGGTCACTGCGGCGTCTTCGTCACCGTGAAGCTGGCGCTGGGCCTCGGCAATCTCGTCGACGAGAGCGTCGATAGCTGCCTCTTCCTCAACGCGGGCTTTCCGGGCGGGCAGGACTTCGCCGCGATAGACCCAGACCTTGACGCCGATCGGGCCGTAGGTCGTGTGACCTACATCCGCACCGTAGTCGATGTCGGCGCGCAGGGTCTGCAGCGGGACGCGACCCACGGGGCCGAGGGACTCGGAACGAGCGATCTCAACGCCGCCGAGGCGGCCGGCGATCTTCACGCGAATGCCCTTGGCGCCCTGGCGCATGGCACGCTCGACGGACTGGCGCATGGCCCAGCGGTGCGACACACGGCGCTCGATCTGGCGGGCGATGCTTTCGGCGACGAGCTGGGCGTTCAGGTCCGGCTCGTGAGCTTCCTCGACGTTGACGCGCGTCTTCTTGCCCGTCATCTTCTCGAAGAGCTGGCGAAGGACGTCCACGTCCTTACCGCCGCGGCCGATGATGACGCCGGGCTTAGCCGTCACAATCGTTATGGTCACGCTGTCGCGGGTCCGATCGATGAGAACATCGGAGATCGCCGCGTTGCGGTGGGTCTTCTTGATGTAGCGCCGCATCTTGAGATCCTCTACCAGCCACTCCCGGAAGGACTTACCGGTAGCAAACCAGCGGCCGCGGGGCTGGCGGATGATTCCCAGGCGGAAGCCATATGGGTGAACCTTTTGACCCATGCACGGTCCTCCTTACGAGCCCGAACCTGCACGCGCGCGCTTGGGCTTTTCAGCCTTGGCCGGCGTCTTCTTCCCTGCGGGCTTGGCCGCAGGCTTCTTCGCGGGCTTGGCAGCCGGCTTCTTCGCCGTCTTGCCGGCCTTACCGGTGGGCTTCGCAGCCTCGGCGGCCTTGGCCTTGGGCTTAACCTTCACCCGCTCAGCCTCGTCATCGGTCACGACAACGAGAATGTGGCAGGATCGCTTAAGTATCGTTTCGGCACGACCCCGGGCCCTGGGCAGGAGGCGCTTCATCCGGACCGCATCGGTCGCGGACGCCACCTTGATGACCAGTTCTTCCGGGTCGAGCCCGTGATTGTTCTCGGCGTTGGCCACGGCGGACCTGATGGCCCGGAGAAGCTCGAAAGACGACGGGCTCCGATCCAGTTCCAGGTTTCGCTGGGCCTCATCCACAGGGCGGTGCCGGACTACGTCGCAGTACCGGCCGACCTTGGTCGGGCTTATATGAACCCACTTGTGCAGCGCGCGAACTTCCATCTGCGATGCTCTCCCTGCCTACCGAACTCGGGTGGTGCGCTCGGTCTTCGCCTTGAAGCCCCGGAACGCCCGGGTCGGCGAGAACTCGCCGAGCTTGTGGCCGACCATGTTCTCGCTCACGTAGACCGGCACGAACTTGTTGCCGTTGTGCACGGCGAGCGTGTGCCCGACGAAGTCCGGCGTGATCGTGGACGCGCGCGACCACGTCTTCAGCACCCGCTTCTCGTTCTTCCGGTTCAGCTCCGCGATCCGCCCGCTGAGGCGGGCGTCGACGTACGGCCCCTTCTTGACGCTGCGTGCCATTATTGCGTCGCCTTGCCGCGCTTGCGGCCACGGA
>PMZA01000367.1 GCA_003170595.1 Armatimonadota bacterium
GTCCTGGCCCTAGCCACGGTCGTCGCACCGCTCTCCCTGGCCGTGTGGCTGCTACTGGGCAAGGGGCTGTCCGACCCCGGAAGGTTGGCCGTAGTGACCATCTGCCTCGGTGCTGTGGGCGGCTTGATGATCCGGCCCCTCGCCGACGTATACGGCGGCCTTTTCTCGCGAGCTTTGCAGGAAGAGCGCGCCCGCATCGCCCGCCTTCTCGGCTCCCTGGGCCAGGCCATCGTCCACGCCCCACCGGGCGTGCCCACCCTCCAGCCTATGCTCTACGCCGCGCAGGCTTACTTCGGCGCCGACCTCGTCGAGGCTTACTTGCGTAGTCCGAAGGGCCTGTACCATAATGCCGGAGGGGCTTACGCAGAGAGCGTGACGGGCCTCACGGACCAGCGTCCGGCGCAGCGTCAGCTTCCGGTGGCTGTGGCCGCCGTCCTTGAAGCCGACCGTCTCGCCGATATTCTTGAGTCCGGCCAACTGGTGCGTTTCGGCGCCATGGCCGAGGCCGTCGCCAAGCTGGGCGCCCTGGAGACCCTGGGCGCCAATGTCCTCGTTCCCCTGCGCTGGGAGGATGAGAACATCGGCCTCCTCGTCCTCGGCCCCAAGCTCTCGCGCGACATGTACAGCTCCCTCGACCTTGATCTGCTGCGCAGCGTCGCGGCCCACGCGGCCATCGCCGTCAAGAGCGCCGAACTCCGCGCTCAGATCATCGCCGAGAAGGAGCGGACCGAAAAGGTCCTCGCCCGGATGGAAAGTGGCGTCGTCGTCGCCGACCGGTCCAAGGTCATCCGTCTCGTGAACCCCGCCGCCTGCGGCCTCCTGGGCAAGACCCCGGACGACCTGCTCAACCAGTGGACCAACGTTCTGCCCGAGGTCCTGCGCAACCAGCTCCACATGGCTATCGACGTCGGCACCATAAGCTCCAGCTCGCGCGTGCCCCTCGACCCCTCGGCCGACATCTGGCTCGCGTGCAGCACCTTCGTCCTGGAGGACCCGCAGGGCCACCGCGAGGGCGCCGGCATCGTCTTCCGCGACCTCCGCACCGAGGACGCCCTTCGCCGCGCCGAGAGCGAGGCCGAGCGGCTCAAGTTCCTTCGCGCCATCTCGGCGGGCCTGGCCCACGAGATCCGCAACCCCCTCGTCGCCATCCGCACCTTCGCCGAGCTTGCGCCCCAGCGCCTCGACGATCCCGAGTTCCGCCAGTCCTTCGTCGAGGTCGCCCGCTCCGAGGTCGGCCGCCTCGAGGAGCTGGTCCAGCAGTTCATGACCCTGGCCAAGCCGACGAGCATCGTCCGCGAGCCCGTCGACCTCGTCGCCCTCGTGCATGACGCTGTCACGTCACTGTCGGCCAGCGCCCATGCCCGCCGCATCACCGTCCGCACCGAGGTCCGGGTCGAGCCCCTCATCGTCAAGGGCGATGAAACCCGCCTCCGCCAGGCGCTGATGAACCTCCTTCTCAACGCCCTCGACGCCGCGCCGGTAGGGGGTCAGGTGGGCGCTCGCCTCGGTCTCCATCAAGCATCGCGCGAGCAGGCCGGCGAGGCCTACGTCACCATCTGGAACTCGGGCAGCTACATCCCGCCCGACCAGCGCGAGCGCGTCTTCGAGCCCTTCTTCACGAGCAAGACTGAAGGCACCGGCCTCGGCCTGGCGATCTGTCATACCATCGCCGAGGAGCATGCCGGCAGGATCACGCTCGAATCCGATAGGGAGCACGGCACGTCCTTCACCCTGAGGCTACCCGTCCAGGCAGCCGTGCGTGCGTTTGCAGCGACCCAGCCATGATCACCGTAGCCATGCTTGCAAGCCCGGGCGAACACGCCGACCGCCTCAGCGACATCCTCGCGGAATTCGCCACCGTCTTCGAGGTGGACCCCGAGGCCACCGCTTCGATGGCCAACGTCCCGGTCGATGTCATCCTTCTTCAGGGCGACCCCTTCACCGATCGCGTCATCGCGCTCCTCAACCGCGTCCGGGCGACTCATCCCCACAGCGTCACCGTCTGCGCCGCGCCCGAGGACGTCGCCGAGCGCGCGCGCATCGACGGCACCCTCACGCCCGACTTCTGGGTCATCGCCTCCGGTTCACCGGCCCAGTTGCGCGCCCAGATCGAGCCCATCATGTCCTTCGTGACCGCCGGCGGACGCCGCGCCCTCGCGGAAGACCTGCCCGGCGATGCCCCTCATGAGGCCGCCCCCTCGCAGGGCACGAACGGCTCTAACGGCCACTCGGAAAGCTCCCTGCACCGCGTCATCCGCCGCATGACCGGCAGCTCCGACCGCGACCAGCTTCTCGGCGCCTACTGCGACGCCGTGCAGGAGGAGACCCGCTGCGTCAGCTACTGCCTCCTCTGGCAGGAGCCCGACGAGGTCGGCTTCGCGCCCGTGAAGTGCGAGGGCCTCACGCCCGTCCTCGAGAGCAGCGGCCGTCTCGAGGTGTCCGACGCGCTGCCCTCGTGGCTCTATCGCGCCCGCGGCGTGATCACGCGCGAAGCGCTCCTTCGCGGCACGGGCGGCGCTCGCGTGCTGCGCGAGATGGAGACCTTCGGCGGCGTCCTCGCCGTCCCGCTCTTCAGCCAGGCCGTCCTCCGCGGGATCATGATCGTCGGCCCCAAGGCCCTGGGCGACGCCTACTCCCCCGCCGAGGCCGAGGGCCTTTTCATGCTCTCCGCCAGCGCCGCGGCGGCGGTGCGTCAGGCCGAGCTTCACCGCGAACTCGACTCGCGCAACAAGTACATCGCCCAGATTCTCTCCACCATGGAGAGCGGCCTCATCACTCTGGGCATCGACGGCACCGTCCGCGTCTTCAACCCTTACGCCGCCCGGGTCCTGGGCCTCCAGGCCGAGGGAGTCCTCGGCCACGACCTCCGCGCTCTGCCCTCGCCGCTGGGTGACATGCTCTACGCCTGCCTCGCCTATGACGGCGAGGAGGTATCGGGCCAGGACGTCACGGTCCTCGGCGGCCAGGTCGCCCTCCGCGTCTCCACCCGCCGCCTCGGCGATCCTCGCGGCCTCCTCATGGGCAGCATGATGCTCCTCGAGGACATCACCGCCGAGCAGGCCCTCGCCGAGGAGCGCCGCAAGGCCGAGCGCACCGAGATCATCAACCAGATCGTCGCCCGCGTGGCCCACGAGTTGAAGAACCCCCTCGCGACGATCTATGCCTTCGCCCAGGTCCTCCCGGCGCACTTTGAGGACCCCGAGTTCCAGCACTGGTCCGAGCTTGTCCGCCGCGATGTCCGCCGCCTCGACGACCTGGTCACCAAGCTCGTCTCCCTCGCCGAGTCGCCCGACTCCAACCGCGAGATCGTCGAGGTCATCGAGATCGTCGGCCACGCGGTCGCCCGCCTCGANNCCCGCCTCGAGCAGCTCGACGAGACCGCCCGCTCCTACGTCGCCCTCCGGATGAGCGGCGGCCTGCCCATGGTCCGCGTCGACACGGACCTCATGTCCGCCGCCCTGTCCCATCTCCTCCGCTACGCCCTCGGCGTCGAGCGGGCCGCCGTCACCGTCGAGGCCAGGTTCGAGGCCACCAAGGGCGGCGACCTCCCGGTCATCATCTTCGTCCGTTCCCGCGCCGCCGATGACAGCCTCGACGATCCGCAGCTCCTCCTCGACCCGGCCTACGTCCTCGAGCATCCCGACATCGACCTCGGCCCCTCGGCCAGCCAGCGGCTCATCGAGAGTCAGGGCGGCCAGCTCGAGGCCTATCGCGAGAATGGCAGCCTGGTTTTCCGCATATCTCTTGCGCCCTACCCGGACCCCGCGAGGGTCTAGGTGCTTGGAGGATCGCCCCTATCATGCGCGGCAACATACTGATTGTGGATGATGAAGAGGGCCCGCGAGAGTCCTTGAGGATGATCCTCAAGGAGGACCACGACGTCCGCACCGCCCCCGATGGGGACACCGCCCTCCGCGAGGTCGAGCGCGTCGAGCCCGACCTCGTCTTCCTCGACATCCGCATGCCCGGCATGAGCGGCACCGAGGTCATGAAGGCCGTCAAGACCGCCCATCCCGACATCCAGGTCGCCATCGTCACGGCCTACGCCGGCATCGAGTCCGCCCGCCTCGCCGTCCGCTTCGGCGCCATCGATTACCTTACGAAGCCTTACTCTGTCGGCGATGTCGAGCGCATCGTCGAGAAGGCTCTCAACGTCCGGCGCCAGCATCACGAGACCGAGATCCTTTCCGCTCAGCTCACCAAGGTCACCGAGGCTCTGACCGCTCAGGTGCCCGTCGCCGGCGGTATGAGCAGCGCCCTCGACACCCTCCGCTCGCTTCAGACGTCGGTGCAGGAAGACCTCGCCCCCCTCCGCGATCTTGGCGCCTGGGGTGAGGTCGCCGCCGAGGTCACCCACGACATCGACAACCTCCTCGCCATCATCATGGTCAGCTCCCAGTTCCTCCTGCGCCAGGTCGACCTCGGCACCGACACCGACCCGCAGGTTCTCGGCGAGCGCGTTCAGGGCATCGCCCAGGCGGCTGAGGATTGCCTGAAGATGATCCGCCAAATCCGCGATTTCACCCGCCCCGGCTCCGAGGACGAGCTGGCCTCCATCGACGTTAACGCCCTCGTCTCGGGTGCGGTCGACCTCAAGCGCGGCGAGATATCCGGCGACGGCGACGTCGTCGAGTACCGCCTGCGCCTCGGCCCGGTCCCGCTGGTGCGCGGGGATGAGACGGCTCTGCGCCGCGTCCTGGTCAACCTCATCGAGAACGCCCGCGACGCTCTCGGCGGCCAGGGCTACATCGAGCTGAGCACCCGCCTCGGCGTTGGCTGCGTTCAGATCCACGTCCGCGACAACGGCTGCGGCATGCCCCCCGAGGTCCTCGAGAAGGCGACGATGCCCTTCTTCTCGACCAAGCGCGCGCATGGCACGGGCCTCGGCCTGGCCATCGCCGACGGCGTCCTCAAGCGCCACAACGGCCGCCTCATGATCGATAGCGTCGAGGGGCAGGGCACGACGATCACCCTCGAGCTTCCCGTCGAGGAGCCCGCGGCCGAGGAGTCTACCGGGGCGCGGGGGACGGTCATCGTCGTCGAAGACGAGGAGGCCATGCGCAAGCTCATGGCGGCCATCCTCGAGTCCGAGGGCTACCGCGTGCTGATGGCTGAGAACGGGGCGGTCGGCTGGGAGGTCTTCCAGCGCACCTACGACCCGCACGCCGAGGAGCCCTTCATGGTCATCACGGACCGCGAGATGCCGGATCTCTCGGGGCGCGAACTCGTGAGCCGGATCAAGAAGGCGGACCCGAACGCGATCGTGCTGATGGTCAGCGGGTACAGCTCGGACCCGACGGGCGCGGAGGATGCGCTGATCCGCAAGCCTTTCGGGATCCACGAATTCGTGCGCTGCGTCGCGACCCTAATGCGCCACCATAAGCCCGACAGCGCCACGTGAGCACCAGCCTGTGCTTGTCCGCCTTGGGTTTCGGAGGGGCCGCATACGAGGGCGCGCATCTATCGCGGCCTCGGATCCGGCCCGTGTGTTCGCCCTTACCTTCGCCCGGCCGCCTTCCCCTCCCCCGTCGCGCCCGGGTATAATGCAGCAGTACGTAGCACGACGATGCAGAGGCGGTATGATATGGGGCAGGACGTCATGACAGTGGAGCAGGCTGCGGAGTTCCTTCAGACCAGCCGCGACACGATCCTCCGCAAGGCGCGAGCCGGCACGTTGCCGGCCGCCAAGCTGGGGCGCGAGTGGCGCTTCCGCAGAACCGATCTCGATGCCTGGCTGGCCGCGGGCGGCGACCGCTACGAGCCGCTGGTGGACGAGGGCATGGCGATGGAACTGGCGAAGCGCCGGCGCGCGGACACCGGCAAGCGCACGTCGCTGGCGGAGATGAAGAAGAGGCACGGCGCGTGAGCTACGCTGTCGTGTTCATCGAAGCTGCCGAGAAGGACCTCGACCGGTTGGTGCCCGACATGCGACGCCGAGTGTTGGTTGCCCTCAGCTCGCTGGAGGAGAATCCCCGGCCCTCGGGTATCGTCGCCATCAAGAGCGCACCGCCAGGGCACTACCGGCTTCGGCTCCAAAATATCCGGGTCGGCTATCAGGTGGACGACAAGACCCGGACAGTGACCGTCTGGCAGATCGGCGACCGCAAGCGTTTCTACGATCAGGCGAAGCGTCGACGCACGTAAGCCCACGATGGCACGTGATGGCCCTGCCTCCGCCCTTCCGCCCCTTCCCTACCCCACCC
>PMZA01000243.1:0-5984 GCA_003170595.1 Armatimonadota bacterium
ATCCAGTTCATGCAGCTCAACACCCTCTACCAGCTTGTCGCGCTCAAGCGGATGGGCTATCCGCTCCTCGACTGCGCCTCGAAGCTGCTCTTCATCCCCGATCTGCTCAACTATCTCTTCTCCGGGCAGGCCGTGGCGGAATACACCATCGCCTCGACCAGCCAGCTTCTCGACCCGGTCAACAAGGTGTGGGAGAAGCGGATCTTCGACCGCCTCGACCTCCCGCTGGACATCATGCCGGAGATCGTCGAGAGCGGCGCCGACCTCGGCCTCGTCCTCCCCGAGCAGGCCGAGGACATGGGCATCCCGCGCCTGCGCGTGCGGACCTGCGCGGGCCACGACACCGGCAGCGCCGTCGTCGCCGTGCCGGCCCTGAGCGATGGGAAGACCTGGGGCTTCATCAGCGCGGGGACGTGGTGCCTGGTGGGCCTCGAGGTGCCCAGGCCCGTCCTCGGGCCGGACGCCCTGGCCGCGAACGTGACCAACGAGGGCGGGGTGTGCAACACCATCCGCCTGCTCAAGAACGTTACCGGCATGTGGCTCGTCCAGCGCCTCCGCGTCGACCTGGAGAAGCGCGGCGTGACGATGGACTACGGCGAGCTGATGAAGGCAGCCGAGGCCGCGCCGGCCTTCCGACGTTTCATCAACCCCAACGACGCCGCCTTCCTCAACCCGCCGAGCATGATGATGGCCATCGACGACTACTGCGTAACGACCTCTCAGCCCACGCCCCAGAACCCGGCCGAGTACGCGCGCTGCATCTTCGAGAGCCTCGCCTTCGCCTATCGCGAAGTCTTCTCCAACCTCGCCCACCTCGCCGGCACGACCGTTGAGCGCATCCACGTCATCGGCGGCGGCGCGAGGAACACCTTCCTCAACGCCTGCACGGCCGACGCCTGTGGGGTCGAGGTCATCGCCGGACCCTACGAGGCGACGGCGCTGGGCAACGGCATCATCCAGGCGATGGCGGACGGGGTCTTCGGCTCGCTGGCCGAGGCGCGGGCGGCGGTGGCAGCGTCCTTCGACCTGGGGCGATGGCAGCCGACCAAGGCCGACGAATGGGCCGCCCAGTACGACCGATATCTCGAGATCACCGGCGGGACGCGGTTCAAGGTCTAGCGGCTACCGACGACCAGCCTTTTGGCGGAGTACCGGGGAGGCAGTTCCTATGACCAGCGCGGCCTATGCAGTGAACGCTCGTTCACCCCTGCGCATTGACTTCGTGGGCATGACCGATCACATCGGCTTCTGCCGCGAGTTCGGCGGCGATCTGATCAACGCCACGATCAACAAGTACATCTACGCCGCCGCCCGCTGGCGCGACGATGGGCGGATCGTCCTGCAGGCGCCGGATCAGAGCGATCTGACCGTCGAGATCGCCAGCGCCGCCGACCTCGACGCCGGAGGCAAGCTCGGCCTCGCCCAGGAAGTGCTCCGCCGCTTCGATGTCAGCCGCGGCCTCGAGGTCGTCACCTATTCCGAGATGCCGGGCGGCGCGGGGCTGGGCTCTTCGTCGACCATCGCCACCTGCCTCATCGCGCTCCTGGACGCCCTGACCGGCTATCGCATGACCGCCTACGAGATGGCCGAGACCGCCCGCGATTGCGAGGCCAGCGCCCTGCGCACGATCTACGGCTGGCAGGACCAGTATTCGCCGGTGACCGGCGGCGGGGTCAAGTTCATGCGCCACTGGCCGGCCGCCACCGGGCGCGGCATCGAGGTCGACCACGTCAACCTCTCGTCGGGGACGATGGCCAACCTCGAGCGCGGGCTCGTCGTCGCCTTCTCGGGCATCTCGCGCCCGGCGAAGTCGATCCTCGACCACGCCTGGACGGCCGTCGAGCAGCACGACCAGCGCGTTATCGACGTCCTCCTGGCGATGAACGCGCTGGCCGGCGAGATCCGGCGGATGCTCGCCGAGGGGCGGCTCGACGACCTCGGGCCCGCCCTCGCCGAGGTCTGGCGGCTCCACAAGTCGATCCATCCCGACGTCACCAACGAGCGGCTCGATCAGCTTTACGACATCGCCCTCAGCCACGGCGCGACCGGCGGAAAATGCTGCGGCGCCGGCGGCGGCGGGACGATGCTCTTCTACGCACCGCCCGGCCGCGACTACGCCGTGCGCAAGGCTCTCCGCGAGGCCGACGCCCACGTCTTCGACATCTCGCTCGACACGCACGGCCTATTGATATGGTGAGGCCAGGAGGCGCGCGTCATGGAACGCTATCTCGGGTTTGCCGCAGCGGTCGTCTGCCTGCTGACGGCGTGCACCCGGTCCGGCCATGCCCAGGCCGCCCAGGCCGGGCCGCAGTCATGGGAGACCTGGCAGCCGCCGGTCGTTACGTACCCCAACCCCAACGCCTACGACACCTACCTCCAGGCCATCGCCGCTAAAGCTAAGGTCGACCGCGCACACGGCCACTCGCGCCCTATCCCGCCGCCGGACGCACTCACACCTCAACAGTGGTGGGATGAGGGGCCGACCGATCTCCCGCCCGAGGAACGCGTGAACCTCTACGCGCCCATTTCCGATCTGATCGCCCAGGCCCTCACGCGGCCCTGTCGCCTGCCCGCGCCGCAGAGCTACGACGAGCTTTTCCCGTACTACATCGGCTTCCGTGAGATGGCGCGCTTCCTGGCCATGCGCGCCCACGTGACAGCCGCTAAGGGCGACTATGACGGCGCCGCCGCCAGCGCCCTTGACGCCATAGCCATGGCCCAGCAGGTGGCCACCTCACGATGGCTTCTCGGATACCTGGTCGGCGTCGGCTGCGAGGACCTCGGCCGCCGCGCCCTCGATGAGGTCATCCCAGGCCTCGACCGCGCCGGCTGCGAGAAGGCCCTCCGTCGCCTCGAAGCCATCGACAAGATGCGCGTGCCTCTTCTGGAGACCATCGGCGGCGAGGAGGTCTTCAGCCGCCGCGTCTTCAAGGACCTCATGGCGCACCCGGAGAAGTTGCCGTGGTTCTCCGACGATACGATGAGCCAGGACGCCCAGGCCCTCCTCATGGCCAAGATGCGCGCCGGGTCGTGGCAAGCCATCGATGCCTTCTGGCAAGACCTGCGCGCCCGGCTCGCCAAACCTTACGGCGAGCGAGGGGACATCCCCAAACCCACCGATCCGTACCTAAAGATCGTGGAGCCGGTCATGTCCAGCATCTGGCTCCGCGATGCCGAACTCCGAGCCCAGTCGGCCCTCCGCCAGGTCTGGCTTGCAGTGCGCTGCTACCAGATCGACAAGCGCCGCCTGCCGGCATCGCTTCAGGATCTCCTGCCCGACTACCTCGTGGCCATCCCGACCGATCCCTTCTCCGGCAAACCGCTGCTGGCCAACGCCGCCACCGGCGCCTTCGTCATCTACAGCGTCGGCCCCGACTGCAGGGACGACGGCGGTTCGCCCATCCAGGGCAACGTGACATCCAAGTCGACCGGCGACATCATCCGTACGGTCCAGCCCGCGCCATGACCGGGCCTGCTCATCGACACATCTTAGCGTTGAGGCGATACTGATCCCATGACCAACCGCGAACGGTTCCGAGCTTCGATGGCCTTCGAGCCTGTCGACCGCCCCTGCCACGTCGAGCACGGCTTCTGGTATGAGACCTGGCTGCGCTGGCAGAAGGAGGGCCTGCCAGTTGGGATCAAGTGCCCGGTCCTCTCCTACATGGGCGACCGCCCCGACCTCTTCGACTACTTCGACGTCATCCGCTACGGTCAGGTCCGCCCCGAGCAGTACCTCCTCCGCCACTCCGAACACCAGGTCCTCGAGGAGACCGACAGCTGGGTCATGTACCGCGACGGCTGGGGGCGGACGATCAAGAGCAGCAAGCTCGGCGCTTCGGTGCCCCAGTTCCTCGACTATCCGATCAAGACCCGGCGCGATTACGAGTCCATGCGGGAGCAGCTCGCCCCCGTCATCGACCAGCGCTACCCGGCCAACTTCGACGAGATCGCGGCCGAGATGAAGGCGCAGGACGAGGTCGTCGTCTGCGCCCACATGGACGGCTTCTTCGGCTTCCCGCGCGAACTCATCGGGGCCGAGCGGGTGCTCTTCATGTACTACGACGACCCCGATCTGATGCGCGAGATCATCGCCGACCGCGTCGAGTTCCTGATGACGGTCTACGAGCACGCCATCCGCGAGACCACGCCGGACTTCGCCTTCGTGTGGGAGGACATGTGCTATACGAACGGCCCGCTGGTTGGGCCCAACCTCTTCCGCGAGTTCCTCCTGCCCGCGTACAAGAAGCTGACGAACTGGCTGCGCGATATGGGCGTCACCTCGATCATCGTGGACTCCGATGGCGACGTGAGGCTGCTCCTGCCGCTATGGCTCGAAGGCGGGGTAACTGGCTGCCTGCCCTTTGAGGTCAAGGCCGGGATGGACGTCGTGAAGCTGGGCGAGGAGTTCCCGACGCTGCAGATCATCGGCGGCGTCGACAAGCATGTCCTCGAGCGGACGAAGGCCGAGGTGGACGCCGAGGTCGAGCGGGTGGTGCCGGCGATGATGAAGCGCGGCGGCTACGCGGTGTCCCTCGACCATCACGTCCAGCCCGAGGTGCCGATGGAGAACTACCGGCATTTCGTTGAGCGCGTGCGCGAGTACCGTGGCCCCTTGGGGTGAGCTAGCCCATGCTGACGATGGCGGCTATGGTCGGTATGTTGGTGGTCGCCGGAGCACCCGCCGATCGTCCATGGACGACCTGGCAGCCGCTACCGGTCGTGATGCCCGCCCCGAATGCCTGGGACCTGTATCTCCAGGCCTTCGGGCGCATGCACGAGATAGATGTCGCGCGGGGCTTGGCCAGTGACCAGCCGCCAGACTTCTCGCAGCTCAAGCCGCCAGCGAAGCCTCCGCCGCAGCCACTTCCGGACAAGTGGGAGATCGGCCCTTTCGGGCTGCCCCTGCCGCAGCGGGTCGCGCTGTATGCCGATGTGTTGGCCGTCGTGCGCCAGGCCCTGGGCGAGGAGTGCCTCATACCTCCCTACCAGAGCCTTGAGGATACCGGGCAGATGGTTCCGGAGTTTGCCAGGTTCAGAGACTTCGCCCGACTCTTCGCCATGGAGGCCGAGGTGCGCAGGAGCGAGGGACATTTCGCCGAAGCGGCCGACAGCGCCCTTGACTGCATGCAGATGGCCCAGCAGGTGGCGACGCAGCGCACGATCATCGCGTGCCTGGTGGGCGACGCCTGCGAATCTATGGGCGCGAAGGCTCTCGACGAGGCGGTGCCGAGGCTATCGCCCGCGCAACTGAGGCACGTCATCAGCCGCCTGGCGACTATCGAGGACCGGCGGGTACGGCTTGCGGACATCCTCGATGGCGAGGAGCGGTTCGCCCTCATCACGCTTAAGGATCTCGGGGATGACCCCCGGGGGTTGCTGACAGACGAGCGGCCCGGGTCGGAGGCGAGCGGGAAGACCTACATCGAGGCACGCGACGCCGCCAGGGTTTTCGCGCAAGTGGCAGGCGCCTGGCGCGAAGTCCTGGGGTACTTCGACCAGGTTCGCGCGACCGAGCGGCTGCCCTACCGCCTCAGGAGACCTGTCCCGCCGGCCACGAACGACCTCGCTCGCATGGAGACGGACTTCTACCCTCCCTTCCTGTTCCGGTTCGCGGACGCTCGGACGACGGCCAGCCTTCGTCAGGCGCGGCTGGCGGCGAGGTGCTACCTGCTCGAGCGAGGCGAGCTACCCGCCTCGCTGCATGACCTCGTGCCGACCTACCTGCGCCCGGTCCCCGTCGACGCCTTCTCCGGCGGCCCCTTGCGGTCGAAGCTGAGCGCGGGCGTCTTCGTCATCTACAGCGTCGGCCCCGACGGCATCGACGACGACGGCAGGCCAATTCAGGGGCGCGTCGGCATCAAGTCCAGAGGCGACATGGTGGTCACGGTGCAAGCGGCCGCGCGGTGATCTGCGATGAGCACCACGCTGATCCTGCCGACGCTTGGTCGCACCGATCAGGAGGCCACGATCCTCTTCTGGCT
>PMZA01000243.1:6033-6265 GCA_003170595.1 Armatimonadota bacterium
CGATCACGAAGATACTGGTTCATGAGGGCGAGACGGCGCCTATCGGGGCGGCGCTGGCGATGGTTGAGGATTGATCCGCAACAACACGGCGGAGGTCGGCTCCAAAGCAGAAGTCCTACGCAAGGGTGATGGCAATGGCGCGTCTCTCGGTATGCATGATGATTGTGGCCCTCTGGGCAGGTGGCAACCTCTGCCACGCAGCCGCTCCGAACCTCCTCGCCAACCCCGGCTT